>CAKOHL010000039.1 GCA_934085635.1 uncultured Bacilli bacterium | reverse complement strand
TTACCACTTGGCCACGAGGCAATATCTAGGAAACTTCCTAGATAATTATAGCACTTTTGCCTTTTTAAGTATAGTACCTTTCTTAGGTAAGCAATATTACTTTAATATCATATCTATTAATTCACTGACCGAATCTACTTCACAAACTTCGAGATCCTTAATTTCATAAACAGAATTTTTCATTTTATAGCCATTAAATAGAGTAAGCATTCCCATGTCGGTAACACCATCTCCAACTGCAAAAACATCACTCTTATTAATACCTTCAAGATTTCTTATAAAATCAATTGCCGTGCTTTTGTCAACTACTCTATTTACTATTTCCAAAGCATATCCTTTTGAAACATAATAACATTTTACATAATCAGAATACTTTTCATTAACAAGATCATTCATATTTTTTGCAAACCCTTTATCAAAATACTTAATTCTTATCTTATTAGTTTTATTAGGTAGCACATTAGTATCAAAATCACTTTCACTACTAAAACTGCAATATTCACACTTATCCACCTTTAAATCATTTATCAAATCTTTTAAAATATTTTCATCAATATATTTACTATATATAATTTTATTATTCTTTAAAATAGTAGTCCCGTGATTAATAATTAGATAATTATAAGGAATATGATAAATTTTATCTTTCTTTATAAACTCTTGATAACTTCTACCTGTAGCAATTACAAAAATATTATTTTTCATAAACCCTTTAACTTTTAAAATATTATTTTTAATACCCTCATCACTCAAATAAAAAGTATCATCATAATCACTTGCAAGTAGCCTCATAAAATCACTCTCCTAATTCATTCTATCAAATAATTTAAAAAAATAAAAGTAAATAAAAATACCTAGAATTAATCTAAGTACTAAATTTTAATTTTTCTTAGTAAAATAAATATAATTATTAAGCCACTTTTCAAATGCTTTTTCATCTTGATATTTATCTAAATCTTCATCCTTATTAGCGTCTAAATAAGCAATTACTTTCCCTTCACTTACAACGATAATACTTGGAGCATATTTCACTTCATTATATAAATAAGTTTCTTTAAATTTATCAAAAGGTATCTTAATAAAATCAATATCATACTTTGTCATAAAACTTTCAAAAATCTTATCACAAGGAACACTAAAATTACAAAAATTATTATATGCGAATACTACATAAGTATCATTATCTAAATTAGTTAAATCATTTACTTCAATAAATTCACCTTTATTATAATAACTATCTGTTAAATGAATTCTTTCTATTCCATCATTTTGATTAATTTTATTATTAAAGCAACCAGTTACCATAAAAAGTATGATTAATAAACCAAATACTTTTTTCATTTATTTAACCTCTGTCAAACTATCAAAATCAATATCGTGATAAGTTACTTTCCAGAAATCATATGTAACTTTACCATTTTTTGTTTGCTTAACTTCTACATTATTTTTACCATTATAGAACCAATAACCACCAACATCATAAATTTTATTTTCATCCCATCCGAGTGATACAAGAAGGTTTTTAGTCATACCAGCATAACCTCCTCCACCACACATTAGGAAGATGACTTTGTCTTTCGGAAAATAATATTCTAAATATTCCATAGATTCTTTATAATTAGCAACATAGTTTCCATTTTTATCTACACTAAATAATGTTTTTCCTTTATAACTATCTCCAACAGCTTCAGGTAATCCTTTAACCTCAGTTAAAAGTGGATAAGGTACAACTTCAAAACCTTTAACAAATCCTGAAAGATAAGAGTCTCCACCGATAGCCTCATAATTACCAGGATCTTTAAGCATTCTCATATCTCTGTAAACTATACCTTCATATCCTAAGTAATTATCTAAAGTCTCCTCATTAACATTTTTATCTATTCCAAGCATCCCTCTTTCTCCACCAGTAACTTCTGGAAGTGGCAAATTATCAGGTAAATACTTTTTACTATTAGTATTTCTAAAAACAAAATAGCTTATAGTCCCTCCTATTACCAAACATAAGATTAAACTTAAAATTAAAATAATTTTCTTTTTCATATCTCTTTTCCCTCCTCGAATAAATCATAATATATATTGTAAATAAATAATATAGAACTTTAGTTGAATAAACTAAACTATAGGTTGAGTCAAATCACTTTCACATTAAAAGCGCCTACTATATTAGAAGCGTCATATTTATTAATTATAATTCCATTAAGACTCTTAATGTCAAAAGATATATTTTCAATAATAGATGTACTAAAATCTACATCTTTTAAATTAGTATTTAAAAAACTTGCTTTAGTAAAATTCACATTATTTAAAATAGTATTTTTTAATACGCTTTCGTTAAAAGAACCCTCGGTTAAGTCACTAGTTCTCGCTTCAAAATTCACCACATTAGTCCCTCCAAAATTTATATATTTACAATTTGAATTAATAACTTTTATATCTTTAAGTGAACTATCTATAAATGTTAATCCAACTAACTTACAATTTTCAAAAATTACTCTCGTTAAAAAAGTGTTATTAAAATGTTTATTAGATAAATCACAATTTCTAAATATTACATCCATAAGTCCTAAATCATTAATATTTATATTTGTAAAATTAATATTTTCAAAAATACACTCATCTAATGTATATTCAGTTAAGTCTAAAAAGTCATTACTATTTTCATTTATTAAAACTTTGTTAAATTCATTATTTATAATGCATTCATTAAATGAAGACATTTCATAATTTGCTATTTTAGGATTATTTATTTTCATAACTACACTCCTACTAAACTATACCACAATTTAATTTAATAATATAGATTTTTTAATTTTTTAATGTTAATATATTTCTAGAAAGAAGGTATTATGGATAGTAAACTTATTATTAGTGAAATAATTTTGAACAGAGATATGATTGATAATTATGACAATTATCCTTTTAGCATACCTGCAGTTAAAAATTTTAACAAATTGAAACTTACTTCTCCAGTTACATTTTTTATTGGTGAAAATGGTATAGGAAAGTCAACTTTTATTGAAGCAATTGCTATTAATTTAGGTTTACCTAAAGAAGGTGGAACACAAAATTTTATTTATGAAACTAAAGATACCACATCTAGTTTGTCTGAATATTTAAAAATAATCACTAAGAATAAACCCAAAACTAAATTCTTTTTAAGAGCAGAAAGTTTTTATAATTTCTCGACTGAAGTAGAAAGACTTGTTAAAGAAGATAAATTTCACTCTTTATTTAAATCATACGGAGGTAACTTACACGAGTGTTCACACGGAGAAGCCTTTTTAAAACTTGTACAAAACAGATTTACCGAAAATGGTATATATATTTTAGATGAACCTGAAGCAGCATTATCCATTCAAAGACAATTATCCCTTTTATGTCTTATAGATGAACTTGTTAAAAAAGGAAGTCAATTTATAATATCAACTCACTCGCCTATTTTGATAAGTTATAGAAATGGTAAGATTTTAGATTTAAATGATAACTTTAAAGAAGTAAGTTACAAAGACACAGAAATTTATAAACTTTACAAAATGTATTTAGATAACTCAGATAATATGCAAGAAAGAATGTTTAATAATGATTAATCTAAACTCTATAACTTATAAAAAAACTATTAACATTAAATTTTGTTAATAGTTTTTTTATTTATTTAATTTCAGTTAATCTAGAAAAATCAATATTATGATATGCTACTTTAGAAAAATCACACTTATTCTCACCTTGAACTTTAGTACTTATACTATTTTTACCAGAATAATTCCAATATCCACCAACATTATATATTTTAGATTTATCCCATCCAAGACTAACTAGCATTTGTTTAGTAAAGTTTGCGTACCCTCCAGCACCGCACATTATAAAAATGTATTTATCTTTTGGAAAAATATATTCTAGTATTTCCATAGACTCTTCATAATTAGATACATAATTACCATTCTCATCTAATCTAAATAATGTCTTACCCTTATATAAACCAGTTACATTTTCTGATTTCTTTTGATCTACATACTCCTTAGGAAACTCAGTCAAATATGCATAAGGTATTACTTCAAAGCCTCTAACAAAACCAGTTAAATCTCTTTCTCCACCTTTATTCTCCCAAGTAGCCGTATCTTCAAGCATTCTGACATCTCTATAAACTACATCACTTCTATCCAAATAGTTATCTATAGTAAGTTCATTTATATTTTTATCGATATCATAGACTCCTCTTAATCCCTCAGATTTTTCTTGCTTAGGTAATTCGTTTATTTTTTCAGTTTTACTAAAAGTAAAATAACTAAATACGCCACCAAGTACTAAACACAAAATTAAACTTAAAACAAAAAATATTTTCTTTTTCATTTTCTTCTCCTTTCAAATAAATCATATAATAACTGTTAAAAAAAGAATATATCTTATAAGTTGAAATAACTAAACTAAAGGTCGAGAAGTATTTTGATTGACAAAAAATTCTTTTATATGATAAACTTATCTTACTTTAAGTGAGGTAGTATTATGTTTTTAAAGGATTTAAATATTGTAAATGAAATTAAATGTACTTGTAATTCTTGTAATGGAACAGGAGTTTACAAAAATAAAAGGAGAAAATCAGAAAGCTTGTGTGACTATTGTTTTGGAAAAGGTTATATAGAACTTAAAACCAATGAAAAAATTAGATTAATTAAAGATGAAGAAAATAAAGTTGTATATGAAATTGAAAATGGAGTAATAATAGGTTCATTAGAATTATTTGAAAAACTAAGAGATAGAAATGTATTAAGAAAAACTAAGTAATTACAGCATTAATTACTTTTTTTATGTAACTCATTAAGTAAAGATAAATTTTTAATATTTATATTGTTATTTTTACCAGTACCCACTTTTACCCCTTCACTAAATATCTCACTATGAAAGCCACTTCCACCACTTATTAATAAATTATATTTAGTAGCTATTTCTAAATAGTATTCAATTTCTTCCTGTGAATAATTAGATTGATATACCATAATACCTTTTAATCCTAAACCAATCATCTCTCTTAAAAGTACTAAAGATTCTTTTTTTGAAATATTTAATATTTTAGGATACAAAACAGGTATACCCCCACTATTTACAATTAACTCTATACATTCCTGATAAGTTAAACCTTTATTTAAATGTCTAACTTTATTAAATATACTGCTTAAATAATTAAGAATTTCTGTATTTATTTTATTTATATAACCATACTTAATAAAGAGTCTAGCTATATCTAAAATACCTAAATTATGATTAGCATTAATTATTTTTTTAATATCTTCATAACAAAATCTAATACTATATTCTTTTTTAATTTCTTCTAATACTGATAAAATTAAATTTATATTATTATCTTTTAATTTACTCATTTTAATATTAAGATTCTTATTATTTATATCTATACCATAACCTAATATATTTATCATTCCCAAATCACTTTTGCCCGAGAGCATAACAGCATTAATAATTTCTATCCCACTATCTATAATAAGTTCATCATTTCTATTAATATTTTTTACCCCTTCTATAGTATTATAATCCGTAATAGCAAGAGTTTTAACCTTTTGTTCTATTGCAAGTCTTATTAATTCGTATGGAGACAAATCCCCACCTGAATATTTACTAAAAGTATACATATCAATTATTTTCTCACTAGACTTATAAGGTCTAATAATTCTTTCATAATAAATTTTATCCAAAGTCTTAAGAGCAAGACTTATTTCATAGCCTTCATTTTCATAACACATAACATTTACCTCCTTAACAATAATTTTTTATTTTCTTCTGCTATAATTACATTATCAAAAACACTTTTTGCCTCATCTAAATAGTGCTTTTTATCCTCTTCAGTCCAAAAGTGAGTAAGCATAAGCCTCCTTTTCCTCAATCTACTTGTATTATATAACAATTATTGATATAATTAAAATACATATATATTATGTTTATCATAACTGGAGGTTATATTTATGAATATAAATTTTGAACTTTATAGAATATTTTATGTCGTCGCAAACTACTCAAACATTACAAAAGCAAGCGAAGAATTAAACATATCGCAGCCAGCTATTAGTAAATCAATTAAAAACTTAGAAGAACAACTAGGTGGTCCTCTTTTTGTACGTACTAAAAAAGGAGTTGTCCTAACAGAAGAAGGAAAAGAATTTTACACATACATAAAAAGCGCTATTGAATATATAAACAATGCAGAAAATAAATTTACAGATTTGATTAACTTAGAAACAGGATTAATTAAAATAGGAATAAACACAACTTTAACAAAAGAATTTTTATTACCATATCTAGAAGAATTTCATAAACTATACCCTAAAATAAATATAGAAATTCAAACTAACATAACTTCAAAATTAATAGAAAAATTAAAAAATGGTCTATTAGACATAGTGTTTCTAAATATATATCAAAATAATTATAATAATGATATAAAAATAATAAAATGTAAAAAATTATATGATTGCTTCATCGTAGGAGAAAAGTATAAACACTTAGCTAATAAAGTTTTAAGTTTAAGTGAATTAAATAACTATCCATTAATTCTGCAAGCAAAAGGGTCAAACACAAGAACATTTATAGATAACTTTGCTAAAGAACATCAACTAGTATTTAAACCAGAAATTGAACTAGCAAGCCAATCTCTAATTGCAGAATTTACAAAAATAGGTTTTGGAATTGGTTTTACAACAAAAAACTATATTGAAGATTCTTTAAAAAATAAAAAGCTATTTGAATTAAACATAAAAGAAAAAATACCTGAAAAATATATAGGTATTGCATTATCAAAAAATAATATTCCAAGTTTTAGTACTAAAAAACTTATAGAAATAATCACAAAAAAATAGAATTTCAAAAAATTCCATTTTTTATTTTCTTCTATAATTTCTTTTATAATATTTTTTTATCAAGAAAAGCATCAGACTCGGCTTTTAAATCAGGATTAATAACACCAATCGTTTTCATAAGCATAAATCTATACTTAGTATTATCTGATAAATCTTGATTAGATAAAAATTCACTAAACTCCACAAGAGTATGATAGTCTTCCAAACTTATCCCTAAATTATCTAATCCATACTTTAACACTTGTATTTTAAACTTTCTCTTTCCATTTTCAACTAAACCCATAAACGTACTTGATACCTTAAAATATTCAGCAAGTTCACTTTTAGTTAAATCCTTTGAAATCCTTATCATTCTAATAGGATTCAAATTAACTTTTTCATTCATTTTTAATCCCCACTTTCCTAAAAATTACACTATATTGTATTTTATCATAAAATAATTTAAACTATCTTCTAGAATTTTATCACCATCTTTTATAACTTTATCCATATCATTGATATAAGTTAATAAATCTTTTTTCGTTTCGATTAAATACCTTCCTACAACTTTAAACAAATCATATCCATTATATTCTTTCGTAACAATATTCCCTTTTTCAAAAGATAAGTCACTCATTTTAGGCAATTTATCATTATGAATTAATTCACTAATTAAATTTTTAAAAGTATTGTTTTTAATTAATTTCTCTGTTGTACCATCAAAGTTATTAGCAAGTGCCTCATCCAGCCACACTACTCTCTCAAAGTTATTTTTTTCATATACAAATTTTGAAAACATTATATGAAAACTTTCGTGTGAAAGAGTGGTAAATTTATCATAAGGATTATTCACATCAATTAAAATTTGAACTTCTCCTCCATAAAAACTTCCAGTAGCCCATTCAGGTGGTAGCATTACTTCATCAAAAGTAACTTCTCTAATTCTGCTAATAAAATCCTCTCTACTTATCAAGAAAGAACCTTTAATTTTTCCAGTAAATTTTTTTTCATTAAAAAACGTTAAAAATTCTTTTAACTTAGCTGTTGAATACTTCAAAACCTCTTTCCCATAATCAATTAACTTTTTCGGAATTAAAAACTCAAAATAATCATTATCAATAATTGTATAATTTTTCATAGTAAGCCTCCAACAACAAAGAATTTTTAACAATTAGTAATTATAATTAATGTCTAGATAATTCACTATGTAAAACGTTAACATCAGGTTCAGCTTTTAACATAGATAAATAAGCACCATTTAAAGTTTCAGAGCAAAATTCCACTTCTTTAAATTTATCCTTAAATAATTTAGATAATGTTCTTATTATTTTTATATTTAACTCTTTATCTTTATCTTGAGTTAAACCATAAGTACCAATTACAACAGTTTTCTTTGCATTTAATAGTCCTAAAAGTAAACTTCCCCTAGAAGGAATTGGCATTTGAGTCATCATAACATCTACTTGATCATTACTCACAGGAGCACAATTTGGTGCCTTTAATTCATCTTCCTTATTATCATAACTAATAAAAACATCATTCTTCACCGCAGATATTTTTCCACTATAGCTTTCTATTCCATCTGGAGTCGCAACACCAGCATATGGTGTAACCATAACAGCACGGTGTGGTGTCAAAGTACTCATAGCAACAGTAGTTGTATCATATTTACCTTTATTAAATTCTACTATAACACTAGGTTGCGTTCCATTACTCCTTCTCATATACTCAAATAATTTAACATAACTTTCTGATGCCTTTTTTTTATCATTAACCCACTGAGAAAATAAATTTACATATTTATCAAAGTTATCAAATGTATCATTTATTCCATAAGCACACATAAATTCATTAAAAACCATTCGTAAGTATTTTTCTTTCATCTTACATACCCCCCATTCAGTACAATATATTATACACCTTTTATATAAAAAGTCAAGTTTTACATAAAAAATACCAATAACAGCCTGTTATTAGTATTTTAACAATTATATTTATTTTCTAATATAACCAAATCCCTCATCTTGTAGTTTAATAAATTTTTTATTCTTAGTCCAAACATGTGAAAATAATGCAATTACAAGCCATAAAACCATTTTAACGAGATAGAAAATTTTAAATAGCTCATTAATATCAATACTTAAACCTCCTATTAATGCTTCAAGAAAAACCATAAGTAAAGGCACAAGCGCACTCCAGTTTTTATAATATTTCCTATCCTCATCTAATATTACAGTACTTGGTGCAGGACCATTTCCAAAAAGTAACTGAATCCACCAAGCAATAGTTACGATTTTTCTTCCTTTTTCAGGCATAGCAACACCATCATCAGGATAAACAAAACCATTTAAATAAAGAACTATCAAAATTATAAATGACATAACACAAGTAAGTATTCCAATCATTTCAACTTCAAAATCTACATTTGTAAAAAATACACTGACCAGCAAAACAACATTGATAATAAATAATAATACCATAATTACACTATTAACAATTTCACATTTTTTTAAATTTTCTTTTGCTTTATCATAACTATTAACTGATTTCTTACTAGCTATTATATCGTACCCCATCTTTTCATAATCGATTGGTAAAGCATTATTTAAATCTATATTAGCATTAATCATACTTTTAATTAATAATTTTCCATAAGAAAATGCTTCCTTTTCATTTTTATACTTGTGTGGACTCTCATACATTACTTCGTTATCTTTTTTAATAATTAAAGAATATAATTTCACGCCTCTTTCCATCTTATAAACTCCAGATAACATAAACTCAAAATCTTTATATTTCACTCACATACCTCCATAACATAATTAAATTATACCACAAGCTTTCATTTATCCTTTATAACACATTTGCGTTTTACATAGAACTGTACAAATAAAAAAAATTACTAATTTAAATAATATATATAATTCATCAATTAATATTTTTTCTAGGAACAAACTTTAATTCTCTTCATATTCCATAACGTTTTTATTAGATAGACTTGTCTTTGTTATTGCTTTATATGCCTTATACTCGGGTCCTACAACTCTATAATTCTTAGCATTTACAACATAATACACCACAGGTAAATGAATACTACTATTTTTCTCACCTCTACTAGCTAAAGTATATTTTTATTACTCACTTAACTTTTGAAGTACACCTTTTCTCTTGTACAAGATATTTATAATATAACAAAAACGCTATAAGAAATAGTGCAAGCAATCCTACTGACAACAAAACCTCAAAACTATTTTAATTACTATTACATCATTTTCTTAATTTGTAAATAGATTATCCATTGAACATTCTCTAGATAG
>CAKOHL010000038.1 GCA_934085635.1 uncultured Bacilli bacterium | reverse complement strand
ATATTGTTGATGTTTATAATGATGCTGGACATTCTGGAAAAGATTTGATGAGACCCGAATACAAAGATTACTAAAAGATTCTACTTTTTTTGCCATGGTGTCTACCTTTGGAAAATACTCTATAACGACAGTTTTGTACAATTTTCTAATACATAATAAACTAATAAATTACTATTTATAAAGTCAGGTAGTAATTATAACTTCAAATACATACTTACTTTATATATTCTAATCTTTAAACCATTTTACTAAAAATGGCTTAATTAATTCGTAAATAAATATTGCCATAAAATTTATTAAGAATACTATTAATATCAAACTAATATCTATTGATGTTATACTTATTAATTTACCGATAGGTGTAACAAACACTATGAGTTCAATTAAAAGTATCAATAGTAATCCGTAGTTCATTGCTTTATTAGAAAATAATCCCTGTTTAACAACTGACTCTTTCAAGTTTCTACAAGATATAGAATAAACTATCTCCTGTACTACCATTGAAAGAAGTGCTAAAGACATAGCTGTTTCTTGCCCATACATTTTTAAACTAATAAAGTAAGTGAGAACTACAAACATAGTTTCAATGATAGCTGAAGAAGCGATACATGATTTTATAAATGGTGTAAATAATGGTTTATTAATGCCTCTTGGTTTTTTATTCATTATGCTATCTTCACTCTTTTCAAAAGATAAACATATACTAGGAATAGAATCAGTTACCAAATCAATAAATAAAATATAAATTGGTAATAAAATTGTTGTTTTAGTAAGTAGTCCTATAATAATAGTAAATATTTCAGCAAAATTACTTGATAATGAAAATACAATATTATTTCTAATGTTATTATATATTCTTCTTCCTTCTTCAACTGCTACAACTATTGTTGAAAAAGAATCGTCCATCAAGACTATGTCTGATGCAGACTTTGTAACATCAGTACCAGTAATACCCATTCCAATACCAACATGAGCATCTTTAATAGCAGGAGCATCATTTACTCCATCTCCAGTCATTGCTACAATTTTTTCACTATTTTGAAGTGCAAAAACAATTCTTTCTTTATGAACTGGATTTACTCTTGCATATACGGAATACCTTTTAACGATATTTTTTAGTTCTTCATCACTATATTTATCAAGTTCACTTCCAAGTATTGCTTCATTATCATTATCTATAATTCCAACATTTTTTGCAATAGCAGTTGCAGTATCTATAGAATCTCCTGTAATCATTATTGGTCTAATACCAGCATTTTTGCATAAAATGACACTTTTTTTAACACTTTCTCTTGGTGGATCTATTATTCCTAAAATACCAGCAAAAGATAAATCATTTTCCTCTTTTTCTAATTCTTTAATATCTTTTGGTATATAATCTAACTTTTTATAAGCAAACCCTAAAATTCTTAAAGCATTTTTAGAAAAATTCTTAACTTTATCTAAAATTTGTTGTTTTTCAATCTTAGATAGATTTACTTTTTCAATTAAAGAATCCATACTACCTTTGCATAATATATATACATCATTATCAATTTTATTTAAAGTAGTAAACATCTTTCTATTACTATCAAAAGGTATATCTAATATTCTCTCGCATTTTTTTCTCAATTTAAGAGAATCGATTTTTTTATTATATAGATATTCATATAAACAAGTTTCTGTAGGATCACCTACATATTTATCTTCATAAATAAGGCCATCATTACAAAGAGCACATATATAATTAAGCATATTCTTATCTATTACATATTCTTCTTTAACAGTCATTTTATTTTGCGTTATAGTACCTGTCTTATCAGAACAAATAATATCTATTGCTCCAAGTGTTTCTACAGCTTGTATTTGTTTTACTACTGTTCTCTTCTTTGCTAAATTAGATATTCCAACGGATAATGTTATTGTAATTACAGTTGGTAATCCCTCTGGAATAGCAGCCACTGCAAGTGATGAGCATAGCATTATAATTTCAAGTATTGTGTATTTATTAATTAAAGCTAAAATAAATATAAAAATTAAAATAATAAATACTATAAATGTAATTTTTTTAGAAAGTTCTTTTATTTTTAATTGTAATGGTGTTTCTATTCTATCAATTTCATTTAGTGATAATGCAATCTTACCTATCTCAGTATTTTTTCCTGTACTTACAACTATACCAGTACCTTTTCCATTAGTAATGCTTGTTCCTAAAAATAACATATTTTTTTGTTCTTGAAGAATTAAGTTATTTTTTAAAACATCTGAACTTTTTTGAACTGGAACACTTTCTCCAGTTAGCGCTGATTCATCTACTTTTAAACTTTCACATGAAAGTATTCTAATATCAGCAGGAACAGTTTCTCCGGATTCTAAATATATTATATCTCCTGGAACTAATTCTTTAGTATTTATTACTATTATTTTATCATCTCTTTTAACTTTACAAGTGCTGGTTTCATATTTTTTTAAATCTCTTAATACTAAAGTAGCTTTTTCTTCTTGTATAAATCCAACAATAGCATTTATAAAAACTACAAAAAGTATGACAATAGTATCAGTATACTCGTGAGAATAAAAATATCCATAAAAATATAAAAGTAGTGCAACTACTAATAATATGATGATCATGGTATCGTTAAATTGTTTTAAAAATCTTAAAATCCAAACCTTTTTCTTTTTATTTAGAATAATATTTTGTCCATAATCTTTTAATCTTTTCTCAGTTTCTTTACTATCTAATCCACGGGTATTACTATTTAAAATTTTAAATATTTCCTCTTCATTTTTAGAATACATTATATTGCTCCTTTTTACCCACATTTCTGAATAACAAATTACTATTTATCTGTCAATTCTATATATAATTATACCATCATTTTGGTTAATTTTATTACTAAATTAAAACATCCAACATTTCTGGTATATATCCAACATTTGGAAGCAAAATAGAAACTTGCAAACCTTTTAATTAAAAGGAACAAATCGAAAGTATGGTAGAGTTCTTCCATATTTTAACTCAATTTTGCAAGTGTAAAATAAAAAATGATAGCACTATAAATCCTTTATTTATAAGACATTAAGTATAATGGTGCTATCAATTCCTTTATCCTGCTTAATAATTATTTTAGTATTTGCCAATATCCTGCTTTGTCAGAGCCAATTCTTTCAATTATTAAATTATCTATTAATATTTTAAAATTCCTTTTAATAGTTCTTACATTAACATTTATATCATTTAATATATTATTCATTTTATTGTCAATAAAAAATACTGGTTTTATTTCATCAAATAATTTTACCTATATCATTCCTCGTACTAATAAAAGTATACCACAAATGTCACTGTAAATGTCACTGTATTTATATTTTTTGTACTATATTCATATTTTTTCATAGTATACTTATATCAGTTAGTAGTTTATTACTACCTATTATATAATTGAATACATCTTACGAACCTATTATCGTAAGTTTTTTAATGCTTTTTTTTAACAATAGAAACATTAAATCTCAAAATTTTACCTTTACTATTTTTTTCTTTATAGTCATAGCATCTGTACAAAGTTAATGAAATATCTAATAAGAAATTTTATGTGAAAAAATATAATGATAAATACACATTGCAAGTAATATGTGAATTTTTAAAGAAATTGTAATTTCATACTTAACTTTTTACTTAAAAAAGTCCAAACTTCGTGTCTATACATCTATACTAACACTAATTCAACTGCTACATTGAATGTTTCATATTTTCCTTCCTCGTATTCATAGTCAATTTCTTTTATAATTCTGTAAGTTCCTTTTGGAAGTTTACCATACTCATTTTCCCAATCTAGTTTGATTTCTATACTTTCTTTTGCTGAAAGGTGAAAAGCAGGCATAGTGAAAAATAATTCAGCATTAATTTTATGCCATTCTCCATCTTTTTTGATTTCTATTTCATAAGGGTTTCCGTATTGGAAATTTTTATTACTATTATTAGTTAAAACTATAGTTACACTTTTATTTGTTAACGTCCCATCTTTAATAGTCATAGTAACATCATTTTGTGAAATCTTAATATCAGATTTATTTCCTATATTCAATTCATTTTTTTGCTTTCCACAACCAGTCATTCCTAATACCATAACCCCACATAGTAAAATAACAAATAATTTTCTTTTCATAATCGATCCTCCTTATAAACTAATTATATTGTAAATTTAATAAGATTGCACCAAACGGAGCGTAGAGTTTAACAAATTGTAATTTATATTATGATTTATTTTTGTTTTGTTACTTTTTATTTATCCACTCAACCGTATCCTTTATTGTAACTTTCATATTCCTATTTTTAAATCCCAACTTTTCTTTTGCTTTTTCATTACTAAAATTAGCGTTAGAAGATAGTGTATATAGTGAATACTTTGTAAAAAGTGGAGTTTGTTTTTTAAAATTATAATATATTTCAAATAAAGGTGCTATTAATTTTGCAAGACATATCGGTAATACAATTTTAATTTTTTTCCTTTTTTGCACATTACAAATTAAATCACATAATTCTTTAATTGTAATATATCTATTTGATAAGATATAGCATTCACCGTTAATACCATTTTTACAGGCACTAATAACACCATCCGCTACATCTCTTACATCAACAAAATCATATCCACCTTTTACACAAGCAAATAATTTACCATTTGCAACTTCTTTTACTAATTGTGTTAAGTGACTATTGCCAAAATCATTTGGACCTATAATACCAGATGGATGAATTATACAAGCATTCAAATTTTTACTCTTTACTGCATCAATTACATACTTCGCAGCTTCTGCTTTTGTTTTTGCATATAATCCCTCAACATTATTAGGATTAAAATCGGTTATCTCTGTTATTAATCCATTGTTAGGTTGTTCTGGAATTGCGTGAACACTACTAATATAGATAAGTTTTGCTTTTGCCTCTATTACTTTATCTACTATATTTTTAGTTCCATTAACATTAACATTATAAACAAGTGGATTGTATTTTGATTTTATATATACTACTGCAGCACAATGAATTACAAAAACTTCTTGTCCATCAATATTTTCAAAAATTGATGATAAAGTTTCTTTTTTAGTTACATCACCAAAGTATATTTTACATTTTAATTTTTCTAGTGATTTAATAGAATCACCTTTTAATACAAAAGCCCTAATTTCATTATCAGCATCTTGCCCTAATTTTCTTATAATGTTATTACCTAAAAAGCCATTTGCTCCTGTTATTATATAGATCTTTTTCACAATATTTATCACCTACCACTCCATTCTAAAAAATAAATCTAATCTCTCTTATATAATTATATCACAAGTTCACGATTATTTTTTAAGAAGTATATGAATGATGATGTAAAATATTTTTGGATAGATATAGAAAGAGAGCGAGTACGTAAGATATATTTAAATTACAATGGACTCTTTTTAATAAAAAAATAATTAACACACGAAAACACGTAAAATATTAATAGACAATAAAAAATAAGAAGACATTTTAATAAAAATTTGATAAAATATTTTTAGGATGGTGATACTTATGAACAAAAAAATTTCTACAAAAAACTATTTAGCACTTGCACTTTTATTTCTTGCAGTCTTAATTCTTACTTTATACTTGAAAAGATGGAGTGATGTATATAAAGAAGATAAACTGAATAACAGTCCATTAACAGAAAAAATAGAAGAAGTAAATTTAAATGAGGCATCAACTGTAATTAGTGAAATGAATGAAGTATTAATTTATATCGGAAAAACTTCAGACAAAAATAATTACAATATGGAAAAAAGAATATTAAAATATTTCACAAATAAAAATATACTTGATAAAATGATTTATATTAATGTTACAAATAATAAAGATTATCAAGCCACTATAAATAACATATTTCCAGAAACAAAAAACTATAAAACTGAAGTACCAATAATATTATACCTAAAATCTGGTAAAGTAGTTGATATATTAACTAACAATAATGAAATAATATATACTGACGACTTAGACAAATTCCTTAACAAAAATGAAATATCATAAAAAAAACGGAACAATTTAGTTCCGTTATTTTATATACGATTAAATTCGTTTTTACTATTTAAAATTACTATTGTTATAAGTGCAACTGCCATCAAACAAGCTGCGGGAATAATATAATCAGCAATACCAGTATTTGGATTAGTAACACTTCCACTAATTATTTTAATTTGTGGACTACAAGTACTATCTTCAATCTCATCATCACTTGGATATATACCAATTAATTGACTAGCATTTTCATATACCTTAATTTGTCTACTAGTTCTCAAAGTAGCTTTGTTAACTAAACTTGTATCAATATTAGACTTTAATTGTAACTCATAAGATAAAGCAACTGTTTTATTGGCATCGATGTTATCAGCTCCCCAGTTAATTTCGTTATCTGCAAATGCTGCTTCACCTTGAGTTACAGTTACATTGTTAATATCAAAATTATCTAAGATATAAGTATCAAAAGAAATATTAACAGCGACATTATTTAGTGCTACTGCTCCAGTATTTTCAGTAGCCATTAATTCATTTAAATTAATATTACTTAAAGTATCTGTAGTCACATTATAACGAGTAGCATTTGCAAAAACATTATCAAAGCTTGTAGTATCAGATAAATTAACACCATAAGCAACAATATTAATTCCATCATTATTAATGTATGAATCAATAGTTGTTTTTAATGTACTTTCATCTTCTGTACCCATATTACCAACAAATACAACAAGAATCTTACTTTCAGAACCCGAATCTTTTAAAGCTCTAACAGCAGAATCCATCGCGATAAATACTGAACCGTCTTCTCCAATTCCTGTTTCATTAGAATAAGCACCAAATATATTACCAGTTGTACCAACTTGTGGTGACATAGATATAGTATTTTCAGTTTCATTCAATATACCTCTATAACTAATTCCTTGAGCTACAGTTGGATAATTATTACCTAATGTTTCATATTTTTCAGTTAAAGTGCTAGCAAGTGAACCTTTAACATTCTGCATACTTGAACTATTATCTACAGCATACATAATACTAACTGACTTTGAGTTATTAATAATAACATCAACAGCAACTTTTCCCTTAGGAAAATCAGATTTATCTAAGTTAATAGTATTAAGTATATTAGCGCCACTAGTTGACAATTGCTTTTTTCCCTGATTTTGTTTAACAATATCTAATTTGTATGTTGTAGCAGCCATTAATGGAGTTATATTAAGTAAACAAATAGATATCATAACAAATATCCCTAGTAATCTTTTTTTCATCTTTCTCCTCCTCTATTATAAGTCAATTATAACATTAAAAATTTAAAAAAACAACTAGAGTTTTAACAGGAATTATTATTTTAACTATATAATATCAAAATAAAAACCATCTATATAATTAAAGTGATTTCTATCTTCTCCAATAATGGTCACTACAAGAATAAATATTACCTCTTCTAACCGGACTAAGTATTTTAACTGTATTGCTTTGAATTTCATTAACTAAAAAATATTTTTCAGTATAAAAAAGTTCTAGGACTTTTTAGTAACTTCAAATGTTATTTTTATATTTTCATTAGCACCTATATCATCAATATATAAAGTTAGAAGTTCACTACTTTTATCATATGTATATTTATCACAAGATAAATTTGCTACATTAACTTTAACCTGCCATCTACAAATCCTATAAAATTTATATCAAGCACGTCTGTAATAACAGAACTTAAATAAGGCACATCAATTTCATTAGCAAGTGTAATTGTATAAGTAAGAGCCCTATTTGACCAAGTTTCTTGTCTGCTTCTAACACGAGGTTAAACCATTTACTAAATTAACAACACTAAAATTAGAATTCAAACTAGTCGGAAGATTATCATAAGTGCTAATACTAGTAACCTGATTAATAAGTTCGTTCATAAATTCTTACTCCCCAGTTAAATATATAAAATAAAAAATATTTAAGACTTTTTCAATCTTAAATATTTAGTATCATTAAAATCTATAACAACATCTGCTTTATCTATATATTTACAATCATCTAAATTAATTGAATTTACAGAAGAAGTAATAACAATTATCTTATCACTTTTTTCTTTAATCATATTATCTATTCTGTTATAAACTAGACCTTTTACAAATTCTTTATATTTATTTAATGCAACAGAAGGGTCTTTTTCTACACTTAAAAAATCATAAAGTCTTTGTTCAGCTGTAATATTAGTTCTAAACATAATAAGACCATAATCAATAAGAAAAACTTCTTTTTTATAATGTTCTTTTAGAATATCTAAAATTTCATAAACTTTCTCTCTAGAACCTAAAACAAAAACATTCATATAACCACCACCTATATTTATTTTTATTTTACTAAATTTGATATATCTTTAAAATATCTTATTCTAAATAAAGTATATTCTCCTTTTTTACTTTCTACTTCTATTTTACCATTATCTTTATTAATAATTGCTTTAGAAAGAGAAAGCCCTATTCCAAAACTATTTTCCTTAGAACTTTTACCTTTATAAAATCTTTCAAAAATATGCCCGATTTCATCTTTATCAATACCCATTCCATTGTCTTTAATAGTGAGTTCAGTATAAAGTTTATTATCACTTACAGTAAGCACTACCTTGCTTTTAGTGTGTTCGATTGAATTCTTAATAATATTAGTAATAGCTTCAACCTCCATATTAAAATCAGTATATATTTTTATATTGGTATTTACATTCACTAAAACATTAACATCTTTTAAATCTATCATAACACTTAAATTATCCAATGATTTATTTATAATATCTGTTAAAGAATTATAGTTTCTATTAAATTTAATAGTGTTAGAATCAAAACTAGCAAGTTTTAAAAGTACTAAAACTAAAAAATTAATATTACTAACTTCTCTTTCTATTCCTCTTAAAAATTTATTTTTATCACTTTCAGACATGTTAGAATTTTGAATTAAATTATCTAACATAATATTAATGCTAGTTAATGGTGTTTTAAGTTGATGTGAAATATCCTCAATACTCTTCTTAACACTAATCTTATCTTTGGTAGAGTTTTCAGCACTTTCTTTAAGTTCAATAGCCATTTTATAAATTTCATTCATAAGAAGAGAAAATTCACTTTCATCACTTTTTTCTAAATCAAACTCATAATTTTTATTATTAATTTTCTTAAGAATATTTGCAAGGTTATACACTTCTTTTTTCTTTTTTCTCTTATTAATAAAATAAATAATTATTAAAATCAACATAAATATTACAAAAACTACATTAATTAAAATTAAATATCTTTCATATACTAACTTATCTTTTATTAAAACAAAGTCTTCACTAGTAACACCATATTCTTTAAGAGCATTTATATCTTTACTATTAACAATGTTAATAACTTCATTCTTATCAACATTTGGATAGTTTTTTTGTATCAAATAAATTAAATTTTGTAAGGCTGCATTATTATTCTCTTTAATAGTTTTTGTATACTTAAAAAACAATATATTAATTACAAATATACACATCAAACATAAAATAGTAATTAAATATAAACTTTTATTTTTCATTAATTCTATAACCTATACCTTTTACTGTAAGTATAATATCTTCCTTAAGTTTTTCTCTTATTCTTTTTAAATATACTGTAAGAGTATTATCATTAACATCATTTCCAGTAACGCTCCATATATAATTTATAAGTTCATCTCTTGTAACAACCCTATTTAAATTTTTAAATAAATAATATAGTATCCTTAATTCTAAACTTGTTAAATTAATAAGTTCTTCATTATTATATACTTCCATTTTATTTAAATCAAACTTTATATTTCCGACACTTACAGTATTTTCTTTCTTTAAAATTTTATTAACCCTTGCAAGTAATTCTCCTGTTTTAAAAGGTTTAGTTATATAGTCTTCTGCTCCTAGTTCAAAACCATTTACTATATCTTCTTCAGCACTTTTTGCAGTTAGAAATATTGTTGGAAATAAACCATTTATATTTTCTTTATAAAAATCAAAACCATTTCCATCAGGCAAACTTACATCTAAAAGAATAACTCTAGGGCTCTCTTTTCTTAAAAACGTTTCAGCATCAGATAAATTAGAGACAGTTTTAAGAGAAATACCTTTAGATTTGAAAGTATATTCTAAACCATCAGAAATTGATTTATTATCTTCTATTAAGAGTATATCCATAATAAAACCTCCTTAATTTTTAAGTGTTCCTATAGGTACTACATATATTTTATATAATATCACATTTAGAACATTTATCAACACTTTTCGGTGAATTGTTA
>CAKOHL010000037.1 GCA_934085635.1 uncultured Bacilli bacterium | reverse complement strand
AATTAGATGTAAGTAAATTCTTTTATAATATTAATCATAATATATTAATTAAATTATGTGAAGAAAAGATTAAGGATAAAAAAGCACTTTGGATTTTGAAGAAAATACTTGATACAACTAATTTGCCTTATGTGAATAGACAAATTAGAGAAGTTATTTATAAAGAAAAGGAAAGAATTAAAAGTCTTAATATTTGCAAAGAAGAAAAAAAGAAACTTTATAATGAACTTGATAAGATACCAACCTATAGGAAAGGATATGGGCTTCCTATAGGTAATATGTCTAGTCAAATACTTGCAGTGTTTTTTCTTAATAAAGTTGATCATTTTATTAAGGAAGTACTAGGGTGTAAGTATTATATTAGATATATGGATGATTTAGTTATACTAGATAGTGATTACGAAAAATTAAAAGAGTATAAGAAAATTATTACTAAGGAAATAGAAAAGTATGATTTAAATGTTAATGAGAGAAGCAGTATTTTTAAATTAAGAAGTGGTGTTGATTTTCTTGGATATAATTTTAATATAAGTAATGGGTTAATTATTAGATATAAAAAGGATACTATTAAAAGAATTGATAAGAAACTTACTAATTTATTTATATATGATATAAATAGATTATATAAGGTGTTTCCTAGTTATAAAGGTTATTTAAGTTTTAGTAATACAGTTAAAAGAAGTATATATTTATAAAAAAGTTATTCTAGTTTTTTTCTTTTATGTATTGTATAATATTGGCAAGGTGGTTTTATGTTTAGTGATTTCTTAAGTTATAGGGAAAGTGATGAAATTTATTTTAGTGTTAAAAGGGGAGATTTTGTTACTTTTTTAGGTAAACTTAATACTCATATTTATAATAATGTAATTTATAAATATTCTAATAATTTTATGATGGTTAATTATAATAAGATTAGTTCTAAGAATTATGTGGATAAGCTTTATAGTTTGATTAAAGTTGCTTCTTATGATTTTATTGATTCTTTTGAGACTGAAACTGTGTTTACTGAACTATCATACAATTTAGAGAGTTTAGGTATGAAAGTAAATGATATAAAGGATAAGGTAAGTAAGTTATCTAATATTCTTAAGTTACCTCTTAATGTAAGTCCTTATAGTTTATCAAATAGTAAGAAGGCTCTTCTGTTAATTGGTTGTTCTTTAATTAGTGAACCTAAGATGATAGTGATAGATAACTTATTAGAAGTACTTGATAAAAGTGATTATGAAATAGCTTGTAAGGTTTTAAAGGAATATGTAAATAATGAAAATATAGTACTTAATTTTACTAATAATGTAGAAGAGAGTTTATTAGGTAATTTTGTGTATGTTTCAGATGATAAGAAAATAGTGATGTCTGGAAAAACTATGAGTGTTTTAAATGAAGAAAAGATTATGAAAAGACTTGGTATTAATTTACCATTTATAGTTCTTTTAAATAAGTATTTAATTGATTATAATCTTATAGATAATTATATTTTAGACTATACTTCATTAGGGGGTGCTTTATGGAAATAGAGTTTGTTAATGTAACATATAAAGAAAATATTCGTACTCCTTTAGAAGTAACATATTTAAATAATGTAAATCTTAAGTTTGAAGCGTCACTTATATATACAGTAGTAGGATCTACTGAAAGTGGTATAAGTAAATTACCTCTTCTTATTAATGGAGTAGGAAAGCCTACAATGGGATACGTAAAAACACTAGGCTTTATTAATAATGGTAAATATATAAAAAATATAAATAAACTTAGAATGAATATTGGATATCTTCCTAGTAATCCTAATGACTTTTTAATAAGTAAAACTGTAAAAGATGAATTATCATTTGGACTTAAATATTTTAAGTATAAGTTAAATAAAAAGAGTATTAGAATAAATGAAGCACTTAAGTTAGTAAATTTAAGTGAAGAGTATTTGAATAAAAGAATTAGTGAATTATCAATGAGCGAAAAGAAAAAAGTAGCTCTTGCAAGTACTCTTATATTTAATCCAAGTGTAATAATATTAGATGAACCTTGGCTTTTCTTAAATAAGAAAGATAGAACTAATTTAAATAATTTAATTTTAAAACTTAAAAACTCGTATAAAAAGACAATAATTATTTTAACTAAAGACTGTGATGAAGCATATGAAGTAGCAGATAAAGTAATGCTTTTTGATAGAGGTTCTTTGGTTAAAGAAGGAGATAAACGTGTGCTGGAGGATATAGATACTTTAGCAAAAATAAATGTAGACGCGCCAGATATAGTGAAGTTTATAAATGAATCTAATAATATGGGTGCTAATCTTACGTACACTTCAAATATACTTGACTTAATAAAGGAGGTGTATAGAAATGCAAAATAATAAATATTTTGGTTCATATTATCCTGTTGAAAGTTCTATTCATAAGTTAAATCCTATAAGTAAATTAATATGTTTAATTCTTCTCTTGATGCCAGTAATATTTAGTAGTAGTTTACAGTTAGAAGTAGTTATTTTATTCTTTATATTTATGTTAATTTATATGAGTAAAGTTCCTCTTAGATTTTACTTTGATATAATTTATGGACTTAGATATATTTTAATAGTCTTAGTAGTACTTCTTGCTAGTAAAGGATTAAATCTTGATGAAGCAATTACAATATTATTTAAGATATTTAATGTTATATTATACTTATCACTAATATTCTATACAACTACTCAAAGTGAAATGAAGTACTCATTAGAAAAAGTATTAACTCCTTTTAATATATTTAATTTAAGAATAAGTGTATTTATTAATAGAGTAGTTAATGTAATAAGGTTTATACCACTTCTATTAATAACAGAGAGAAAAGTATTAATAAGTTCAAGTGCAAGAGGACTAGACTATTTTCATACAGATATATTATCTAGATTTATTACTATAGTTATTTCATTTAAAAATACACTTAGGTTAACTAATGAAAAGATATCTAAGATGAAGTTTAATAGTAAGCTAAGAATGTATAGTACTAAGAAATATAGAACTAATGTAAAAGTAAATAAATTTGGTATTTTAGATATTGTTATAATTCTTGTATTTATGTTATTTATTTACTATATAATAAGAGGAGTATTATGAGATATTTATGTGAGATAAGTTATGATGGGTATTTATTCTATGGATTTCAAAGACAGAAAGATAAAAGGACTGTGTGCTCTTTAGTAGAAGAGGTGCTTGGAAAAGTATTAAATGAAAATATTCTAATAGTAGGAGCGTCTAGAACAGATAGAGGAGTACACGCGAATAGTTTTTACTTTCATTTTGATAGTGATAAAGTTTTAGATACTGAAAAGTTACAAACTAGTTTAAATAAACTAATAAGTAATGACATATATTTTAAAAATATAACTATAGTAAATGAAGACTTTCACGCAAGATATAGTGTAAAAAGTAAAGAATATATATATGTTATAAATATGGGAGAATATAATCCTACTAGAAGGAATTATGAACTTGAGTATAATAAGAAAATAAATATTAAGTTACTTAAAAAAGCAAGTAAATACTTAGTAGGAGAGCATGACTTTAAAAGTTTTACTTCTGATAGTATGGGTAAAAACACTGTAAGAAAAGTAAACTATATAAAGTTTAAAAAGAATAAGAATTTACTAATAATATCTATAGAAGCTAATGGGTTCTTAAAATATATGATTAGAAATATAATAGGTCTTTTTCTTGAAATAAATGAAAATAAAAAGACTCCTATAATGACTAAAGAAATACTAGAATCTAAAGATAGAACTAAATTAGGAATAAAAGCTCCAGCAAGTGGGCTATATTTAAATAAAATTAAATATTAGTATTAGTTTACATTTGTTATATAAATGAGATTTAATTATCTCTTTTTTTGTGGTAAAATTAAGACTAGGAGGTACTTATATGAATGATATAATAAAAACAAAGGAGATAAAAAGTATTTTAATTTCTATCCTATTAATAGCACTTGCTGTATTTTTAATGATGAAACCACTTGAAATAGTAAGTACATTAATTAAAATAATTGGTATGTGTGTACTTATATGTGGTGTTTTTGATTTTCTAAATTATTTCTTTAAAAAAGAAGATGATGTACTTTTTAATTATGGACTATTTAGAGGAATAATGGAAATAACTGTAGGTATACTTTTTGTATTTAAATATAATTTATTAATTACTTTATTTCCATCTTTATTAGGACTTATGATAGTATTTATTAATATTTTTAAACTTCAAACATCACTAGATTTTAAAGAAGTAGAAAATAGTAATTATTTAACTGGAGTTATAATTTCAGCACTATCTATTATATTAGGTATAATTATATTAATTAACCCATTTGGAGCAGTAGAAACTGTTGTTATAATATCTGGTGTGGTGTTATTAGTAAGTGAACTTGTGAATATAATATATAGTGCGTATGTATTAAGATTTATTAGAAAAACTAATAAAGTAGTGAAAGATTTAACTACTAACTAGGAGGATATATGGAAAAATTTATAAGAAGATGTGATAAATGTGGTAGTGTACTTTTAGATGTTAAAAAGTGTGAATGTGAAGACTCGAAAATAACTTGTTGTGGGGAAGAAATGAAACTAATCGTGGCTAATGAAGATAAAGATAATAATCACACTCCAACATACTTTAGACAAGATGGAAAAATTTTTATAAGAATAGATCACGTTATGGAGAGTGACCATTTTATAGAAGCAATAATTGTTAAAACTGATAGTGAAATTTTGGTGCATTATTTAAAAAGTGGAGATGAGCCAGAATTAATACTAGGTTATGAAGAAAATATGGAAATATATAGTTTATGTAATAAACACGGTCTATGGAAAGTGAAGGTAGTATAATGAAAAAAATGGGTAACATACTTTGGGGTATAATTTTAATTGTACTAGGTGTAATAATTGGATTAAAAACTTTAGGTATATGTGATATAAACATTTTCTTTAAAGGTTGGTGGACATTATTTATAATTGTTCCATCATTTGTAAGTATAATAAAAGATGAAGAAAAGACAGGAAGTTTAATAGCATTGCTTATAGGAGTAGCGCTTCTATTAAGTTCAAGAGATATAATAGACTTTAGTTTAATATGGAAACTGCTTTTACCAATAATATTTGTAATAATTGGATTAACTATTATATTTAAAGATTCATTTACAAACGCTGTTAAGAAAGAATTAAAAGAAGTGAAAAAAGATAAAAATTCTAAGGAAATAACAGCAACATTTTCAGAGCAAAAAGTAAATTATGATGATGAAACATTTAACGGCGCTACTATAAACGCAATATTTGGAAGTGTAAAACTAGACTTAAGAAAAGCAAAAATTAAAAAAGATGCTTTAATAGATACTACGTCAATATTTGGTGGAGTAGAAATATTACTTCCTAAAGATGTAAATGTTAAAGCAGCATCAACAAGTGTATTTGGTTCTACAGATAATAAAATTAAAAAAGAAAAAGAAAATGAGAAATCTAAAAACTTATATATTAACTCTACAAATATATTTGGAGGTACTGAAATAAAATGAATTCATTCCAAAAAGTAATAAAATATCTAGCCCTAGCGCTTGCATTTCTAATAATAGGTTCTTTAATAAGTATGGCATTTGAAATAGTAAGTTCTGTATCAGATATGTTTAGTAATGAAAAGCTAACTGATATTGAAGAAAGAAAAATAGAAGATTTAAATATTAAAGATTTAGATATAGATGTATCTCAAACAATTTTAAAAATTAATAAAGGTACTGCTTTTAAAGTAGAAACAAATACTAGTAAAATTAAAGTAAAGAGTGAAAATGGTAAATTGAGTATTACTGATAAAAGCGGTAAATATATAAAAGATAAAACAGTAATAGTAACTATTCCAGAAAATTATAAATTTAGAAGTGTATCTATAGAAAGTGGTGCTTTAGGTGCTGAAATAGAAAAGATAATAGCGGAATCTGTTGATTTTGATATGGGTGCAGGTAAAACTGTTATTAGTGAACTTATTGTATCAAATGAAATAGAAATTGATGGAGGAGCAGGAGAATTTATTATAGAAAATGGTTCTTTAAATAATCTAGACTTTGATATGGGAGTTGGAAGAGCAGAAATAAATGCTGATATAACAGGCAACTCTAAAATAGATTCTGGTGTAGGAAAACTTGAAATAAACTTACCATCTAATGTGGATACATATAGATTTAAAATAAATAAAGGAATAGGTAGTATCAAACTAAATGGTGAAAATGTTTCAGATGGAACAATAATTGGCTCAGGTAGTAGCAGTATATATATAGATGGTGGAGTTGGAACAATAGATATAAAAACTTTATAGGCTTTAAAAGCCTTTTTTAGTATTACTTTTTAATATAGTAATATAATTTAATGTGAAAGTATCACTTTAGTTGCTTAAATAAATGTGATATGATAAAATTAATTTTAGGAGGAAGATGTATGATTTTATATAACTCTTTAACAAGAAAAAAAGAAGAATTTATTCCATATGAAGAAGGAAAAGTAAAGATGTATACTTGTGGTCCTACTGTGTACAATTATGCTCATATAGGTAATTTAAGAAGCTATATAGTAGAAGACATATTAGAAAGAAGTTTAGGATATTTGGGATATGATGTCACTAGATGTATGAATATAACTGATGTAGGTCATTTATCTGGAGATAGTGATGATGGTGAAGACAAGATGGTTAAAAGTGCACAAGCGCAAAAGAAAAGTGTACTTGATATTGCTAGATATTATACTGAATGTTTTAAGAAAGACTTTGAACACTTAAATTTACATTGGCCAAGTATAGTAGTGCCAGCAACTTCACTTGTGGATTTTTATATAGAAATAATTACAAAATTATTAGAAAAAGGTTATGCTTATAAATCAAATGGTAATATATATTTTGATATAACTAAGTTAGATGAATATTATGTTTTTTCTAGTCAAACAATAGATGATGTTATAGTGGGAGCTAGAGATACAGTTGAGCACGATGAAGGAAAAAGAAATCCTCAAGATTTTGCACTTTGGTTTACTAAATCTAAATTTGAAAATCAAGCACTAAAATGGGATTCACCTTGGGGAGAAGGATATCCTGGCTGGCATATAGAATGTTCTGGAATATCAATTAAGAATTTGGGAGAATACTTAGATATTCACTGTGGTGGAGTAGACAATAAATTCCCACATCATACTAATGAAATCGCACAAAGTGAAGCTTACTTAGGTCATAAATGGTGTAAATATTGGACTCACGTAGAACATTTAAATTTAGAAAGTGGTAAAATGTCAAAAAGTAGTGGCAACTTTATAACAATTCAAAACTTAATTGATAAGGGTTATAATCCTATATGTTATAAATTCTATGTTTTATTATCTCATTACAGAAAAGAATTACCATTTAGTTTTGAAAAGCTAGATGCTACAGTGAGTACTTATAATAAATTAATTAATAAGATAAATTCTTTAAAATATGACGAAAATGAAAAAGTAGATGAAGAAGTATTTAATGAATATAAGGGTATGTTTAGTGATGCACTTGGAAATGACTTAAATACTGCAACTGCTATATCAACAATTTATGATACTTTAAAAGCAGACACTAATGATATGACTAAGATTAAACTACTAGAAAGTTTTGATACTGTACTTGGCTTAGATTTAGTAAAAGGAATATTTGAAGATAAAAGTGTAGTAGATAATGCTGATGATAAGTGGATACTTGATAAAATTGAAGAAAGAAAAAATTGTAAAGCAAATAAAGACTATGCGGGCGCTGATGCTATTAGAAATGAATTATTAGAAAAAGGTATTGAGTTAATCGATACTAGAGAAGGTACAACGTATCGTAAAAATTAAAAATATAATGGGTTTTAAACAAAAACTCATTTTTTTGTTAAAAAAATGTAAATTCAGGGTTGATTTTCTAAAAAAGTAGTAGTAAAATCAAATGTAATTTATTTCAAAAAAGGAGAAGCTATGAAAGAGTTTAGTAATGACAGAATTTACATAGATTATATATATAAATGCAAATGCTGTATTTGCTGTAATTCTTTATGCGCTCTTTTAATGAGTAATAGAAAAGACGGTAAGTGAGCCTAACTGGCACGCTGCCGTTTTTTGTTCATTAGGAGGTGAAAGTATGAACAATTTAACACTTGAGGATTTATTAACTAAAACACGTGAATATTGTGCTGATGGAGAAGATGTAGTAAGAAAAGCATATGAGTATGCCGAAAGCTTGCATTCGGGACAATTCAGGCAAAGTGGAGAACCATATATAATCCATCCACTAAATGTAGCTTACATCTTAGCAGAAATGCACGCCGATGTTGATACAGTATGTGCAGGATTACTTCACGATACTTTGGAAGACACTGATGTCAAAAAAGAAGATATAGCACACGACTTTAATCAGAATGTTGCAAACTTAGTAGATGGTGTAACGAAGATTAGTAAAATGAATTTTAGTACAAAACAAGATCAAAATTATGCTAACACTAGAAAAATAATAACAGGAATAACTGAAGATGTTAGAATAATTATAATTAAGCTTGCTGACAGGTTACACAATATGAGAACACTACAATATAAGGTGCCATTTAAACAAAAAGAAAATTCACTTGAAACAATGGAAATATTCGTGCCACTTGCTTATTATATAGGAGCATATAGAATAAAAAGTGAATTAGAAGATTTATCACTTAGATACTTAAAACCAGATATGTATAAAAAAATAGAAGAGAAAAAAATTAGATTAGAACAAGATTCTACATCTTGCATAAATGAAATGCTTGCTTGTATAAAAAAACTTTTAGAAGACAAAAATTTACCTAATGAAATAAAAGTGAGAACTAAAAACATATATGGTATTTATAAAAAAATTAGTGAAGGTCAAAAAGTATCAGACATACACGATTTAATTGCACTTAAAATTATGCTAGAAAATATAGAAAATTGTTATTCAACATTAGGACTAGTACATAGTTTATATCCACCAATTAATGATAAATTTAAAGATTATATAAGTAATCCAAAAACAAATATGTATAAAAGCCTTCATACAACAGTATTTGGACCTGACGATAAAATAGTACAAGTACAAATTAGAACTTTTGAAATGGATAAAATAGCATCTTTTGGATTAACGACTTACTGGGATTTAAAAAAAGGTGATGCCAGAATGAATATGCAAAGTGATTTAAGAGATAAATTTCAGTTCTTTAAGTCACTCACAGAAATAAATTCAATGTTTGGAGATAATCAAGAATTTGTAAGACAAGTGAAAAGTGAACTGTTTTCAGATAAAGTTTATGTCTACACAACTAAAGGTGACATAATAGAACTTCCTAAAGGTTCTACGCCAATAGATTTTGCTTATAAAATTCACACAGATATTGGAAACACTATGGTGGGAGCTTTCGTAAATGATGTGTATGTTCCGATAGATTATATTTTAAAGAATAAAGATAGAGTAAGAATTATGACTGATGAACTATCATATGGAGATAGAAAAAATTGGTATGAACTTGCACATACAAGTTTAGCAAAAAAGAAAATTAGGGAGTTTAATAAAAACAATTAAGTTTATAGGGAACTTATAAAAAAAACTAAGGAGGAGGATGAAATGATAGAATATGAAGGAAAAAAGATAATTATAATGGTCTGTTCAAAATGTAATATTAATTGCAAACATTGTTATATAAGTTTTTCTGGAAATAGAAAACCAGATGAATTATTGACTTTAGTAAAAAAGTTGAAAAAACAATATGAAATAAATATAAACGGAGCCGAAATATTAACGGAACCAGAATATCTAAAATCTTTTAAAGAAATTGGGCAAAACTTTGTTATGTCGAATGGACTTGTATTTTTGCAAAATCCTAGTATATGTAAAGAACTGAGAAGCAATGGAATAGATTCAGTATCATTATCATATCACTTTGGAATTCAAAATAAAGTTTCACTAGTTTCTTATGAAGAATTTAAAAGAATAATTGAAATAATCAAAAATAGTGACTTAAATTTTAGATTGTTGACATCAATAACTAAAAATAATTATCTACTTGTAGATATGATGTGTGAAGAAGCAAAAAAAATGGGAGCAAGAGGAATAAAATTCACAAATTTCATTAACCAAGGGAATGCAATTAAATTAAAGCAAGATTATATTTTAAATGATAATGAAATTCAAGAATTTTTGATAAAAATAAGTAAAATCAGAGAAAAATACGATAAAAGCGATTTAATAATAGAAAGATGCGGAACTTTTGGAAAAAGTAATGTTAAAGATAATTTTCATTGTGATTCTATCAAAAATCTAATAGTTATAACACCTGATAATAATATATATCCATGTGTTTTTCTAGCAAAACCTGGTTATGAAATAGGAAAAATGGTTGATTATAAAATATATTTAAATGATGATTATGATACTGAATGTGATAAATGTTTATCTAAAGAAATATGTAATAATAAAAAACAATTAATAAGGAGG
>CAKOHL010000036.1 GCA_934085635.1 uncultured Bacilli bacterium | reverse complement strand
AAACGCCTATTTTTCACTATATAAAAGAATCTCATTATTTAAATTTAACTTATAAATCTCATTCCATATTTCACTTTCAATATTTCTATTCTTCTTAGGATGAACTAAATACCTTAAATAAAGTGAAATATACTTATCATTAATATCCATATAAATAATTGGCTCTAACTTATTATAATAAATTCTATACTTATCATTTCTACTAAGTTCTTTAGCCATCTTAATTGGTATCTTTTTCAAAACTTCATTATTATTAACAATTCTATAAAGTTCACTCCTAGTAAGTTTAACATTAGAATTTAAATCAATCTTAACTTCAATTTCGTTCCAAATATATTTAAAAACTTTAACATAATTCTTAACAGTGCTAGAAAACACCTTGCTATTAGGAACGTGCACTATAGCGCCTGTACTTTGAAAATTCTCTAAATTAACTTCTAATATCTCAAAGCTAAGTGTAGAAATATTTACCACATCCCCTATATAATTATCAACCATAATTCTGTCTTCTACTTGAAAAGGTTTAGAAATCTTAATATAAATCCCACAAAAGAAATTAATAATAATATCCCTAAGACTATAAGCAATTGCAGCTGTAACAAAACTAAAAAGATAAATAAACTTAATAATAAAATCTTCCCAAATAAAAATAATACTTAAAATAATTAAAACAGTATTAACAAGTGAATATAAACTCTTCTAAAATTAAATCTAAACTTATTATTCTTATGCCCAATCTTTAAAACAATATAAGTAATAATCTTCTCTAAAATTTTAAAAAATAAAATAACCACAATAGTGCTTACGACAAGCTTAACATAAGGGCCCTTAATTCCAAATAAATTAGAAATAAACTCATTAACTTTATCAAAAATATCCATAATACCTCCTTCAAAACAAGAACACAAATTATAACAAAAAAAATTAAAAAAATCAATATACTCACTTTCACTTTTCCAAATAACTTGATATAATAAATTTATAATAGAAAGAGGGTACAAAAAGTGAAAAGAATTATTACATATTCACTTCTAATAATAATATTTACTTCACTAGGTATAATCGGAATGAATTATGAAGTAAAAGAATTACCAAACAGTGAAATATTAAACAAAGAATTTTATAAATTTGATAAAACAAATTCAAACTATGAAGTAATAGAAATGCTTCCAGATAAAATAAATTATACTGGTGATGCATTAAATAACAGTTGTAAAAATTACACTTACAATGGAGTAGATAAAACTCTTAAACTAGACTGTGGACAAGTAATTGAAATAGTATTAGAAAACTCTGACGTAATGGTATTAAAAATAAATGATGAAACTAATTACTACTTTACAGATAAAGAAAAATCATATGAATATGAATTCAAAAAAATATATGGTCTAACTCTAGAAGAACTGAAAGAAAAAGTAAGTACATTAATAGAAGACAAAAAAATAAATGAAGCAAAATTAGATGAATTAATAAAAAGTGACACAACAAGTTATGTATACATTAAAAACCCTAACTACAATAATACATATGCATTAATAGAAAATAAGTTACCAGAACTTGAAAATAGTTATTACATCAATGTATCTGATTTAACCAAAGAAGAACTAACTACTGCAAGTGTAACTGAAAGTGGTAATCCAATAATACTAACAGTAGGAAATGGATACGTAAAAAAGACAACAATAAAACTCAAAGGAATAACAGTAGACAATTTAGAAAACTATTTAAAAGGAAGTGAAAACATTGAAAAAGAAAATAACTAAAGAAGAAATAAATAATTTAGATAAGTACTTTAGACTAGCAAATTACCTTTCAGTCGGACAGTTGTATTTATTAGACAACCCATTACTAAAAAGACCCCTAGACATAAAAGATATAAAACCTAATGTAGTAGGCCACTGGGGAACCGCGCCTGGACAAAACTTTATATATACTCACTTACAAAGAATAATAAAAAAATATAACCTTAATATGATTTACATATCTGGACCAGGGCACGGTGGACAAGCTATGATAGCAAATGATTACATAGATGGTTCTTACACAGAAATATACAAAAATATAACAGAAGATGAAGAAGGATTAAAAAAACTATTTAAACAATTTAGTTTTCCAGGTGGAGTATCAAGTCACGTATCTCCAGAAGTACCAGGAAGCATTAATGAAGGTGGAGAACTTGGTTACTCATTAAGTCACGCTTATGGAGCCGTATTAGATAACAGTGATTTAATCGCAGTATGTGTAGTAGGCGATGGAGAAGCAGAAACCGGTCCACTAGCCGCTAGCTGGCAATTAAACAAAATAATTAATCCAGAAAAAGATGGAATAGTTCTTCCAATTTTACACTTAAATGGTTACAAAATAGCAAACCCAACTATCCTATCTCGCCTTCCAGAAGATGAATTAATAAGCTACTTTAAAGGACTTGGTTACAAGCCTTATATTGTAAAAGGTGCTAATCCCATGAAGATGCACAAATTAATGGCAGAAACTATGGATAACGTAATATCATACATAAGCAAAATAAAAAAAGAAGCAAAATCTCATACATTTAGACCATTCTATCCAATGATAATACTAGAAACACCAAAAGGTTGGACTGGTCCAAAAGAAGTCGAAGGAACATTTAAAAGCCATCAAGTACCAATAATAGTAAATAAAGAAAATAAAGACAACTTAAAAATACTTGAAAACTGGCTCAAAAGTTACAAACCAGAAGAACTATTCACAAAAACTGGTAAAATAAAAAAAGAAATAAGAGATATATGCCCAAGTCTTTCAAAAACAATGGGACTTAACAAAATTGCTAACGGTGGACTATTACTAAAAGAATTAAATTTACCTGAAAGTCTATATGACTATGAATTTAAAATTACTAAAAGAGGTAATGAACAAAATGAAGATATGCGTTCACTTGGTAATTACATAAGAGATGTAGTAAAACTAAATTTAGATAATGAAAACTATAGAATATTCGGACCAGATGAAGCAATGAGTAATAGACTTAACCACGTATTCGAAGTAACAAATAGACAATGGAATACAAAAATAATTAAATCAGATGAAGGCTTAGATAGAAGGGGAAGAATAATTGACAGTATACTTTCGGAACATCTGAATGAAGGAATGCTTGAAGGATATTTATTAACTGGTAGACACGGATTTATCCACAGCTATGAAGCATTTATGAGAATAGTTGACTCAATGGCAAGCCAGCACGCTAAATGGTTAAAAATGTCTAACGAACTATTTTGGAGAAAAGATATATCAAGTCTAAACATATTATTATCAAGTCACTGTTGGCAACAAGACCACAATGGATTCACTCATCAAGACCCAGGATTCATAAATCATTTATTACCTAAAAAAGCAGACACAATTAGAATATATCTTCCATTTGATACTAATACATTAATATCAACTTTTGACCACATAACAAGAACTAAAAATTACATAAATTTAGTAATTGCTTCAAAACACCCAAGACCTCAATGGTTAACTATGGAAGAAGCTATAAATCATTGCAAAAAAGGTATAGATATATTCAAATGGGCTAGCACTAATGAAGGAAAAAATCCAGACATAGTACTTGCCTGTGCAGGTGACACACCAACTTTAGAAGTATTGGCAGCAGTAAGCATACTTAAAGAAAAAGCCCCAGAATTAAAAGTAAGGGTAATTAATGTAGTAGATCTAATGAGATTACAAAGTAGTAGTAAACACCCACACGGAATAACTGATGAGCAATATGATAAACTATTCACAAAAAATAAACCAATATTATTTGTATTCCATGGTTATCCTAACGTAATTCACGAATTAACATACAATCGTACAAATAAAGATATGCACGTAAGAGGCTACATAGAAGAAGGAACAATAACTACACCATTTGATATGAGAGTAAAAAACAAAATAGACAGATATCATCTAATACTAGACATAATAAACTATGTACCTAAAATGAGTAAAAATAAAGATCTAAAAGAATATGCAGAAAAAATGCTTGAAAAGCATACCAAAACAATAAAAGAAAAAGGTTGCGAAATAAAAGAAGTAAACGATTGGAAGTGGAAATAGCCTAATTTTAGGCTATTTTAATTTTATTTCTTTGAATAATACTTAAATAGTCAAATTAATTATTCCAAATTAAAGTAAATCATATAATATACTAGGAAGACATAAAACTTCCTAATAAATTATAAATATAACTTCCTCCTATAACTTTTAATAGGCGTCTATAAATAAATTTTTAAAAACAACTCCCGAAAGGGAGTTTTAATATTTCTAAAATACGTGTTATAATTAAAACGAAAGGAAATAATATGAATTACGAATTTAGAAATAATCTATTACAAACAAATGAGGAATTTAAAACTATATTTAATAAATTAAAAAGTGAAAACAAAATAACTGATTACACAAGAGAAATATGGTCAATAATTGAAAAAGATAAAACACCAATAAAAATGCAAAATAACATTTTAACATTTAAAGATTTATTCGAAAAAAATCTAACAAGTGGAAGATGCAGAACTTGCGCCTATGAATTAGTAATGCTACTTAATAAATTAGGTTACTTTGCAAATGCAGTATATTGTATGAACAAATACATAAAAGGCACTATTGGTTCTAAGGGTGGTGGACACTGGTATGTAGAAGCATATATAAATGGCAAAGTCACCCAAATAGACACTTCATTAATGATAATTAGTAATGGTAACTTTAATTTACTAGGTTATGAAATAATTGAAAAAGAAACGTTAAATGATATATTAAGAAAAAACATTGATCTGCACACTTATTATGATAATATGGTAATTGAACCAATAAGAAAGAAGTAAGAAATGAAAGATAATTTTGAAAACATAAACATAGATGAAATAATAAATTTAAATCTAGATAAAGATTTACTAAAAAAAAGAAAAAATGGATTAATACTTAGAGACTCCTGGATAGAAATATTAAAAAAATACAACATTGATTATGAAAAGCATGCTTCCTTATCAAGTCTAATATTTGAAATAGAAGAAATACTAAACTATGAAACAGACTTAGAAGACTTAGAAAAACTGAGTGAAGAATTACAGGAAATAAATTACTACAATTACACAAATAAATAATTTTTCACAAAGTCTTCCATTATTTGAAATGGATAATACGCCTGCACAAAATGCAAATGGGTGTAGTATGCAAAAGCCAGGTAATTCTATATCGAATGATAAGAATATTCTATGCAAGAAATGCCAAGCAAGAATAATGAAGGAACAACTTTTTCAAATTAGGAAAAATAGAAACTAAATAATGTTGATAACTTCTTATTTATTAACATAAAATTACTATAGCCGATAAATGTAACATAATTGTTACATTTTTCTTTACAAACGTACTCTTTTAGTGATATAATACACTAGGTTTTTAAAGGGAAGTGAAAAAAATGAAAATAAGAAATGTAGCAATAATCGCACACGTAGACCACGGAAAAACAACGTTAGTTGATGAATTATTAAATCAAAGTGGAACATTTAGAGAAAATGAAACTCACGATGTAAGAGTAATGGACTCTAACGATATAGAAAAAGAAAGAGGAATAACAATACTTGCAAAAACAACAGGTGTACACTATAAAGATTACAAAATCAACATAGTAGACACACCAGGGCACGCAGACTTTGGTGGAGAAGTAGAAAGAATAATGCATATGGTTGATGGAGTTATCTTACTTGTAGATGCAAGAGAAGGAACAATGCCTCAAACAAGATTTGTCTTAAAAAAAGCATTAGAAGCAAATTTAAAACCAATAGTAGTAATAAATAAAGTAGACAGAGAAAACGTAAGAATAAGTGAAGTAATAGATGAAGTATTAGAATTATTTATTGACTTAGGCGCAACAGATGAACAAATAGATTTTCCAATAATATATGCTTCGGCATTAAATGGAACTAGTAGTTACGAAGAAGACTTAAGTACACAAAAACATACAATGGAACCAATATTTGAAACAATAATAAACACAATTCCAGAACCAAAAGGAAATAAAGAAGAACCTTTACAATTCCAACCAGCACTTTTAGACTACAATGACTATGTTGGAAGAATAGGTGTAGGAACAATCCAAAATGGAGAAATTAAGACTGGAGAAATGGTTTCTTGTGTAAGACTAGATGGTTCAATAAAACAATTTAGAGTACAAAAATTATTTGGTTTCACAGGAATAAAAAGAGAAGAAATAGAAAGTGCATCTGCTGGGGAAATAGTAGGTGTATCAGGATTACCAGACATATCAGTAGGTGAAACAGTATGTGAAATAGGAAAAGAAAATCCATTACCAATACTAAAAATAGAAGAACCTACTTTAAAAATGACTTTTGGAGTAAACACAAGTCCATTCTCTGGAAAAGAAGGTAAACTTCTAACAGCTAGAAAAATTGAAGAAAGGTTAATGAAAGAACTTGAAAAAGACGTATCACTTAGAGTTGAACAAAAAGATGCTGAAAACTGGATAGTAAGTGGACGTGGAGAACTTCATTTATCAATACTAATTGAAAATATGAGAAGAGAAGGTTTTGAACTTCAAGTATCTAAACCAGAAGTAATTATAAAAGAAATTGATGGTGTAAAATGTGAGCCATACGAAGAAGTATTAATAGAAGCACCAACAGACACTGTAGGAGCAGTAATAGAAAGCCTAGCAAGCCGTGATGGACAAATGATAAATATGAAAGCACTAGAAAATAACACTAAACTTGAATACATAGTACCATCTCGTGGACTAATCGGTTTCGTAAACGAATTCTTAATTTTAACAAAAGGATATGGAATAATAAATCATACATTTAAAGAATATGGTCCAGTAAATCCTAGTCCAGTTGGAGAAAGAAAACTAGGAGTACTAGTATCAATGGAAAATGGAAAAGCAACTGCATATGGACTTGGAGCACTAGAAGACAGAGGAATAATGTTTATTGAACCAGGTGCAGAAGTATATGAAGGAATGATAGTTGGAGAAAACAACAGAGACAATGACTTAGCAGTAAACGTAACAAAAGCAAAAAATCTAACAAACACAAGAAGTGCAAGTAAAGACCATACAGTAGTATTAAAACGTCCAAGACAATTAACTCTTGAAATAGCATTAGACTACATTAACACAGATGAGTTAGTTGAAATAACACCAAAGAACTTCAGACTAAGAAAGAAAATACTAAACACTGAACTAAGAAAAAAAGAAGATGCTAAAAAACAAAAGTAGGTAAAAATGAAAATTAACTACGATTTAGTATTAGAAGAAACAATAAAAAACTTGGAGGGAACTAAACCCTCTTTACTTTTACACTCTTGCTGTGCGCCTTGCTCAACTGCAGTAATCACAAGACTTAAGCCATACTTCAATATCACAATTTTATACTATAATCCAAACATCGAACCATATGAAGAATACTTAAAAAGAAAAGAAGAACAAAAAAGAATAGTAACCGAGTTTGGAATAAACTTTATGGACTATGACTATGAAAACGAAAAATTTAAAGAAGTTTCTAAAGGATTAGAATCTCTTCCAGAAGGTGGTTTTAGATGTCATAAATGCTATGAACTAAGACTAACAAAAACTGCAATACTTGCTAAAGAAAATAACTTTGAATACTTCGGAACAACACTAACGGTAAGTCCATACAAAAATAGTCAAGTACTAAATAGCATAGGAAAGGACATTGAAGCCTTAACTAAAGTAAAATTCTTATATGCAGACTTTAAGAAAAAAGAAGGATACAAATTATCAATAGAATTATCAAAAAAATATAACTTATATAGACAAAATTACTGTGGATGTATATATTCAAAAGAACAAAGTATTAAAAAAGAAACTGAATTGTAAATGTAAACAAATCAGTTTTTTATTTTATATACCTTGTATAATATTGAAAAATTTATTATAATAAATTAAAGTAGGTGAACATATGAAAAGTAAAAATAAAAAGGGGACTCTATATTTAATAACAAAAATAATATCTTGGTGTGTAATGGCAGTTCTATGTATAATTGGAGCACTACTGATAACTTACATAGCAGTAAATAAAATAGCCTTAGCAAAAGGACAAAAACAACCTTTAGGATTATACACAATAATAAGTCCTAGTATGACTCCAAATATACAAGTATATGATGTAGTATTTGTTGTAAGAAAAGACCCAAAAGATATAGAGATAGGAGATATATTATCATACTACAGTACCAACTCATATTTCGGCTCAACTCCAATAACTCACCGTGTAGTAGAAAAATTTAACACAGCAAACGGGTATACATTTAGAACTAAAGGAGATGCTAACCCAGTACCAGATGCAGAAATAATAGATGAAGCTCACGTAATAGGTGTCACAAAAATGGTAATACCACAATTAGGAAGAGTACAATTCTTCTTGGCAAGCAAATTCGGCTGGTTCACTTTAATACTAATTCCAGCTGTTGGTGTAATAATCTATGACATATTAAAATTATTTAAATTAATAAAAATAAAAAATAAAATGCAATCACTAGAAGAAGAAACAGAAGAAAAACCTAAAGAATCAGTCAGAAAATAATCTGACTTTTTTATTGACAAAAAGTACCAAAAGTTGTACAATATAGACTCATAAACAGGGGGGTTGTTTATGATAAATAAAAAAATATTCTACTTAATAGTAGAAATACTTGTTCTAAGTGCGCTATTAGTAGTAACAAGTAAGATGTGGAGTAAATTCGACAGCACTTTACCTAAAGTTGCATACTCTTATGAAAATGAAAGCGAGTTACTTTTAAATGTAGAAAATCACTTAACAAGTTTACTACCAGTAGATGACAATAATGTTGATGAAGAAAATAAAGTAATACTTCAAATATCAAATACTAATAAAAACAAAAAAGAATATCAAATATACTTTATAATTAACTGTGGAACACTACATGAAGATTACCTAAAAATAAAAGTAGATGGTAAATCAAAATACTTAAGTGATCTAGAAAACCACACAGAAAATAATCAAACATACTATAAAATAAAAACTAATCAAATCAACAAACAAACAACTAATGAAGAAGACATAAATATTTACCTAAGTAGTGAAACACCTGACTATGAACAAGGCAAAAAATTAAACATAAACTTTAAAGTAGAAGAAATATAATCAATTCTTCTATTTTTTTATTATATAGAACTTGTAAAAATAAAAAAAGTATTTTATAATAATAATAGTAAAAAATAATAAAGGTGAAAACAATGGGATTAGGAAATTTAATAAAAAGAGAAATTGCAATCACAATTTGTACAGTGCTTTTAGTAAGTACTACCTTTCTTATGTTCTCATATTCAATATTTAAAGTAGATAAAGAAGCCCCTGCAGATACTATAAAATTTGGAGATATAGCATTAAGAATGTGTGTAAATTCAAAATGTGATGAAAACATAAATAACTTAGATAATGTAATAGGAATAGAAACAACAACAGATTCAAATGGAAGTGTAATAACAAAACACATACCAATTTTTCCAACAAACGACCCAACAACAGCGGAAGAATGGGCATCATTAAAACCATATACATTCGAACTAACAAACACAGGAAGTCTTGACCTATATGTAACAATATTACTAGAAAAAGATGAAACATCTTTAACACTAACTGAAGAAAGAAAAACCCCAAGTGGAACAACATCTATTACTTATAATGAACAAGTAGATGACTCAGAAGTAAAAATAGGATTTGGAGAAGTAAGTGCAACTCCAACAATAAAACTATATAGTGACACCTTAGACTCATCAGACAACAAACATAAAATATCAAAAAACATATTACTAAAAGCCGGAGAAACAAAAACATACAACTTATATGCTTGGTTAAGAAGTGATGCACAAAATGCAAGCCAAGGTAAATACTTCATAACAAACATAACTGCTAAAGGAGAATACTTGCCAAATGGGCCAAAGACACTAAGTGCAAAATTATTAGAAGATAATCCGACAATAAGTACAAGAAGTGATTTTAGTACACCATTTACGACTAATACTGCAAATACTTTATATAAAACAAATGAAAACGGAACTGATGTATATTATTTTGCTGGAACCGAAAATAATAGTGTGGGCAAATGCACATATAATGGAAATGGTTTTCTAAACGATCTTTTTGAAAGTATAGATTACTATAAGGAAAGATGTCTGTCACAAATGACAATATGTGTTAAGAATGATGTGAATCTAGTAGGTCAAACACAGGAAAATTGTGAATTGAATGAAGGCCAATTTATAACAATATCTAAAGCCGACTGGAATGAGACACTTAACACTGCTCCAAATATAAATAACTGGGTAAAATTTGGAGGATTCTACTGGAGAATAATAAGAACGAATGCAGATGGAAGTATAAGATTATTATATTCAGGTACAAGTCCTGATACATCTACAGGGTATATAGGAACAAGTAAATTTAATACAACTAAAAATAGTCCAAAATATGTAGGATATATGTA
>CAKOHL010000035.1 GCA_934085635.1 uncultured Bacilli bacterium | reverse complement strand
ATCCAACTAGTATCAACTTTATCAGTTTTAGTAAATTTAACTTCATAAGTAACTCTAGCCTCTTGCTTTTCATAAACCAAATTATATAAACTAGTTAAATCAAGTGAAAAAGAAAGAGTATCATTAGTAAGGTTATAATCAAGTACTACATAGCTTTTATTAAGCGCAAAATAATTTGTTTTATTAATATCATTATATATATTTAATACGTCACTTAGTTGATAAGAATATGGTGCCTTTGCATTAGCAGTATCAATATCAAATAATCTTTTTATATTATCTAAATCAGTAAATGTTTTATCATAAACAAATTCATCAAAATTATCTAATCTTGCAATTTCATCATTTACATATTCGTAATAAACATCATTCTTTTTAATATAGTTAGTAATTTCATTATGATAGTTTCTTTTCCCTATAATAGTATCTACTTGCTTTTCATAATTTAAAAGAATTGCATCTCCATCTAAGACGATATGTACAGAACTTATGTAAGCCTCATCAATGTTATCAATAAATTTAACTACTTCACTTTTTTGAGTAGCAGTATTAGTAGGATTATTTTTTTCATTTTTAGAACTTAATCTAACTACTAAAATAAGCACTAATATGAAAAGCACATAAAGGGATAATTTAATTAAATCTTTCTTTCTCTCACTCATTACTCAAATACTTCCTTTAATAATTTATCTTTACCTTGACCATTAACAAAGTCTTTCGCAGTCATTTCTTTTTTACCACTAGGTTTAACTCTAGTAATAACAACACTTTTATCAGCACATCTAACAACAATACCATCATTATTAATATCTGTTATCTCTCCAGGATTACCTTTAGTACTAAGTGATAGTTTACTTTCAAGTATCTTAATCACATTTCCATTTAAAACAGAATAACCTACTGGATATGGATATAATCCTCTAATATGATTAAATACTTCTCTAGCAGTTTTATTAAAATCAATCTTTTCTTCTTCTCTAGTTACATTATAAGCATAAGTTACTTCTTCTTCATTTTGTTTAATTCTTTCATTAGTGCCCTCAAAAATGCTTGGTAATGTTTTTATTAGTAGTTTTGCACCCATCACACTTAGTCTATCGTGAATTTTGCCAACGTTATCACTATCTAATATTTGCGTTTTTTCCTGACTAATAATATCTCCATTATCCATCTTTTCATCCATATACATAATAGTAATTCCAGTTTCTTTTTCACCCATCATTATTGCTTTATGAAGTGGCGCTCCTCCTCTTAACTTAGGAAGTAAAGAAGCGTGTACATTAACTGCACCATATTTGGGTAAGTCTAGAAGTACTTTAGGAATGATTTGTCCATAAGCACACGTAATAATTATATCTGGGTTAGCATTTAAAATTACTTCATAATCATTTCTAATTTTAATTGGTTGGAAAACTTCTATACCATTTTTAACCGCAACTTTTTTAATTGGAGTAAATTTAACTTCTCCGCTTCTTCCCACAGGTTTATCAGGCTGAGTAACAACTAAAACTACGTTAGTAGATTTAATTAGTTCTTCTAAAACAGGAACTGCAAAATCAGGAGTTCCCATAAAAACTACTCTTTTATCTTTCATACAAATCACCTCTTGTAATTAATATTATAACATATTTAAAGGATTAATATTTATATCAACTTGTACTTTCTTAGTAGTATACATATCATTAATAACTTTTAAAGTCTCAAATAAATTAAGTTCATTTCTATACTTTATTATTATTTGAAAATAATACTTATTCTTAAGTTTAACTAAACTAGCAACAGAAGGTCCTAGAATTATAAAGCTATCATTTAAATTTTTAGATAAATAATTTTTAATCTTAACTGCTTCTTCTTTAGCAATTTCATACTTTTCACTAATTATCTTAAGAGACACTAAGTAATAATATGGTGGATATTTAAGTACTTTTCTAATAGGCATTTCTTTATTATAAAACATTTCATAATCATTAGCGCATACACAGTTTAACGTATAGTTATCTGTATTATATGTTTGAATAACAACTTCTCCATCAAGATCATATCTTCCAGTTCTTCCACCAGTTTGACTAAGAAGTTCAAATGTTCTCTCACTACTTCTAAAATCAGGAATATTTAATGAAGCATCGGCATTTACAACACCTACAAGAGTTACATTTTTAAAATTCAGTCCCTTGCTAATCATCTGAGTTCCAATTAAAATATCATATTTATTATTTTTAAAATCTTCAATAATTTTCCCGTGACTACCTTTATTTCTAGTAGTATCTAAATCCATTCTTACAGTTCTAAACGAAGGAAATTCTTTATTAAAAATTTCTTCTAGCTTTTCAGTTCCCATTCCTAAATCTTTAATTGCTTCTTCGTGGCAACTCGGACACATTTTAGTCATCTTAGTCATATATCCACAATAATGGCAAGATAAGTTACCCGAACTCTTATGATAAATAAGAGATATATCACACTTAGGACATTTCCATACAAAGCCACAAGAAGAACAACTTAAAAATGTAGAATAACCTCTCCTATTTAATAAAATAATAACTTGATGCCCATTATTTACTTCTTTAGTTATTTTTTCTTTAAGTACATCACTCAAAACAAAATTTCTTTTTTTAATTTGTTCATTCATATCTACTAGAATATATTTAGGTAAATTTTCACTAACTCTTTTAGTAAGTTTAACAAGTTTATAAACTCCTTTAATTCCCCTAGCAAATTGCTCAAGAGATGGGGTGGCACTTCCCATTATAACTTTTGCATTATGAGTTTTACCTCTCCAAAAAGCCACATCTATTGCATTATATTTAGGATTAACATCTTGCTTAAAAGATGGACTCGAGCACTCGTCAATTATAATAACACCAATATTTTTAAGAGGTGAGAAAACAGCACTTCTAGCGCCTACAACTATTTTAACTTCTCCGCTCGCTATCCTTCTATATTCATCATACTTTTCGCCTTCTGAAAGTGCACTATGAAAAGCAGCAACATCTCCCTTAAAAATTGATAAAAATCTATTAACTATCTGTGGAGTTAAACTAATCTCAGGCACAAGCATTAAAGCAGTTTTACCTTCCTTAAGAGCATCTTTAATTAGTTTAATATAAATTTCAGTTTTCCCACTTCCAGTAACTCCATAAAGAAGCACTTTATCATTATCACTATTTTTTATTTCTTCATAACACTTTTGCTGTTCAGGTGTAAGTACAACACTATTTTCTTCTTCCTTAATATATGAAGGCATTCTTTTAACTTCAACATTTTTAACAAGAACAATACCTTTTTTAATGAGATTTCTAAGAGAATCAGAGTTAATAGTACTTCTATCTACTTCATTTTTACCAATAAGTGTTAATAAACTGACTTCTTTTTTGTTTTTACTGTTATTAACTATATATTCATTAACATTGATATCCGGATTAATATAAACGACTGCCTTCGTTTTGATACCAACGGCACCTTTACTTCTAGCTTTAAGTGCTTTAGGAAACATAGCTTGGTAAGCACTCATTTTAGTAGATAAAGTTTTTTCACTTACCATATTTCCTAAATTTAAAAGTTCTTCATTTAAACAAAATTCTTTTTCAACTATTTCAATTATTTCTTTATATTCATAACTACTATCTATTTCACTTTTAATATCTATTACAAATCCTTCTACAATTTGACTTCCAAAAGGAACTAAAACTTTATGTCCTACTTTAAGTTCACCTTTTAAATTATCTGGAATTAAATAATCAAAATTTCTATCTAAAGATTTTGCAGTATACTCAACTAAAACACTTGCTATCATAAGTACGGATTCACTTCTTTTTCTCTTTTTAGTGTAGTTACATCTCCGTGCCCAGGATAAAGCTTAATATCATCACTCATAGATTTTAGACATCTCAAACTATAAGCCATCTCTTCTTCATCTCCACCTTCTAAATCCATTCTACCTATACTCCCAGCAAAAACAAAGTCCCCAACAAACATATCACTTGAATCTTTAAAATAAAATGATACACTCTCTTTAGAATGACCTTTAGTAGGTATTACCTCAAACTTAAAATTCGCGCATTTAACTTTACCCAAAGTTTTATAGTCATAAACATTAACCTTATATTTATCACAAAAATATGGAAGAGCCCCTATATGATCAAAATGATAATGAGTAATAAGTATCCCTTGTAATTCTAAATTATTATCTTTTAAATATTTTTCTATTTTATCCTCTTCAGAACTTGGATCTACTATTAAAGCAAATCCATTCTTAGATAAAATATAACAATTATTACATAGTGGTTCTAAAATTAATCTTTCTATTTGCATTCAACTTCACCAAACATTTCTAAAAGTTTATCAAGCTTATTAATAACAGGATATCCTTTACCATTTAATTTAAGAGAAAATCTAACAGGCACTCCGCCTTCTTTTTCCCATTCTCTCAAATTTCCAGCATAATCATCTACCAAAATAGCTCCCTCTGTATGAACCATTTTAGTTTTACTAATCTCTTTAGGACAAATAATTACAGTAATATCTTTAAAATGTTTTCTAATATACTTAACTTTATCTGCACCTTCTCTTATTGAATTACAATGAGTTAAAATATTAACATCAAACATCTTACTATCAATAAGTTTCTGAATACAATTAATTGAATCATTTAAAATATATTCATCTTTTAATATAGTCTTATAATCAAATTGTTCATAAAACTTGTTATCACTTTTATCATATCCATTTTCATTTGCATATTTATAAAGAAGTGTTATTGTATCTAAAATAACTCCATCAAAATCAATATATAACTTTTTCATAACATAAACCTCCCAATACTTTTACACTTGTCATATCAATTATATATAACATATGTTTGTTTGTCAACTACAATTTAAAATAAATTTAATTAAACTAAACTTAATAAAAAAGAATTAGAAAAACTAATCTAATTCACTTCACTACCCTTATCATTAGTTATATTACCATCAGAACTAACCGGTATAACTTCTCCCAAATATTTAGGTTTCATTTTAAATAAGCTTTTAACAACATCTTTATCTCTTGCGGCAATTTCTCTTATTTCTCTCATAATTTGCCCTTTGTAAATCTTCTTAGTAGCGCTCACACCTTTTGCATTTAGTCCCAAACTATCTGCTATATAAAGTGCCCTGTATAGATGATACTTTTGAGTCACAATAACAGCAGTTTTTACTTCAAATATCTCTTTACATCTATAAACACTATCGTAAGTAGAAAACCCAGCGTGGTCCATAAAAATATCACTACTATTAACACCTAAATCGATTAAATAATTTTTCATTACATTTACTTCATCGTGCCCATCACGAGAATGATCTCCACTTACAATAATTTTATCAGATACATTAGATTTATAAAGTACATATGCTTCATCTAATCTTTCTTTCAGCATCAAACTAGGCTTATCTTTATTTATACCAGCACCAAGTACTAAAATAGCATCAGCTTTTAAATCAGAATAATCATAAACAATATCACTCTTAGCAGTAACTATAACATAAAAATTAGTAAACATTATAATAGATACTACACATAAAACAAATAACAAAAAATATTTAAGTAAAGTCTTCATAAGTCACCTCTTAAATATTATATCACGTTAAAACTATAAACAAAAAGAAAGCATAATTAACATACACTTTCTTTACTAACTCTACCAACTAAATACCTCATAAACTTATTAAGTCTATCATATACGTGTACACTGCAAATTAGAAATACTATATATAAAAGTATTGTTTTAAATGTAATTTGAGATAAATCAAAAAAATCATATAAGAATATAAGTGAATATATAAATAATGCGATTAAAGTTGTAACCATAACACTTCTAAGTAGATTAAATGGTTTACATAATCTAAATAAGAATATAAATCCAGTAGTACCTGTCATTATTACAATAAGAGTACTTGTTAAATTAGCATCTATATTAAATTGATCTTTAAATAAAGTTATAAGTATTACATTAAAAACTACTGTAAGAGCAGGTGGTACACTTTTACTAACGACTTTTAAAAGAAAATTACCCTTAACTCTTTCATTATTAGGTTCAAGCGCTAAGATAAATGAAGGTATACTTATTGTACAAGTAGTAATTAAACTAAGATGTATTGGTAAATAGAAATATTCACTTTTCATAAACATACAAATAACTACAAGTATTGCAGTAAATATAGTTTTAATAAGAAGTAAACTAGCAGACCTTTCTAAATTATTAATACTTCTTCTTCCTTCACATACTATTCTAGGCATTGATGAAAAATTAGAATCAAGTAGTACTAGTTCACTTACATTTTTAGCAGCATCACTACCAGTTGGAAGTGCTATTGAACAATCAGCCTGTTTAAGTGCTAAAACGTCGTTTACTCCATCTCCAGTCATCGCAACAGTATGTCCTTCACTTTGTAAAGTTTCAATAATCTTTTTCTTCTGTTCAGGTTTAACTCTTCCAAAAACATCATAAGTGTTAACCATTTCTTTTATATTTTCATCAGTAAGTAAACTGGCATCCATTCCTTTAATATCAGTAAGTCCAGCTCTTTTGGCAACACTTAATACAGTTCTAAAATTGTCTCCACTTATTATCTTAACTTTTACTCCCTCTTTTTCAAAATATTTAAGAGTTTCTGGTGCTTCTTTTCTAATTTTATCTTGTATTAGTAAAAAACTAATGCATTCTAGATTTCTAGGCATTTCACTAATTTCTTCATTTGAATGAGCAAGAACAAGAACTCTATAATCAGCATATTCTTCAAGTTTACATTCATACTCTTCAAACTTATCGTTTAAAAGATACTCAGGCGCACCCAAATAATAAGTACCGTGGTCATAATATTCTACAGCAGAAAACTTTCTTGAAGAAGAAAACTCTAACTTACTTTTAACAGTCCAAGATTTATTTCCATCATATTTTTCTCTAATTGCTTTTAACGTTTCATTTTCATTATCAAAAGATTTACAAAAATTATTAAGTGCTTTTGAAATATCAATATTATTATTTTCTATAAGAGTATCATAAAGTTCCATTTTACCTTCAGTAATAGTACCAGTTTTATCTAAACATATCACATCAACTCTTGCCAATACTTCTGTACAATAAAGTTGTTGTACTAATACTTTATACTTAGCAAGTCTAATAACACTAACGGCCAAAACTGAACTTGTTAAAAGAAGTAATCCATCAGGTATCATCCCTATAAGAGCACCTACTGTATTAAATATAGAATCACTTATACTATTCGTAATATAAAACTGATTTAAAAATAGAAGAGCTCCAACTGGTACAATAACAATGGATAAAACTTTAAGAATCTTAACAAAAGTACCCATAATTACTGAATTAACTTTCTTATTATATTTAGCTTCACTACTTATCTTAGAAATATAATTATCTTTACCTATATGCTCGACTTTGGCATAAATAGTTCCACTTACAATAAAACTTCCAGAAAGAATCAAATCCCCCTCTTTTTTAATAACAGGCTCGACTTCACCAGTAATAAATGATTCATTAACTTCTACAGTTCCTTCTTTAATTATAGAATCACATATTACTTGATCTCCAGGTACTAATTTAATTATATCATCAAGCACCACTTCATCTAGTTCAAGTAAAACCTCTTTAGAATTTCTTATAGTCTTAATTTTAGAAGAAGCAAGTACACTTAATTTATCAATAATTCTTTTAGAAATAATCTCTTGTCCAGAACTAATAATACTATTTATTATAACTACACCCATAAAAGTACAATTTTTAATAGCTTCAAATAATTCTCCACCAATTATACCTGCAAAAATAATTGCAACTGCTAAAACAGTATTAATAAAATTAAAATAAGTAAAAAAATTATCTCTAAGTATCTTACCAATACTTTTAGTAGGTGGCTGATCGTTATAGTTAACTAAATTTTCACTAACTCTTTTATTTACTTCCTCTGTACTTAAACCAACTTTTATATCAGGATTATACCTCACATTAATCACCCTTTTACTCTATAAATATTCTACCACAAAGTTAATAAATTAAAAAGTAATTACTCATTCGTTTTATATAAAAAGCAATTTTTACTATGTGAATAAATAATGCCCACTGCTTGCAAGAATGAATATATGATAGTAGTACCAACAAACTTCATACCACGCCTAGACAAATCTTTACTAATATTATCACTAATTGATGAATGAGTTCTACCCTCCTCATAGTAAATTTTATCACCAGCAAACACTTTTAAGTAATCATAGAAAGAAGCAAATTCACTCACTATATTTTTAAATATTTTAGCATTATTTATACTTGCAATAATCTTTAGTTTATTCCTTATAATACCCTTATTAGAAAGTAACTCACTAATTTTCTTTTCATCATAATTTATAACTTTATTTATATCAAAATAATCATATGCTTTTCTAAATTCTTCTCTTTTATTAAGAACACACTCCCAAGAAAGTCCTGCTTGAAAAGATTCTAGAATTAACATTTCAAATAAATAGTCATCATTAAAATTTGGTTTACCCCATTCATTATCGTGATACTCTATATATTTTTCATTGTCTAAATTACACCACTCACATCTATTCATAACTATCCTCTTTTTACAATAATATATTTTTCTTTCATAGATATCTTCTTTACTTTATATCCATATTCATTTAATTCTTTCTTATATGTTAAAAAAGAATGATCTAATTTAAAACCCAAAATATTCTCAAGGCTCTAATAACTAAGATTATACTCATCTTTGTCATTTTCTTTAATATATTCCCATAATACTTTATATTTACTCACTATAGCACCTCAAAATAATTATATCAAAAAAAACTAATTAAATAAATTAACTAGTTCTTTCATCGTTTCTTCATCAAAATATAATCCGTATTCACCTTTCTCTGTATACAAATAATTAAGCCTAAATTCACCTATTAAATTAGCATTATTTGAAACTTGAAATAAATAAGGATACCCAATATCATTAACATAGTCTGCATATTTTGCTTTCTTAAGTAAACTAACTATATTTTTAATCTCTTTTTTATCACTAACTGATTTATAAAGTTCATACCTATCATATCCCCTATTTACTGATGTAACTTCTATCATACTGTCACTTATTGTATTTACTCTTTTACCTAAAAATATATTATCAGCATTAGAAAGTAATTTTAAATATTCATTAAATTCATTTTCTTTCACCCTAGAACAATACTTTTCATCTTTAGATATTTTCAAAGATACGTGCATCTTTTTACCATTACAATTATAGGCACTAAAAAGGGGTGTTCTATAGTAAACTTGACTAATTTCATCAACACTTATAAGTCTTAATCTAGGCACTTCATTATTATAATTAACATTAACAAAATCTAAAAGATTAAGCAGTAGTATAATAAGCAAAACAAAAGATACATTAATAATCCTATTATGTTTAAATGACTTAGTAAATTTAGAAATTCCAAACATCAAAATAATTAAAGAAATAATAATATAAATAAGTGAATTTCTATAAGGAGGTATAACAGCATATATAGTAAACATTATACCTATTCCTACCACTAAAAATAATGCTGCATTTAATTTGTCTTTAGAATTAATTAAATTATTAGAATAACTTAAAATATCTACACTACTACCACTAGTATACTCCTCACCATTTAAAAGATCATTGACACTTATACCTAATTCTTCACATAATGGTTTAAAAAGCGAAATATCAGGCATACACTTACCATTTTCCCAATTAGAAACACTTCTATCGGTAACCCCTAAAATACTTGCAAGTTCACTTTGAGTTAAACCCTTATTCTTTCTAGCATTCATAATAAATTTTCCAATTTTTTCTTGATTCATAATATCTGCCTCCACAAAAAATATATCAAAAAAAGAGCCAATTTAACACGAAACATCTCTTGAGTTACACGTTATATATCTTATTTATATTCTCATAAACAACAACTACCTCTTCATTAAGTTTATCTTTAATAAGCTTAGCAAAATCTAAAATAATATCTTTATCTACACAAAACAAACTAATTTTAACAATATCTTCTGTTAAATATGAATTATCTTCTTTAACATATCCACCTACTGCACTTGTTAAAAAATAATTAACTTTATATTTAGAAAGAACATTATTCACAAAAACTTTAAACTCATCTAAAGAGAATACTTTATTATTGTTTTTATCTGTTAATCCAGTATAAATATCATAAGAACCAATCTTTTTCATAATCTCACCAATATTTATTATTTTAAATTTAATTTTTAATATACTCTTTTACCATTTGTAACATTTCTTTCAGTAGTAAGAAGTACTACTCCTAAATCAGTATCTAGTCCTAAAACAAGAACTTCGCTTTTAACTTCAGATATTTTAATAGACTCGAAGTTCACAACACAAATCACTTGTTTACCTATAATATCTTCTGGTTTATAAACAGTAGTTATCTGTGCAGAAGAATTTTTAATTCCCATATCTCCCAAGTCAATCTTTAATTTATAAGCAGGTTTTCTAGCACCCTTATTAATGCTTGCATCAACAATAGTACCTACTCTCATATCTACTTTTTTAAAATCATCAAATGTTAACATCTTATCCACCTCTCAAATTTATATTAATTCACAATTATATTTTAACATAATTTT
>CAKOHL010000034.1 GCA_934085635.1 uncultured Bacilli bacterium | reverse complement strand
GATATTTTTCATTCCTTATAAAGAAGAAAGTATTAGTTTAGAGGTGGAGGAAAATTATAATATTTCTGGAAACAATGTTGATGGATTTATTTTAACTATCAAAGGAGAAAAATAATGAGTAAAAAAATAAATATTGATATATGGAGATTTATAGTATCGTTCTTGATTGTTGCTATACATATTTCACCATTTGCCAAAATTAGTCCTGAATTTGATTTCTTCTTTACAAGAATATTAGGAAGAATAGCAGTTCCTTTATTTCTAATGATAACTGGATATTATATATTAGACAGGGCTTTAAAAGATAAACAAGTTTTAGTTGACTATACAAAGAAAATACTAAAAATTTATCTTCTTTGCATATTACTTTATTTACCAATAAATATTTATATGGGTAGTTTTAAGAACACTGATATTATTACAATATTAAAAGATTTTTTTATAAATGGAACATTATATCATTTATGGTATTTTCCAGCACTTATTGTTGGAGTGTGGATTACATATTATTTAGTTAAAAAATTAGGACGAAAAAAGACTTTAATTGCAACGATATTATTATACATAATAGGTGTGTTTGGAGATAGTTATTATGGCATAACTATTATGAATCAGATTACAAAAAATATATATGAATTAATTTTTAATATTTTTGATTATACGAGAAATGGTTTATTCTATGTACCAATATTTATATGTTTAGGACATATTATAAAGGCAGGCACAAGAAAAACCACAAAGTTTGATTTATTGTATGCTTTATTATTCTTTATTCTTATGAGTGTGGAAGGAAGTATTTTACATTATTATAATTTACAAAGACACGATAGTATGTATTTATTTTTACTTCCGCTTATGTACTTCTTGTTTTGCTATTTAATGGATCATAGTAAAACATCAAATAAGAAAATAAGAAATATTGCAACATATATTTATATTTTCCACCCACTTTTTATTGTAGAAATTAGGTTTGCTTCTGGCATTATTGGAATGGATAAAATATTTGTTGAAAATAATTTAATACTTTATCTGTTGGTTTGTATAACAACAACAATATTTGCCTTTTTAATAGAAAAAATAAAGGAAGTAGTAAAAAATGAAAGAAAATAATTTGTTAAAAGACAGAGCGTGGATTGAAATTGATTTAGACAATTTAGTAAATAATATAAGTGAAATAAAAAAAATAATTTCTCCAAAGACAAAGATAATGGCAGTTGTAAAAACAAATGCTTATGGACACGGGGCATTATTAACAGCAAAAAAATTATCAGAAATTGGTATAACTGATTTTGCAGTGGCTACATTAGAAGAAGGTATATATTTAAGAAAAAATAATATACAAGGTAATAACTTAATATTAGGTTTTACTAATTTTGATGATTTAAAATATGTTATGAAATATGATTTAATTCAAACTATTATAGACTATGATTATTCTGAAAAGATAAAAGAGTTAAATTTTAATGAAAAGTTAAAATGCCATATAAAAATAAATACTGGCATGAATAGATTAGGAGAAAAATATAATCATTTAGATAAATTATATAAGATTTATTGCTATTAATGATAATATAGATACTGGTAAAGACCCAAAATCTGCAAGTAGTATTATTGTCCCATTTAAAAATTTAATGAACGATGAGTATGCAAGAGATATTTCTCAAAAAGTCCGAAGTGTATTAGATAGTAAAAAGGGACAAGGTAAGTTTATTGGTTCCTATGCTCCTTATGGTTATTTAAGAGATCCTAAAGATAAGTATAAATTTATAATAGATAAGGAACCTGCTAAAATAGTAAAAAAAATATTTTCAATGATTTTATCTGGAAAAAGCAAAAAGGAAATTGCAAATGAACTAAATTCATTACAAATATCTACTCCAAGAGTGTATAAGTTAGAAAATGGCATTACACATTATAATATTAATGATTTAACTAAATTATGGAATTCTAAAAAATTAGAAAGTCTCGTAATTGATTTTATAAATAATTTTAGAAATGTAGTAATAGAAATAGACCAAAAAATAGAACAAATAGTAAGCCAAAAAGAAGTAAGTTATGACATCGATATTATCAAAGCAAAAATAGATAATATAGATAATGAAATAAATAAATTTGTTAAACTACGAAATGAAATAAAAGATGATTTGAAAGAAAAATTTATAACAGAAGCAGAATATTGGGAATATTCGGCAGATTATAGTAAAAAAATAAGTGAATATAGAAAAGAAAAAATTAATTTAGAAGATAGATTAGAAAATATTTCTTTTGAATCTAAAAATAATGAAGATTGGTTTAATGAAATAAAAAAATTAAAAGAAGTGAAAAAAATCGATAGATTATTAATAAAAGAATTAATAGAAGATATTGTTATTGATGAAAATCAAAATATAAAAATAATTTTTAAATGCGAAGATAAATATTTTGAGGCACTAGACTTTATAAAAAGACAAAACTATGATATAATATTATCCAGTTAAAGGACGAAGTCAGAAAATACTTTTTAAGTTTTTTTTTAAAATAAAGTGAAATAGAAAGAAGTGAAAAAAATGGATATGTATCAAAAAAGAAAAATCAGAGCTGAAATGAAAAATATCAATCAAGAAGAAAAGTTAACTAAAGTCGGAATTAACTGGTATCCAGGACATATGGCTAAGACCAAAAGACAAATTAAAGAGAGAATTGATTTGGTTGACGTTGTTATTCACGTTGTGGATTCTAGAATACCTAAGAGTTCATTTATCAAGGATATAAATGAGTTTACTAAGAATAAAGAAAATATTTTACTTTTTAGTAAGTATGATTTATGTGATAAGGAAGAGACTAATAAGTGGAAGAAATATTATGAAGAATTAGGCTATACAGTTATACTTAGTGAGCTAAATGATAATTCTGTTAAAGAAAAAGTTATAGAAGCAGTAAATAAACTTATGGAGAAAGTTAATTTAAAACGTAAAGAGAAAGGGTTATTGCCTAAAAAAGCTAAGGTTATGGTTGTAGGTTGCTCTAACGTGGGGAAGAGTACTCTTATAAATAAATTAGTTAATAAAAAAGTTCAAGTGGTAGGTAATAAACCTGGGGTTACTAAGGCAATTAATGTTATTAAGATTAATGATAAGATTGATTTAATAGATACTCCTGGTGTTTTATGGCCTAAGTTTGAGGATGAGATAGTGGCCTTTAATCTTGCTAGTATGACTATAATTAAAGAAGAGGTTTTACCTATTGATGAGGTTGTTATCTATATATTAGAGAAACTTAATATGTTTTATAAAGATAAGATGATGAAATTATTTGGTATAGAAGAATTTGATATTGATTTAATTGAAGAGTGTTATGAGAAGATGGGCAAATATAAAAATATACCTAAAGTAGGTGGAGAACCTGACTATGATAGAATAAATAATTATATAATAAATTGTATTAAAAATGGTACACTTAGTGGTATTACTTTTGATAGATGTAATTAATTTTATACAAAGTGTTGACTTTGTGTACTTTATATGGTATAATTTTAATCAGTTAAGGGGGTAACTGATATGGGATTTGGTTGTAATAGTTATCAGGCATCTAAAACAATATCGCCTGAAAAAGCTGAAGAAATTACAAATGAATGTGTTATGATTAAGGAGGAATTTGGATTAGATAGACTTGCGATTAATAAAATTGCAAAATTCTATTATGCTAACCATGAGATTAAGCTTGGTAATATATATGAAAGTCTTAAATTAGTTGTCAAAATTCTAAAGTCTTATGGTTATGATGATGATGAGGTTAATTCTTTCTTAATGAGAAATAGAGAACTTTATTTTAATGAAGTTGATGATTTAAAGAGAAAACTTGGTTTGTATGCAAAGTGTGGTTTACTTAAAGAGGCTGTGTTTACTTATAATGGATATTTAAGTTATCTTATGAAGAAACATAATGGATTAACTTTAGAGTTATTACATGCCTATGCTGAAGAAAAAGGTTATAATCTTAGAATGTCTGATATAGATAATCTTATTGGATTAAAACCTGAACAAGTGAGAAGTATTAAGAAAGGACATAGTCTTAATTCTAGAACTTTGTTTATGTATGAATATGAACTTAAAAGACAACTTAAAAAAGTCTCTGAAGAGACTAGTGAAAGTACTTTAAAATTAAAATAGTGAGCATTTACTCACTATTTATTTTATGTGATTATTTAAACTTATTCTATATACATAAGTATTAGTATTTATTATAACTTTTACACCATCATTAAGATTCATATCATAGATTCTATTTGATTTAAATGTATCGTATGTACTTGTTTCTTCTTCTCCATAGTATACTGCAACAGAGTCAAGCATTACCATTGCTACATTTAGACCAACTGCATCATTTTTATCTATTTCAAGTTCAAGGTAACCACTTTTATATTTTAGTTCATATAGATTATCAAATGTTCCTGAGAAAGTGATAACTACTTTTTTTGAACCTAACTTTGAAGTTATATTTGTGTTATATTCTCTATATTTATTTATTGTTTCGTTTCTGTCAAATATGTTTAAAACTTCTGTTATCATTGGTTTTTTATCATTAAAAATTTTAAAGTTACAAATTATTCCATATACTCCGATTCCAATTAGTATTACCATTATTGTTCCCCAGAAAATTATTCTATATTTATTATTCATAGTCACGCTTCCTTTACTCTATGAATATTATATATTATTTTTGTCAAAAAGAAAAGAGAAGATTAGATACTTCTCATTTTGTTTCTGTCTTTGAATGGATTTTTTTTGTCAATTTTGTCAGTAAACATTATTCCATTTAAGTGATCTATTTCGTGTTGGAATGCAACACTCATTTCTTCTCTTACACGTTCTTCTTTATAGTTTCCGTTTTCATCATAATATCCGACTGTGATTCTAGCGTGTCTTGGAACGATTCCTTCAACTTCTCTATTAACACTAAGACATCCTTCTCCCTCTTCAACATATACTATTTCATTTGAATAACTTATAATTTTAGGATTTATTACTGTGTATTCAGTAAATGATCCATCTTCTTCTTTATAAGATATTATAAATATTCTTTTTAATTTACCAAGCTGTGGGAAGGCAAGTCCCATTCCAGGTCTTAAATTTAACTTTTCTGCTTTTTCTTCATCCTGACTTAATCTTAAATATTCATAAGCATCATTTATTAATTTTATATCTTCTTTTTCTAGTGGGAAAGTAGTTTCAAGTGCTTTCTCGTGCAAGATTTTTTCTTTTTCATCTAATATATCTTTTGTTTTTAGCATAATAACACCTCTTTTTTACATCAAGTATTGTACCAAAAAAAACACTAAAAATCAATATGTTCATTTTTTGTTGATTTTAGTTATTTTAAATGGTATTCTTAGTGTAGGGAGGTAAAGAAAGATGTTAAATTGGGATAAAGAATATTTAAAGTTATGTAGAAAGATTTTAGAAGAGGGGACTGTTGTAGAAAATAGAACTGTTAATAATACTATTAAATTACCTAGTTATAGTTTTACACTAAATGTTAAAGAGGAGTTTCCTATCTTAACTACTAAGAAACTTTTTAGTAGACAAGCATTTTTGGAACTTTTATGGATATATCAAGTTCAAAGTAATGATGTTAATTGGCTTCAAGATAGAAAAGTTTCTATTTGGGATGAGTGGAAAATAGATGATAAAGGGTATTGGAATGCTGAGCAAAAGGTTAAGAATCCAGATGGTACGACTAGTATTGGAGAAGTACATAAGTATTTTGGTGAAGAGTATAAGGGTACAATTGGAGAAGCTTATGGATTTATTACTAATAAATATCACGGTGTTGATAGAGTACTTGATAAGATTATTAATCATAAGGAAGATAGGGATAATGTTCTTAGTATTTGGTATAATAATCATTTAGATAAGGGTGTTTTAAGACCTTGTGTTTGGTCACACGAAGTTGATATTACTAATGGTGTTCTTAATATGTGGGTTCATCAAAGAAGTTGTGATGTTCCTTTAGGACTTCCATTTAATGTTACTCAGTTTGCTCTTCTTATGAATATGTATGCTAGAGTTGCTAATTGTGAAGTAGGAACGTTAAGTTTTAGTATTAAAGATGCTCATATATATGAAAATCAAGTTAAACAAATTAAAGAACAAATTGAAAGAGGTAAGTTTCTTTCCATATATGAAGGGTATAAGAATACTGATTGGTTAGAGGGACAACTTGAAAGATATACTTTAGAGTATAATAAGATATATGATACTCTTAGTGAAGAGGAGAAAAGTAATTTGAAGAAGGGTATTACACCTGATGTTATACGTGAAGTTATGACTATTAAAAATGTTATTCTTTATACTTTAAATCCACCTAAACCTGAGTTATATTTAAATCCAAATGTTACTGATTTTTATAAATTTAATAATGATGAAGAATGTAAAGATGCTAAAGTTCTTAATTATAAAGATTTAGGAAGACTTTATATTCCAGTTAGTAAATAATGAGACTTATTATAGTTGCCCTTATAGATGAGGGATATGGACTTGGAAAAGATAATAAATTATTATATAGAATCAAAGAGGATATGAAGTTTTTTAGAGAAATTACTACTAATCATTATATAGTTATGGGAAAAAATACATTTTTGAGTTTAAATGGACTTCTACCAAATAGAAAGCATTTAGTTATTAGTACTAGTATGGAAAGTGATAATTTTGTTAAGGTTTATAAAAGTATTAATGATTTTCTTAGTGACTCTGCATTTATGGGTGAAGACGTGTTTGTAATAGGTGGAGAACAAATATATAAAGAGCTTCTACCTTATACAGATTTGATGTATCTTACTAAAGTACATTTTTATAAGGAAGCTGATGCTCATTTTCCTAGGTTTGATATAAATGATTTTGATGAGGAACTTTTGGGTGAATATAAAACTGAACTTTATGACTATGAGAGAGTGCTTTATAAAAGAAAGCAAACAAAAACTGATAAAAAGTAATTCTTTTATCAGTTTTTTAAGTTAATTATTGTAGTTTAAGAAACCAGCACCAAATACTACTACTAATAAGATAAATAATACTAAGATTATTGCTGCACCATATCCATAACCACCATTGTTGTAGTTATATCCTCCGTATGTAGGGCAGTAGTTTGCACCAGTACCATATCCACCACTGTAACCATAATAATACATAAAAACCCTCCTTTACTTATCTATAATAATTTATGAATAAAAGTATATTTTGACACGAATATATACCTAATATAGAAAAAGTAATTTAAATTTTTTAATTTTTATGTTATTATTAGTGTAGAGGATATATGAAAAAAGTAAGTATTTTTAGTAAAATTGATAAACCACTTCTTTTTATGTGCATATTATATAGTATAATAGGCGCGATTATGGTGCTTTCTGCTTCTAGCGTTAGTGCTGTTTTGAAGTATGATAGTAGTCCATATTACTTTTTTATAAAACAAGTTATTTTTATTGTTTTTAGTTATTTCATTGGATTTTTCTTTGTACTTAGGTATCCTATTAAGAGATATAGTAAGATTTTACCTATTTTGTCTTTAGGTATAATTGGTGCTTTAGTGTATTTGCTTATTAAGGGAGAACTTGTTAATAGTGCGAGAAGCTGGATTAATTTAGGCTTTTTTAGTCTTCAACCTAGTGAATTTGCTAAGACTCTTATTATTCTTTTTATGGCTGTTTTTTACGGTAAAATAATAGATAAGAAAGATATTAAGTATGAACTTTTTATACCAATTGCATTTGCTATTATTATATTCTTTTTAGTAGCACTTCAGCCTGATTTGGGGACAGCTCTTATTATTGCGGGTATAGCTTTTTTGATTTTTATGTCTATACCTTTTAAGGGAAATGAGGTTGCTAAAATACTTAAGATACTTGGTGGAGCTGCAGCGATTGTCCTTGTTATTTTTATTGTTACTGGTAGTGATTTTCTAAATGAAATGCAAAAGGGCAGGCTTACTTATAAGGAACCTTGCACAAGGTATACAGAAGATACTGGTTATCAAGTATGTAATGGGTTTATTGCTATAAATAACGGGGGACTTTTTGGAAAGGGACTTGGTAATTCTAGTCAAAAGTATTTGTATTTACCAGAAGCACATACTGACTTTATTTTTCCTATTATGGTAGAAGAACTTGGACTTGTTTTTAGTATTTTCTTTATAATAGGATATATGTTTATTATATATAGGATACTTAGGATAGCTAAGACTAGTGTTAATTTAAGAAATTCTATAATATGTTTTGGAGTAGCAATGTATTTGTTTTTGCATATTTTAGTTAATTTTTTAGGTATTCTAGCACTTATTCCGCTTACTGGTGTTCCGGTTCCATTCTTAAGTTATGGTGGATCGTTTACAGTTAACTTGATACTTTGTATGTTTATTGTAGAAAGAGTAGCTGTTGAAAATAATGTTATTAAGAGAAAAGAAGAGATATCGAGAATTTAATTTTGAGAGATTTATACTTTCTCTTTTTTTATTTTTAATGTATAATAATTTGTGAAGTGATATTATGAAAATGAATGATGTAGATATAAATATGTTAAGTCCTATGATGAAGGAGTATGTTAAAACTAAGAGAGAGTATATGGATGTTTTACTTTTTTACAGACTTGGGGACTTTTATGAGCTTTTTTTTGAAGATGCAATTACTGCTAGTCACGAACTAGAGCTTACTTTAACTGGTAAGAATGCTGGTCTTGATGAAAGGGTACCTATGTGTGGTGTGCCTCATCACGCGGTTAATGTTTATTTGGAAAAATTAATTGATAAAGGATATAAGGTTGCTATTTGTGAACAAATGGAAGATCCTAAAACTGCTAAGGGAATTGTTAAGAGAGAAGTTACTGAAGTTATTAGTAAAGGAACTTTAACTTTTTCTGAGAGTCTTGATGAGAAGAATTATAATTTTGTAGCAAGTATTACTGATTATACCTATATATATGCTCTTTCATACTTGGATTTATTAAGTGGTAAAATGTATGCTACTTATGTGAGTCATAGTAGTGAGAAACTTATTAATGAACTTATATGTATAGGTGTTAAAGAGGTTATAGTAAGCAGTGGTTTTGATGAAGAAATTAGAAGAACTTTAAGTGAAAACTATGGCATTTATGTTAGTGTTTATGATAAAGATTATTCATTTATAAATAGAAGTAAGGTAAGTAGTTTAAATGATGTTAAGCTTGAAGATAATACTTTAAAACTTATTAGTTATGTTACTTTTAATCAGAAGAAGGAAATTAACCATTTAGAAAGTCCTGTGTATGTTGATTCTAAGAGTTATTTAACTTTGAATAAAGAGTGTATTAAGAATTTAGAACTTACAGAGACTATTAGAAATAAAGATAGAATGTATAGTTTGTTATGGCTTTTAGATAAGACTAAAACTAGTATGGGGGCTAGACTTTTAAGGGAGTTTATATTAAAGCCAAGTGTTGAAGAAAATGTTATTAATGAAAGACATAATCTCATAGAACTTTTTAATAAGGAGTTTTTACTTAAGAGTGAACTTAAGGAATATTTATATGAAATTTATGATTTAGAAAGACTTGTTGGTAAGGTGAGTATTAATAGTGTTAATGCTAGAGATTTACTACAGCTTAAGAATAGTATAAGAGTACTTCCTGATATTAATTTAGTTTTAGAAAGTCTTGGTTTAGAGAAGGTAGAAGAGTTTCCAGAACTTTTTGATCTTCTAGAGAGAAGTATAGATATAGAAGCACCTATTACTTTAAAAGATGGTAATATAATTAAAGATGGATATAATGTAGAGTTAGATACTCTTAAGAGTATTAGAAAGAATGGGAAAGACTTTATAAGTAAGTTTGAGAGTGAAGAGAGAGAAAGAACTGGAATTAAGAATTTGAAAGTTGGATATAATAAAGTTTTTGGATATTATATTGAGGTTAGTAAAGGACAAGCAGATAATGTTAAAGATGAGTTTGGGTATGTAAGAAAACAAACTATTAGTAATAGTGAAAGATTTATTACTCCTTTACTTAAAGAGAAAGAAGATATGATTCTTAATGCTGAAGAAAAGATTAAAACTTTAGAGTATGATTTGTTTATAGAAATTAAAGATGAGATTATGAAGTATATTAGACCTCTTCAAAATGCTAGTAAACGTATTGCTTATTTGGATGTTATGCAAAGTTTAAGTACTGTAAGTGAGGAAAATAATTTTGTAAGGCCAACTTTGTGTAAAGAGCATAATATTAGCGTAATAGAAGCTAGACATCCAGTTGTGGAGAAGGTTATTAAGGGAGAGTATATTAAGAATGATATTATAATGGATGCTGAGACTAATGTGCTTATTATTACCGGACCTAATATGAGTGGTAAATCAACTTATATGAGAACACTTGCTATTCTTGTTATTTTGAATCAGATTGGATGTTTTGTTCCTGCTAAAGAAGCGACTCTTCCTATATTTGATAAGATTTTTACAAGAATTGGTGCGAGTGATGATTTAGTTGGTGGAGAGAGTACTTTTATGATAGAGATGAAAGAAAGTGCTTATGCTCTTTTGAATGCTACTAGTAATAGTTTAGTATTGTTTGATGAGCTTGGAAGAGGGACTAGTACTTATGATGGTATTAGTTTAGCTGAGAGCATTATTGATTATATTAATAAAAATATTAAATGTAAGACTATGTTTAGTACACATTATCACGAGCTTACTAAGATGAGTGAAATGGATACTAGTATTAAAAATGTACACGTTAGTATAGATGAGACTGATGGTAAAGTTGTGTTTTTACATAAGGTACTAGATGGTGCTGTGGATAGAAGTTATGGAGTAAATGTGGCAGAACTTGCTGGACTTCCTGAAGAGGTTATAGAAGAAGCAAGGAAACTACTTAGAAATTATGAAGAGGAACAAAAGCCGACTGGTAAAGTTATTAAACAGTTTGAACTTGATTTGGAAACTCCTCATAAGGATCCATTAAGGGAATTTTTAAGACAAATTAATCCACTTGAAGTTACTCCAATGGAAGCTTTGAAACTCTTAGATGAAATGAAGAAAATTAAATAAAA
>CAKOHL010000033.1 GCA_934085635.1 uncultured Bacilli bacterium | reverse complement strand
ATTTTGTCAAAAGAAAAATGTTGTCACTTTTATGTGATAACATTCCATATTTTATGTTACTTTCCACAGCAATTCATATGCTTTTTCACCAATCTACAAGGTAAGATATTAAAACAATCTTGTAATTTTTTTCTTTTAAATTGGTATTTTTAATTTTAAATTTATAATTTTTTACTCAATAATTGTAAGTTTTTTTCGTACAACTTATCTAATAACTTATCTAAAAAATCAATTTAATTAGTGATGTAATCTACTTACTGGACTATCTATCTCGCCAGCTTCTTGAATCATCTCTTCGTATCTTGCATCACGTCTTGCTTGAATATATTCATCATGTACCCTGGCACCAGATGACATTGTTTCAACGAATGCTTTTTCTCTTTCTTTATCTGATTGATTAAATAGCGATAAAGTTTTAGCTTCTTCTTTTTTAATATCTTCAACAATATTTCCGCATGCAGTTAGTCCATCAGTCAAATGACTTCTTGCTGAATCAACAACTTGACCTAACTCACCAGCAGTTTTTTCATCACCAGATTGTTCTGCTTTTTTTCTATATTCATCTAATTGATTAATATGTCTCGTAGCAGATTCACTAACTTCAACTATTTCTTTTAGTGTTTCCATAAATAATTGCTGTACTTGATCAACACTAAGCTTACTTAATTCTTCTTGTGTATAATCAGACAAATATCTTTTTTGACTATCTTGATTCATATAGTACCTCCATATCACAATATTATTATATCATATTTTTAGATTCTACAAAATGAATAATTCTACACCTCTACTAAATTATTTTCTGAGATTGCTTCATAAATCTTTAATTTCATTTCTTCAGATTCAAAAGTTCCATCAAAATATGCTTCGAATATTTCGTGCAAAAATTCCTTGCTAATTTTTCCTGCCGCAACATGATAGCTTATGTTTTCCATATCTATAATAAATTTTGACGCAATTTTTAAATATCCATTTAACAAAAGGAACTGCGTACTTAATGATAATGCTAACCTTTTATTTCCATCAGCGAAGCAATGAAATTGGCAAGTGCAATAAAAAAGATGAGTTAATTTATCTATAAATGTTGGATAATAATCATCATTTTGAATATTTTGAAGAACTGATTCCAATTGTCCAAAATGAATAATATCGGTTATTCCACCACCACTAACTTCAACGGTAATTCTATGAATGCTTTTAGCTTGATCGCTAGTTATATAATACATTACTCTCTCTCCTTCAAGCGTTCAAAAACATCCTTTGCTTCTTCTAATCTCTCTTTTAAATCTTCACTTTTTTCTCCTAAAAATCTTTCATATTCTGTTGCTTGTAAAGGTGAAATATAGTCAGTCAATTTTACATGAAGCGCATCTCTAAAAGCTAAATCTCTACTTGCCATTTTAACTCTTGCCTTATTAATTAATGGAATATAAAGTGATTGTTTTTCAAAATCAGAAAAAACATTATCTGTTTCATCAGGTGTTAATCTTCTACCTAATTCTTTACTTTTATTTTCTATTACTTCAGCTAATCCGCTTTCATAAGATGCTATTAAATCTAATATTTCAGAATAAAAAGTATCTCTTGTTTTATCTTTCTTTTCCAGTTTCAATATTCTTCTATATTCCGCAGATTTTTCTCTAAATATACTCTCATATATCTTATCGGTGTATATAGGATATTTAAAATCACCCATATCTACAAAATTTTTCAATGCATCAGTAAATTCTCGTCTATAATTTTCTTCTTCAAACCACGAATTAATAAAGTCCTCATCACGTTGATTAATATATTTTGTTGCTCCACCGGTTTTTACATTTATAGTATCTATAACAATATCTAATATATTCTGTCTAATTACTTTTGCTTTTTCACTTTCTACTAATAACATTCCCATATTTAAAAAAGCTCTAAAGTCAAAAATCCCTAATACTGTAGTTGCTTTTGGAATGGTACCGACATTAATGTCGGTACCTTGATTATTAAAAATTTCAATAAATCTCCTTAATCTTACTCCTTTTAAAACCTCATATCCATTTTCACCAAATTCTTCTTTGTTATCTTCTAAATATCTTTCAACTGTCCTAATATCAATTTCATAAAAAGAGGCTATCTGTTCCTTTGTAAAAGCAATTTTTTCTTCAAATAGTATTCCTTTTAAATCACAAGCTTTTTCAATCTCATTCATTGCAAAATTATTATTTAAAATATTTTGTCTATCTATTTTTGAATTTGTTAAGTCTTTTGCCACTTTTGCACCTCCTTAAGTTAAATAACTATATATATTGTATCATATTTTTATTATTTTAGTTGCTTGTTTTTCAGTTAATCTGACCTAAAAAACTTATCTAAAACTTATCTAAATGCCTTTTTTGAGGTGAAATTGTCTAAAAATTGCAAGTAGTAAAAACTACCAAACCCTTTATTTACAAGGGATTGATAGTTTATTTACCACAACATTGCTTATATTTTTTACCACTTCCACAAGGACAAGGATCATTTCTACCTACTTTGTTCTCTGCTCTTTTAGGAGTTTTCTTAGTCTTATCACTACTTTCATTAGTTCTAATATTCTTATTCTCGTGTCTTTCAAGATTTTGTCTAACTTCTGCTTTAAGTAAATATGTTGTAATCTCTCTATTAGTTTCTTTAAGCATATTATCAAACATTTGGAATCCTTCTAAAGCATAAGCCTGAAGCGGATTAGTTTGAGCATAACCTCTTAGTCCAATACCTTCCTTAAGTTGTTCCATATTATCAAGCTGATTCATCCAATTCTTATCAAGAACACGAAGTGTAATTGCTTTTTCAAAATCATTTTGAATATCTTCGGGAACATCCTTAAGTTTCTCATTATAATCTCTTACAACAATATCATAAATTGTATTTTGAACTTCATCTATACTCTTATTTTCAAGATCCTTCTCATCTAGCTTCTCACTCTTAAGTAAATTAGAATTGAAAATCTCACAAATATTAACAATATCATTATGTGTTAAAACATTCTCAGGTACAAAATGTGCATTAACAGTTTCCACAACATAATCTTTAAAAATAGTTAAAATTCTATCTCTAATACTATCTTTATCAAGAATCTCATTTCTTCTTTCATAAACTATTTCTCTTTGTTTACTAATTACATTATCATAATCAAGTAGAGCTTTTCTTCTATCATAGTTAAAACCTTCAACTCTCTTTTGACTACTCTCTATATTCTTACTCATCATTTTATGAGTAATAGGTGTATCTTCAGTAAAACCTAAACTCATCATAATACCTTTTATTTTCTCACTACCGAATTTAACCATCAAATCATCTTCCATTGATATATAAAATCTAGTAGTACCTGGGTCTCCTTGACGTCCAGAACGTCCACGAAGTTGGTTATCAATACGTCTACTTTCGTGTCTTTCACTTCCTAAAACAACAAGACCACCAAGTTCACGTACACCTTCACCTAACTTAATATCTGTACCACGTCCAGCCATATTAGTTGCAATAGTAACAGCGCCTTTCTGACCAGCTTGTTCAATAATATGTGCTTCTCTTTCGTGATTTTTAGCATTTAATAATTCGTGTTTAATACCTCTCTTATTTAAAAGGTTACTAAGCATTTCAGAACTCTCAATTGAAGCTGTACCAACTAAAACAGGTTGTCCAGTTTTATGAATCTCTTCAATAGTATTAGCAAGAGCATTAAACTTACCTCTAATATTTATATAAACTAAATCTTCCATATCAACTCTTTGAACAGGAACATTAGTAGGAATCTCTATAACATACATATTATAAATATTTCTAAACTCTTCTTCTTCTGTTTTTGCAGTACCAGTCATACCACTTAACTTATTATACATTCTAAATAAATTTTGGAAAGTAATAGTTGCTAAAACCTTTGTCTCTTCATTTATTCTAACACCTTCCTTAGCCTCAAGTGCTTGATGAAGCCCATCGCTATATTGTCTACCGTGCATAAGTCTTCCAGTAAATGAGTCTACTATTATAATTTCATCATTTTGAACAACATAATCAACATCTTTCTTAAATCCATAATTAGCAACTAATGCTTTATCCAAATTATGCACCATTTGAGCATTACTTATATCATAAAGATTATCTAAATTAAGCATCTTTTCACATTTCTTAATACCTTCTTCAGTTAAAGTAACTCCTCTTGTTTTTTCATCCAAATTATAATCATCTGGTTTTAAACTTTTAGCAGTTTTATCAGCTAGTTTATAAAGATCAGCACTCTTACTAACTCCACCACTAATAATCAAAGGTGTTCTTGCTTCATCAATTAAAATTGAATCAACCTCATCTATAATAGCAAAATTTAATTTTCTTTGAACTCTATCTTCTTTTCTAACTACCATATTATCTCTTAAGTAATCAAAACCAAGTTCATTATTTGTAGTATAAGTAATATCTTTACTATATGCCTCTCTCTTTTCAGCATTAGTCATATCTTTCTTATTAATACCTACAGTAATATCTAAGTAATCATAAACTTGTCCCATCCAATTAGCATCTCTTTCACTTAAATATTCATTAACTGTAATAACGTGAACTCCATCACCACTTAATGCATTTAAATATGCAGGCATTGTACTAGTAAGTGTCTTACCCTCACCAGTTTTCATCTCAGCAATATTACCATAATGAATACAAATACCACCAATAACTTGAACTTTATATGGTTTCTCACCAAGTACTCTATAAGCTGCTTCCCTAACAACCGCAAAAGCCTCTACTAAAATATCATCAAGTGTCTCTCCTTCACTTAATCTACTCTTAAACTCACTAGTCTTAGCCTTTAACTCTAATGGAGTCAACTTACTCATTTGTTCATCTAAAGCTAAAACTTGATCAGCAAGTTCTTCAAACCTTTTTAATTCTTTATACTCATGATCAAAAATTTTCTTAAATAGTTTCATATTCTCACCGTCCACCTTCTATTTTATCAAATTTCACACAAAAGAAAAAGAGCTTTTTTTCGCTCTTTCGGACATTTATCCTAATTTGTTTCGATAACTCCATATCTCCCATCAAGTCTCTTATATAAAACATTAACTTTCTCACTATCAATATCTTTATATACAAAGAAAGTATGTCCCAAAAATTCCATTTGTAAAATTGCTTCTTCTTCGTGCATAGGTTTTAAATAAACTTTCTTTCTCTTAACAATTTCCTCGATTGGCTCATCATCTATTACTTCATCATCATAAACTATTTCAATTCTAGATTTACTCATAATTTTAGACTTATACTTTCTCATTTGACCCTCAAGTTTATCAACAGCCAAATCAATAGCAGCATATAAATCACTATGAGATACCTCTGCTCTTAAATCAAAATTTATATTACTTAGTGTAATTTCAACTTTTTGTTCTCTTCCTCTAACACTTAAAATCACTTTAACATTAACCTTACTAGGTTCATCAAAGTATTTTTCCATCCTGTCTACTTTAGTAATAACATAATCCTTAATAGAATCAGTTACTTCTAGTTTTTCTCCTCTAATTGTATAATTCATCATATCATCTCCTCTATATTTAATATACCACATCTAAAAGAAAAAAACTACTTAAATAGTAGTTAATACAACTTCTTTGACACCAATAGCCTGTTTACCTTTGGCGGTCTCTATTAAAGTAAATTCAACGATATCGCCTTCTTTAAGAGTTTTATATCCATCTTGTTCAATTGCAGAATAATGTACAAATACATCTTCATTCTTTTCAACACCTATTTCAATAAATCCGTAGCCTTTTTCATTATTGAACCACTTGACTCTACCTCTTCTAGTCATACCTCATTAACACCTCGCTTCCATAACTTTATATTAAAACATCATTGTGTTTTAATCAAACTTTTTAAGTCGACAAATTTCGACATTTCTTGCTTGGTAACTACAAGTTACTAAACTTACGATATAATTTGTTGAATTAATGTACTAAGTGTTAACAAAAATGCATAATGTGATAAATTTTTAAAAGATATTTTTTGCTAGTATAATTTATACACAAAAATAATTATAACGCACATATTTAAAACATTTCTAGAAATAAATAATTTATAATGAATGCGGAAGTGGTAAGAAAAAAATGAAAGATCTTTTAATTAATTCCATTATGAATAACATCGGGCGGTATTACGATTATGACAAAGAGAAAATAGTAGTTATACGTTATGGATTAAGTAGCCTATACTTAAATATAACAAAAACTATCGTCATTTTCCTAATATCATACTTACTAGGATACTTAAAAACACTTCTATTATTGATGACCCTTTATAGTCTATTACGGCTAACTGTATTTGGAGTTCACGCCAAGAAAAGCTGGCATTGTTGGGTGGGTAGTTTAATCATATTTATTGGTTTACCTTACCTATGTAGGCTTCTCATAATAGACAATAAAGTCAGACTCGCACTATGCAGTGTTAGTGTGGTACTGTTAGGTTTCTTCGCCCCTGCAGACACGGAGAAGCGGCCATTAATTAACCAAAAAAGAAGACACATATATAAATATGCCAGTGTAGTGAGTGGATCCTTATATACTGTTCTAGTCTTCTTCGTAGACAACAATACTCTTGCAAACTGTTTACTATTTTCTTTATTGCTTGCAGTATTCGTTTGTCTACCACTAACTTACAAACTATTTGGAGTAAGTTATAACAATTATTTAAATTATAAGAAGGGAGAATAGAAATGAAATTATTCGCAACTATTACAGGACTTCTTGGAGAATACATTGCTAAATTTACATCAGGTGCTTGTTGGGTAAGCTTCTTAGATGAAGAAGAAATGCCAGAAAGCCTTTTAAAATAAAAGTATCATAGTAAAAACTCTAGTGTTAACTAGAGCTTTATTTTTAATATTGAAACAAATTTATTATTAACAACTCTCTGTTCAAGACTTAAGTTATCATTTTCTCTAAGAATTGTTGAAACTATGTGAAGTCCTAAACCACGGTTTTTCCCTTTAGTTGAAAAACCTTTTTTATTTATTAAATCAATATCAACATTTCCTTCAAAAGTATTTTCAATATAAATATTAATTAAATTATTTTCTTTATAAATATCTACTAAGAGAAGTTTATCATCAGATACCGTACTTGCCTCTATAGCATTATCAATTAAAATACCTGTAATTTTACAAACTTTATAATATAGTTTAGTATCCATTTCATCAAATAGTTTATACATTTCATCAGAAATAACAGAAGTAAAAGTAATTTCATTATCTTTAATATTAGCCATTTTATAATAAACTATACCTTTTATACCTGAAGGTAACTTATATAAACTGCTATAATTAGTACTTTTCTTACTTTGATATTGTCTAATTATATCATCAAGTAATTCCTCATACTTTTCAGACGCCTTATTTTTCTCAGTTTTCAAAACTATTAAATTATTTAACATTTCGTGTCTATTTTCTCTTCCAGTTTCTAATAAATTTTCATATTCTTCCATCAACTCTAAAAGTTGTTTTTGTTCTTTCTCAGCAGTTTTGGTTTTAAAATATTGATAAATCATAACAATGCTTATAATTAAAATAAATAAAATAACACATAAAGAGGGTATAAAATTTTTCATTTTTAAATCAGATGCATTATTGTATGTAATAATTGAAATAACAACAAATCCCATTAAAAGTAATATAAAAGAAAATATTTCATTTTTATTTTTTATAAGTTTATATAGTTTAATAATTAGATTATTGATTTTTGTATAAGTGAAAATTAAGAATAAACACATTGAAACTAAAAAAGTACTAAATGCTTTAACATAATTAACATATGAAACATCAACTACACCACCATTAAAAATAATTATTAGTAAAAGTGAAACTAAAAAATCTACAATAAATACAACTAAATATATACTTAAAGTTTTTATGATTACATCAGATAACTTATCTTTATAAACTAATTTATAAAATATAACCATTGCTAAACAAAAGAGAATTATTCTATATTTAAAAACAATGTAATAATTCACTACAAAAACAATTAAACTTAATATTACGACTAATAAACAGTAGATTAAACCAGAAATTTTTCTAACATTATTTAATTTCTTATAACAATATGACATACATAAAACATTCAACATAATTGATAAAAAACATATGGTAATCTCTAAAATACTCATCTTTCAGTCAGCTCCTTCTTATGTGTTCTTGATAGTAAAGGTTCTATTCTACCATTATCAAATATTACATTAAGATTCTTCCAATCAAGCATAGTTATTCTGCTCATATTAACAACATAAGATTTATGAGTATACATAAATTCACTGCCTAAAAGACTTTTCGTTTTTCTTAGAGTCATATTAATACTAAATTCTCCATTATCTGTAACAATTACACTTTTCCTATCAACAGTATCCTTATACACATACAGTATATGAGAAAAATCAATCGATACATCTGTCTGCCCAACACGGTATTTAAAATTACGCCTTAAATTTAATTGATCAAAACAAATATCAAATAGTTCGTGTAAATTCTTTGTAGGTTCCACTTGCTTATTAATAAAATCAAGAATTTGCAAACGTTGTTTAAAAGTTTCAAACGCCATCCCACCATTAACTGTAAAAACAATAATTGGACTCTTCCACTCATATTGTCTAATTCTTCTTGCCACATCAATAGCTGTAGTATTGTTTCCCAACTCAAAATCCAAAATATAAATATTATTATTTTGAGTATTAGAAGCATACTTATCAAAATCATTTGTTAATCCTTCAAATTTTTGCACTTTAAAATCATAAGTATTTTGCATCATATAGCTTACAATATACTCTTCAGTCTTCTTCATATGCAACGGATTATCTTCTACTATAACAAAATTTACCATAAAATATGCACCTTCAAATTATATAATACCACATTTTTCCAAATAAAACAGGGAATAACAGTGCCAGTTTTAAATTTTTTTCAAAAAAAACTGATTTTTAGGTCAGTTTATTGTAAATCTTCTAAATTTAATGTATAAAAACTCTCTGGATCAATTAGTGTACCTTTATAATAAACTTCAAAATGTAATGAAGTTGGATACTTAGAATTTACTTTAGATGTACCACTCATACCTATTGTACTACCTTGAGTTATCTCTTGTCCTACTTTTAATTCTGATTTATCAATACCTTGATAAATAGTAATCAAATCATTTGAATGTTCTACTTTAATAATATTACCTAATATCTCATTATAGTCAACACTTAATACTTTACCATCTAATACACTTATAACTTCAAACTCTTCGTCACTTACATAATCAACACCAGAGTTCTGCATATAAGTGTTTTCATAAAAGATAATAGCATTTTCTTGATTACTAGCTTCTCCCTTAAAATCATAAAAGTTTCTTCCTATACTAACTTTATCAGATTTATATGGTCTAATAATAGTTTCTTTATCAGTAGTAACATTACCATTTTGCTCTTTGTTAACACTCTTAACCGGTCCATTTATTATACCATCTACCGAATAAGTAAAGTTTTTCTCTTCAGACAAGTACTTATTAATACTTGTAATAGTTAAAAGTATACAACCGATAACCGCTAGTACAGCGACAAGATACACACCAGGTACAAATAATTTTTTAACACCATTTTTCATTTGTTCACGCTCCTAATAGTAATGTGAACATTTTTTTATAATTTATACATAACTTTTAAGTATTTTTGTACCTGTATAATAATATTTTAGTATTTCATCATACTTATAACCACTCTTAGCCATTTCATTAGCGCCATATTGACTCATTCCAACACCGTGCCCATATCCACGCGTAGTAAATGTAACTAAGTCATTTTCTATACTAAAATCAAAGTCCGCACTTCTAAGGTTAAATAATTTTCTAACGAGAGTACCCTCAAATATTTTACTATTAACAACAAATTCATTAACCCTTCCACTATCAAATCTAGATTTTATATAGACATTTATATTTTTATCTGTAATATTAAGCTTTTTCTTAAATTCATCTACACTTACACTTAAAGTCTTTTCATAATTATTTAGGTTCTTTTCCCATAATGAAGTCACACTTTTTAAATAAGGTTCATTTTCTTTAAAAACATTCATAGCATTTTCAGTATAACCATTAGACATACTAAAATAATAAGAATGAATAATTTTATCATCATAAGTAACTACTTCATTATCAGTACTTAAAACAGCATTTTTAATTTTATTATAATACTCTTCATAATTATCTTTCCAGTTTTCTTTCATTTTATCAGTTGTTATAAAACACTGATCGCTATTTTTAGCAACATAATTTTCAAAAATACCATAATTATAATAATAAAAAGTCCTAGCTGCCACTGCTCCCGCTTTCAAAGCTTCTATATTAAATAAAGCTGGCATTTCACAAGAAACAACACCAATAATATAATCGTTAATTTTCATTTCTTCCGTAGTGTCATTAACAAGTACTTTAACGTTAATAGATTCTTTTAACTCAGTATACGGTTTCTTTTTAGCTTCAACCTTTTTATCTTTCAAATTAAGTGTAAAAAAATAAATAATTAACAAGATTGGTATTATATAAAAATATTTTTTCATAGTAAATTTTATGCATAAAAAATAATAATATGCATAAAACACATTATTATTTATAACTTTTCTTCTTTTCTATTTTTTTAATTTCTTCTATTCTTCTTAAATATCTTTCTTCTTCTAAAGGTTTAGCTTTTAAATAAGCATTAACAATTTCTTTCATTTCAGACATAAAGAATTCAGAAGTAAAACTTATAACATTAGCGTGATTATGTTCAACAGCAAGCCTAGCTTCTTCAGCACAATCAACTTTAGCGCACATAATACCTTTAACCTTATTTGCAGCAATGCTCATTCCTATACCAGTTCCACAAATAAGTATTCCTTTTTCAATCTCTCCAGAAAGAATACCTTGACATAATTTAAAAGCATAATCAGGAAAATCTACAGATTCAGTAGAATCAGTACCATAATCAACAAATTCAATATTCTTTTTAACAAAATATTTTTTTAATTTTTCTTTTTCTTTATAACCACGATGGTCACTTGCTATTCCTATTCTCATAATATCACCTCACACTTTTATTATAAATCATTAATGCAAATAAAATCAACAATTAGAGGGCAAATTACATTAAAATTGTCATAATAAAAAAAATAGTCAAAAT
>CAKOHL010000032.1 GCA_934085635.1 uncultured Bacilli bacterium | reverse complement strand
ACTCCAGTAACAATTAAATTCTTTCTTTCACTAATTTGTACTCCGTGACTAAAACTATTATCTAATTCCTTATTCTTGTCCATATATTTCACCCATTTATATATATGCATAAAAAAAAAGAATAGAACTAACTATTCTTCAGATGTTTCATTTAAAGATTTTTCATAAGCATCAAGAATTGCTTTTTCGAACATAGTTCTTACCTCTTGACTAATTGGATGAGCTATATCTCTATATCCACCAGTACTAGTTTTTCTACTAGGCATTGCGATAAATAAACCTTTAGTCCCTTCTATAATTCTAATATCATGAACAGCAAATTCATCATCTAAAAGTACTGATGCTATTGCCTTCATACGTGAGTCTTCTTTTTCAGCTCTACGTATACTTACGTTAGTTATCTTCATCTATATCTCCTCCTTGTAACTATACTAACTAAATTATAAAATGAAACAAAAAGGAAATCAAGAAAAATTTTTTAAAGTCGTATACATTATGTAAAGATTAATAAATTATCTCTTTAATTTGAACATCCTTAGTAAGAACATCACTATAAGTAAAACTTTTCATAATTCCATTAATATGTGCTGTAAAAACAGAAGGATACATTTTATATATAACACCATCATACCTTTCAATTTTATTACGTCCTATATTAACCTTAAAATGAACACTTTTACCAACTAAAGACTTAATATAAAGTTTTATCTTATCCAAAGTCATACTTCACTCCTAGGATAACCTTTATACATAGTCCCTTTACTAATAAGTCCCCCAATTCCATCTTTACCATACTTAGTTTTAGAAAGTAAATCAATTAAATCAACATTCTCATTTCTATCAAGTAAACTAAGCTTAGTAGCTATTATAGCCGGATCAAGCGCATGTATATTTATTCTTTTAGGACTACTTGCAAATGTAGCACCACTTTTAATAAGCTCCTCATAATTACTTTGACAAGCACCCGCAATTATAATTAACTTATCACTACTCTTTTCATACTTTCTAGCTTCTCTAACAGCCTTACAAAAATTTTCACTATTCTTATAAAGTTTATTATCTTTATCTCTCTTTTTAAAATAAGCATCGTGTCCAGTTAAAATTAAAATATCAGGATTATATTCCATTAAAAATTTAGGAACTTCTTTATACATATCACTTTCCTTAACATTCTTACCATAAGCAAGTATCTTATTTTTTTTATAAAAATCCATACATCTAGACAAATAAGATTTATCCGCATCTATATGTAAAACTTTCCCAGGCAAATAAAAAAACTCATTCCGATCCAAACTAGAACTCAAATTTATATCTGGTCGAAAATCATCTTGATTCTTACTTCTATCACATAAAACTAAATCATTAATAGGCGCATCTGCCATAAGTCTAACATATGCTCCTTTAAGAATACACTCTTTCCCCTCAATCTCTATTACTTCAAAAACAATATCATTTCCATAACTTTTTCGAGTAACAAAGTCTCCAATATTTATCATATTTTACCCCCTAAAAAATTATATGATAATAATTAAAATTTATAACAAAAGTCCTTTTATTTTATGAAAAGACCTTAAATTTTTTTACCAATATTTAGCATATGCTTCATCAACAAATGCTTTATATGTATCAAATAATACATAATAAAATTGTTTCTAAAAATCAATATACAAAATATCGGTAGTTTTAGATGTACCACTATATAAATTTTTCATAGATGAAGATGAATAAAATATGATTTTTCGTGCATTTTGTACGTTTTTACAGATTATTGCTTAAATAAACAAATTCTTCTAGTGAAATTTGCTCTGCCCTATAAGTCAAATCTTTCCCGATATTATGGAGTAATATTTCAAGTTTAGACAAATCATAATCTTTTAAATTATTCCTCAAATTCTTTCTCTTTTGTTTAAAAGAATCTCTAACAAACTTAAAAAAGAAATCTTTATCATTTACTTTTAGTTGGTTTGCCTTTCTAGAAAATTTTACAACTATGCTATCAACATTTGGAACGGGTACAAAAGAAGTACGGTTAACAAAAACCACTTCACTAACATCAAAGTAATATTGTAAAAATACACTTAAACTATTGTAATTTTTAGTTGAAGGTTTAGCCATAAATCTATCCCCAACTTCTTTTTGAACCATCACTATCATTTCACTAACTTCATCAAGTTCCATTACTTTAGTAATAATAGGTGTTGTAATATAGTAAGGTAAATTAGCAATTAAATGAATACTTTTATAATTATATTTGGATAATACACTTTTTAAATCGACATTTAGAAAATCTCCATATATAACTTCTAAATTTTCAATTTTATCAAGTTCACTCTTAAGTCTAGTATCAATCTCAAAAGCAACTACAGGTACTCCAAGTTTAACTAAATACTTAGTAATCGCACCACTTCCAGGTCCTACTTCAACAATTAAAGATTCTCCATCAATAGATGCAGAATCGACTATTTTTTGTTTAATCTCCTCATCAACAAGGAAATTTTGACCTAAGCTTTTCTTATAATTAAAATCCTTCATTATCTATACCTATTTCCTTTAGGCACTATTAAGTTGTCACTAAATTCAGTAACCCAATTAGATCTAAAACTATAATAATTGTTGTTTCTAAGACCATTTAAAGCATCAGTAACAACTTTTTGAACATTAGCAGTTGTTCTTTCATTAAGTGACCCATCAGCATTCATAAATCGTAGATAATGTCCACCTAAATAACCACTAAATTGACCCTTAGCTGTAATTACACTAATTGGAGACACTTCATTCGCATCAGCCCTATTTAAAATAACACTCATAACAGCAAGTATATCATCCTTATAAATATTACTTTCACTAGCAACAACAGCAACTAGTAAATTATAATCACTTAAGCTTAACTCATATTTTTTATTTCCTAAAGTCACATTAAAACCAAGCTCAGGAACACTTGCATATTCATTAAGAATAGGATTTTCCTCAACATAAATTTCTTCTTTATTACTAGCAATTATCTCTTGCCTTAAACTTTTATTATCATTATCATTTTTAACAGTCATCTCATTATAAACAACATTAGTAGTTCTACTAAAGAAGAAAATACTAATAAAAACAACTGTTATTCTTGCATATATAAACCACTTTTTCGGTTTGTACTTCTTCACTTGTTACACTCTCCTAGTGATACTAATTATATCAAATAAAAAGCCATATGTCAAAAAAGTCACCTTTTTATCAACAAAGCCTTACTTTAAATTAAATAATTTTCTAGCATTCTGAGTAGTAATATTCATAATTTCTTCCACCGTTTTACCAGTATGAAAAGCCAAATCTTGAGCAATAATCGGTATATATTTACTTTCATTTTCTTTTCCTCTAAAAGGATGTGGAGCTAAGAAAGGAGAATCAGTCTCAAGTAAAATATTACTAAGTGGTAACTTTTTAACAGTTTCAGAAAGTTTAGAATTTTTAAAAGTCAAAACACCCCCTATTCCTAAAAAATAACCAAGCTTGATATATTCCATACCTACTTCATACGAAGAAGAAAAACAATGTATTACTCCCTTTAAATCATATTCCTTTAATATATTAATTGTATCCAAATAAGCATCCCTTGAGTGAATAACAACAGGTAAATTATACCTAGAAGCCAAATCTAAAAAAAGCTTAAAAACACTAATTTGCTCATCTCGTGACTCTTTTCCATAATAATAATCAAGACCAATTTCACCAATAGCCACTACTTTATCATTAGAAATTAACTTTTCAAACTCACTAATAGTCTTTTTATCAAATAAACTCGCGTGTTCAGGATGCACACCAATACAAGCAAAAACTTCAGGTATCTCATTAGCCATTTGAACAGCCACTTTAGAACTCTCTAAATCTTCACTAGCATTAATTAATATTTGTACATTTTCTTTTTTTGCATTACAAACATACTCTTTTCTTTTATCAAAAGAGATATGACAATGTGTATCAATAAACATCTTACCACCTAATCTTCAATAGAATAAAATTTAATTATCAAATATATAAATACAACTGGAAAGATAACATCATACATTCTATGAAATCCATTATATATGAAATATGCAAGCACTAAACTACATAACAAGCACATTTTTACTGCCTTTTTTAATTCGTTATTCTTAAAATCACATATTTTCATAATCAATCACAACTTAAGTTTACCATATTTTTAAGAGAAAAACATCAATTCGACAAAAAAAGTCTAAATTTGACACATATTTTTACCACAAATCGAATATATATTAATATGTTAAATACATTATGGATAATATTAATATTTATAATTGGTTCCCTTGGTATTAATCTGTCTAAAAAAATAAACTATAATAATTATAAAATAAAAGATCTTTTTAAAAAAATAAACTATGAAAATCTATACCTTGCACTTGGGTCAAAAATGGGAGTTGGGTCTTTAATTGGAACAACTATGTCTATATTTATAGGTGGACCTTCATCAATTATATGGATATATATATTTACTTTGTTAACCTCAAGTATTGTATATTCAGAAAGTTATCTTGGTAGCAAATACAAAAGTTATAAGAATTCTTCATACATAAGTGGCCCTTACTACTACACAAAATTTGGTTTAAAAAAGAACATCCTCGCCATCATATTATTAATAACTTTTCTAATAACTTACTCAATATTCTTTTTAATGATACAATCAAACACCATAACAAATACTTTAGGAGTTAATAAAAAAATACTTTTAATAATATTTATTATCTTTATAACTTTATTAATAACAAATTCTGATAGTCAAATAAGAAAAATACTTAACAAAATAGTACCAGTTATCCTCATATTCTTTTTAACAATAAGCTTATATACAATAATTAAAAACATAACACTTTTACCTGAAGTTATAAAATTAATATTTAATGACTTATTAAATACAAAGAGCATTTTCATCGGGCTTGTTATAGGGATAAAAAGAAGCATATTTTTAAATGAACTTTTAATTGGAACGACCAGTATGGCAAGTGGAATATCTAGTGAAGACAAAAAAATAGTAGCAAACACTCTGGTAATTAGCTCTTATTTTATAGTATTTGTTATATCAACAATTATAACAATTTTAATTTTAATGTACACCATTAAAGGCGGACAAAAAAATATAACTTATCTATCATTACTTAAAAATACCTTTGCTTTTCACTTTAAAACCTTTGGAAATTATTTTTTAAACTTAATAATAACACTACTAGCCTCATCCTCAATTATATCTGGAATATATATAGGAATATCAAATATTAAATATTTAACAGAAAATAAATTAATAAACATAGCCTCAAAATTAATAATCACATCCTTTATATTACTTGGAATATTTTTAGAAACCACTATCATTTGGAAATTTATAGACACTATGATGCTTATGCTTATTTCGTTAAATATTTATGTTGTATTTAAATTAAAAGACAAAATCGAATAAGTGTGATACAATTAATTAGGTGATAAAAGTGATAGGAAACGATTGGGATGATGTATTAGCATCAGTTTTGAATAGTAATGGATTTCATAATTTTATGAATATAGTAAAAGAAAAATATAGAGAAAACACTTGCTTTCCCGAATATAATAATATTTTTAACGCATTAAAATTAACGCCATATAAAGATGTAAAAGTAGTAATTTTAGGACAAGATCCATATCACGGCACAGGGGAAGCACACGGCCTTTCATTCTCAGTACAAAAAGGAGTTAAAAAGCCACCCTCATTAAAAAATATTTTTAAAGAACTCAAAGATGATTTAGGATATGATGAACCCGCAGATGGAGACTTAACTTCTTGGGCAAAACAAGGAGTACTCCTTTTAAACAGTGTATTAACAGTAGAAAAAGATAAAGCAGCCTCTCACAAAGACTTAGGTTGGAACCTTCTAACCGATCACATAATTAAACTTTTAAATCAAAAACAAGAACCAGTAGTATTCATACTATGGGGTAACTTTGCCAGAAATAAAAAGGAATTCATAACAAATCACAAACATTTAATTATAGAAAGCCCACATCCTAGTCCATTCTCGGCAAACTCAGGATTCTTTGGAAGTAAACCTTTCTCAAAAACAAACAACTTTTTAATAAAAAACAACATCACTCCAGTAAACTTTAACTTAAACTAAAAAATATTAGAGCACGCATCTAATATTTTTATTTGACTTAAAACGAAAAATTAAGTTCCTTATCAATTTCATTATTAAGTTCTTTACCTTGATATAAATTTCTAGGTTTAAACTTCTTTAGTTTACAAATAAATCCATAAGGAAATTTCTTATACAAATCATTAAATTCTAACGTACACTTATTAAATAAAGTTCTTAAACTAACTAATTTAATTTCGTTCTTCCTAATATCCTTAATAAGTCCATCAAAACTTTTTACATCCTTAAGATTAGGATTGTCCGAATAAATTTTATTAATTTCTTCATAAGCATCAGTTAATAAAACATCTCTATCATAATTATTTAATTTACTAGATTTAATATTTTTAACCTTATCGAACACCTTATATTCGCTTTTAAGTTCTCTATTTATTATATTAATAACTCTAACTATTAAACTTTCTTTATTATCTAAAAATTCATTAATTTCTTTATCACACATATTAATTTTATACATTAATGTAACTAGATTATCACTTTTAGACAAATAAAATATACCTAAAAAACAAAATACTATTACAACAACTCCACAAATATAGATTGCAACCATTACTTTCTTCACCTCTATAATAATATTTTATCACAATGTTTGAAATTACTAAAGAGTTTTTAAACAAGTTTTAAATCTCTAATATACTCTCCATTTCTATGAAGCACAAATTTTTTAGCATCTTCAAGTTTAGTAATATCTTTATCAACTAAACTAGAAAGTTTTCTTTTAAACTCATCAATAAAATATATTGAAGAAACCTCTTTATTTAAATACATTTCTCTTAATAACTTGTCATCATAAACAACTGAGTCAAAAAAACCATCCACTAAAAAAAGCATAATCGCATAATCAAAATAACTCCTATTTAACAAAAAAGAAGTTTTACCACTTGAATACTCTAAGGTATCCACAACCTTAAAGCCATCCTCCCCAAGCATTATATTATAAAGTAAGTCATAAATTTTAATATCTCTTGAAGTAATTAAATTAATATCTTCATAAGTTTTGCCAATAAATTTTCTAAACAAATTCAAATTAATCTTTAAAGGATTTACTCTAAACAAATCAGTAGAATTAACATAAAGCATTGTATAACCCACTATCATATTATCAACTTTTATAATGTCTACTGGCCACACAAAAGATCCGTTTTTAACAAAGCTAAATCCCATTATATCCTCATAACTATAATAAGGATCTTCTTCGTCTATTAAAAAAGCATTAAAAATCTTATAAACAGTATCTCTTTCAAAATTAACAAAACAAGAGCCTTGAGATCCACTACCCAAAAACTTTTGTTTAAATAAGAAATTTTTCAAATCTTGAACGCTGTAAAATTCCATACTAACCCCCACCAACATATCGGCTTTATATAATACCATATTTGGTACATTTTTTCAATATTTTTTAAAAATAAATATATCATTTAAGCCAAAAATGTGATATGATAAAAAAAATTAAAAAGGAAGTGCTTTATGAAAAAGATATTTAAAAATAAAAAAATAATATTTGGAATTATAACTATAATAGTAGTAGTTTGTTTACTTGGAATATTTCTTTATAAAAACAAAAATACTAATAATAAAAAAGAACTAAAAAAAGAAACATATACATTATATGTAAGTATAAATCCATTAGTTAAACTAGTATTTGAAGAAACTTACTTTGAATGCACTAATGATTACGGGAAAAAAGAAATATGTTCGTCTATTGAAAACAAGGTAATTGAAAGTGAACTCATAAATAATGATGCTAAAGACATATATAAAAATCTAGACTTCACTAATAAAACATACCTAGAAAGCATAATAATGATTATGGATAAAGCAAGAGAAAATAACATTGCATTTTCTGAAATAAATCTAATTACTGATTACGAAAATATTGACTATAACGAAATAAAAAACAAAATAAAAGAAAACCCTGATTACACTACTAATTTTAATGTATTTGTTGACATAAAAGAGTATATAAATGAAGAAGAAATACTTGAGGAAATAAAGACGGATGCTAAAACTTACACAGTAACTTTTGAAGATGACGGTAATAAAATAGAAGAAAGAATGGTTAAAGAAAACACAATTCTTGGAAAACTAGAACCCCTTAAAAAAGAAGGATACAAATTTATCGAGTGGCAATTAAATGGAAAGAAATTTGATCCATCAACTAAAATAACAAAAAACATTACTTTAACTGCTAAATGGAAAAAAATTAATAAAAATAATGAGGAAACTCAAAGAGAAGAAATAATTACTAAAACTATAACTATTAAAAACCCAGAAATAACAGCTATTAATGTATATGAAGATAATGAAATAATTACTGTTCATAACTTTTATAACTATAGCAAAAACGTTAAAATAACAGTTAAAGGTAGTAAAAGTTTAGTAGATAAAATAAATAATACAAACGTAAAACTTGGAGTAGATACAAACTATAAAAAAGAAGAAGAACATCGTGTAAATGGAGAAATAATAGTAACAAATAAGATAGAAGGAGTTAACTATAAAATAGAAAGCCCAGAAATTTATTATAGTATAACAGTTAATAAAAAAGTTTCATCAACTATAGATAAAATAAACTTAAATGATAACCTATTAGTTATTGAATGGTATAAAATCCCATCACTATGTGGAAACGTTTATATAACAACGAACTTTAATGAAGTATTTAAAAATTACTTAAATAAAAAAGATACAAAGTATCTAAGCTTAATTCCAGATGAACACTATGATAACAGCGAAGGAACAATATCAGATAGCAAATTTAATGAATTAAGTTCTAAACTAACAAGAGATAAAAGCGTAGAAAAAAGGATTGTAGAAAAATTAGAAAAAATAAAATCAAGCAAACAAAGAAACGTAGCAAATTTTGAATATAATTATAGCGAAGAAAATGGAACAATATCATATAAATATAACTACCTAGTAATTCTTGATGAAAATATATATAAATTACCAGAAGAATTTAATAGCGAAACTGAAGCAGAAAAACTTTTAAAAGACCCTAATATTAATATCACACAAGGTATGTGTGGAGATATGTATGGAGATGAAGGAATAATACTTGATGAAAAATTATGTAATAAATACAATTTAACATGTGATAGATGGTAAATAAAAAAACATATAAGATTTGATATCTATATGTTTTTTTGTATATCATTAATAACCTTATTAATATCACCATCATAATAATAAACTTTACTATTAGCTTTTATTTTAATATTACATTTATTATCATAAACAAGTACTATTTTATTACTTAAAGTATTATTTTTAATTTCAACATTTATTAACTCAGATATATCAGAGCACTCTGTTTTATAAAATCTATTTCCATCAAACTTATCAACTAAATAATTGAAATTATTTACTAAAGTATTATCTCCATAAAAACTAATTTCATTTCTTAATTTAGAATTATAATCATCTTGAAGTTTTTTCTTTTCTTCATCATATTTTTTAGCATTAACCTCATAAACAGAGTTAAAAATAGTTTCTACAAACTCTTGAGCACCAACAGTAGTTAAATGTATCTTATCACTATTAAAATAATTACTATGATTTTTACTTAAATTTTTCCAATCAATAATATATAAATTACTATACTCTTTAGCCAAACTATCAAGTCTTTCATTAACATAATCATAATTAGTAGTATTAAGCCAAAAAATTTGTTTATTCTTAAGTTTATCTAGTACTTGTTTCTTGCAAGATAAAGAGCAGTCTCCATTCGCACCTAAATTAATTACTATAATATCTCCAAGTTTACCTTTAGACCTTGCCGTTTCAACGGCTTCATTTAAAACCCAAGCAGTTCTTGAAATAGCTGCATCAACATATGCATTTTTAAACTTCTTTTTTATAACTTTTTCAGCTCCAAGCATAACAGAGTCGCCAATAAAAGTAATTCTTTCATTAACTAAATTTTCTTTAAAACCATCTTTCTCTTTTTCAATATCTGTTATTTTACTATTCAACGACTCTTTTTCTTGATTAATTTTATATTCATAATCATTTAAATATTTATCAAATAATTTTCTGTTATCATCATTTTCTTTAAGCTTATAAAATTTAAAATAAAAGCCTAACATCACAAAAACAATTATTAAAACACTAACAATAATCTTTTTCATATTAATCACGAATAAAATTATACCACAAAATAAAAGCAAGAAAAATATCTCGCCTCATTATTTTAATAATTTTTCTATTTTTTTTATTTTAGCAAATACATATATGTCCTCAATAATATTAACTATTTCAGTAGCTAATAAGAATATACCAGCTAAACTAACAATAGCAATTGTTGATTCGAAAGGATTAACTATCAAAAGTACACCAATACATATTGTTAAAATAGATAAAAGTAACAAATATATCCAACCACTATCTTTTACAGCACTTAAATTAATAGATAATTGAAGTTTAAATAAATTGCTAATAATAATATAGGTACCTAAAATAATAGGAAATATATTAATTAAATCCGTTCTATAAATAAATATTAATACTGAAGCTATTAAATTTATTACACCTAGCAATAAATCAAAACTATAAAGTCTCTCTTCTCTATCAACAGTAAAATAATTATATAAATTAAATAGACCGCTTATAAATACTATGATCGAAAAAATTATCATAAAAACTTCTACTGATTTAACTGGTTTAAATATCAAGAACAATGATAATATAAGCATTAAACAAGATATTAATATAGAATATCTTTCAAACTTCTTAATATAATTTTTAATCATCAAATATCCTCCTTCTATTAAAAGAATATCATAAATTTAGAAATTTTCAAGATACATTTTTTTAGTATTGACTATTATTTACGAGTTCACTAATTATCAAAAGAACAATTATTTTCTTCCCACAAGAGATAAAACTTTTCCGCTGTTGACCAATCTAAATTATATTCTTCATACAAATTACATTTTATTATATCTTGAATTGCTAAAGCAGAAAGAAAAGCACTTATATCTTTCAGCTCACCATTTTTATACATATTCTCGAGTACAAAAGCAGCCTTATCACCTAAATCAACGATATTATT
>CAKOHL010000031.1 GCA_934085635.1 uncultured Bacilli bacterium | reverse complement strand
ATAGCTCCTATAATATTAAATTTTCTAAGTTATTAACAAATTTTTTTGAAACAAAAAGATAGGTATACCATTATTACATCTAAAATGGTATAATTTTTTTATATGGAGGTGTTTTATGGCTTATACTGCTTTGTATAGAAAGTATCGACCAAGTAATTTTGCTAATGTTGTTGGACAAGATGTAGTGGTAGATATTTTAAAGAATTCAATTATTAACAATAAAATATCACACGCTTATTTATTTACCGGTCCTAGAGGTACAGGTAAAACTAGTATTGCAAAAATATTTGCTCATGCAGTTAATTGTACTGACTTTAATGGCGATATTTGTGGCAAATGTTTTAATTGTGTTAACTTATTAACAAATGATTCGGATATTATTGAAATAGATGCAGCTAGTAATAATGGTGTAGATGAAATACGTGCATTAAGAGATAATTCAAAGCTTTTACCTTCTTTTTGTAAGTATAAAATATATATTATTGATGAAGTTCATATGCTTTCTATAGGTGCCTTTAACGCGTTACTTAAGACTCTTGAGGAACCACCTAGCCACGTTATATTTATTTTAGCGACAACTGAGCCAAATAAAATACCTTTAACTATTTTGTCTAGATGTCAAAGATTTGATTTTCAAAAGATATCTATCGATCAATTAATTAGTAGATTAAAATATATTGTTGAAAATGAAAATAGGGTTGTATCTGATGATGTACTTTTAAAAATAGCTGAAGTATCTGATGGTGGTTTAAGGGATGCTATTAATTTGTTGGATCAGGCTTTATCTTTACCGGATGAACTTATTACTATTGAAGAAATATATAAATTATCTGGTTATGTTTCAAGTGAATTTATTCAAAGTGTATTTTTATCATTAACTAATTTTAATTATAAGGATTTATTAACTTATTGTAATGAAATATCTTCTAAAGGACTTAATTATCGTTCAATTGTTGACAATTTGTTAATTTTAATAAGAGATTATTCTATATATTCAAAGTTGTCTGATTATTTTGATAACGAGTATACTGAATTTTTAAAACAAATTTATTTAAATAGTAACCAAATATCTAAAATTACTTTTTATTTAAATGATTTAGCTAAAGAATTAAAAAACTCTTTTAATCAAGGAATGTTGTTTGAAATCTATATGATACAAATTGCTAATTTATTTGATAATAATAAGGAAATATCTCATAACAAAGATTTAATTGAATCAAAAGTTGCAAATATTGATACTTCTCAAAATGAAATTGTCAATGATGCTTCTATGAAAGAAACAATTAACGATGCAAATATTACTTCTGAATCTCAAAAAAAATCTGATGATGAAGTTATTAACAATAATTTAGAAGAAGAAAAGACAATTAACAATGATTTAATTCATATTAGAATTAATAACGTTTTTGCAGAGGCTGATAAAAAGATATTAATTGATATTAACAATAATTATGACAAACTATATGATTTTGTTTCAAATAAAACTTATAATATTTTAGCTAATTTACTTTTAAATGGTAAAGTAGTGGTGGCTTCTTCTAAATATTTATTATTTGCGTTTAATAATTCGAGTGATGTAATAAACTTTAATAAGAAAATATCTCAAATAGAAGGTTTTGTTAAGGAGCTTTTTGATAATTCTTATAAGGTAATTGCACTCACTAATGATGAATGGAATAAATGTAAGGAAGATTTTATAAAAAATAAGAAAAATAATATTAAATATGTATTTGTTGAAGAAAATGATGTACAATTAGAACAGGGAGAATTTTATAGTGATTTAGAAAATTCTGCTTTAGATATATTCGGAAATGACACTGTTAGTGTAAAATGAGGAGGAAATTATTATGAATATGCAAAGTTTAATGGCACAAGCACAAAAAGTTCAAAGAGAATTACAAAATGCTAATGAGGAGATAGAAAATACTGTTTTTACTGCTACTAGTGGAGCTGTGAAGATAGAAATGTCTGGAAAAATGCAAGTTAATAAAATAAAAATAACTGATGATTCTGTTCTTTCAGATAAAGATATGTTAGAAGATATGCTTTTAGTAGCGGTTAATGATGTTTTAAATCAAGTTGCAAAAACTAAAGAAGAAAAAATGGGTAAATATACAGGTGGTCTTGGAGGATTGTTCTAATAATGGTTTATCCAGAGGAATTTGAAAAACTTAAAGAAAGTTTTCGCCTTTTTTCGGGAGTAGGCGAAAAATCTGCTGAAAGATTTGTGTATGATGTTAATGATATAGATTTTGAAAAAATAGAGGAATTTGCTAGTAATTTACTTAATTTTAAAAATAATATTACTGTATGTAGTGTATGTGGTCATTTGACTGATCACGAAAAATGTAATATTTGTACTTCTGAAACTAGAGATAGATCCACGATTTGTGTAGTGGAAGATGCAAAAAGTGTTTTTATGTTTGAAAAAACAGGTAAATTTAATGGATTATATCACGTTTTAGGGGGCCTTATATCACCAATTGATGAGGTAAATCCTGAGGATATAAACATTTTTTCATTAGTTAACAATCGTATTGATGACTCAGTAAAAGAGGTTATTATTGCACTTAATCCTTCAGTTGAAGGAGAAATGACTTCTCTTTATATTCAAAAATTGCTAGAAAATAAAAATGTTAAAGTTTCTAGGTTATCTTATGGTATTCCTATTGGAACAGATTTTGAATATTTAGATCCACTTACGATAGTAAGAGCAATTGATGATAGAAAATTCTTGTCATAATATTTAAATTACATTAATACTATTTTGTGGAGGCAAATATGCAAATAATAGTAATTGTAGTAAAAAGACTTGTTATGGCGTTATGTTTAATGTATGCATTTGATTTAATAACTTCAAGCGTTGGTGCAATGATTCCAATAAATGTTGTTTCAATAATATTCGTTACACTTTTGGGAATTCCTGCTTTAATTGGACTTGTTGTTATGAATCAATTATTGTGATAGTAATGATTAGGTGATAGTATGAGTGAAAAATTAGAAAACTATTTTAATCTTAGGGCTAGTCAAAATACGATTAGTCACGCTTTTTTATTGTACAATTCTAATTATGATTCGCTTAAAGAATCACTTTTTTCAGTCATTAGCAAATATATTTTTAAAGAAGAAGTTAATGAAGAATCTTGTGATGTGTTAATCGTTAGACCTGAGAATTCTAAAATTATAAAAGATCAAATTTTGGATATACAGTCAAAATTTAAGACTAAGTCACAATTTCATATAGCTAAAACATATATTATTGATGAAGCTCAAATGATGAATGATTATGCTGCTAATTCGCTACTTAAGTTTTTAGAAGAACCAGAAGATAATATCTATGCTTTTTTAATAACTTCTAATATAAATAGTGTCTTACCCACGATTAAGTCTAGATGTCAGTTAATAAAAGTAGATGATAACGTGGATTTTGATATTAAAAATTTTGATAATGAATTAATTTTGAAATCCATTGATTTAATTAATAAAATAGAAAATTATAAAGAGGATTCTATAGCATATTTACCAGATATATTTTCTAAAAAAGAAGAAAAAGTAGTAGTTATGTCTATCATTAAAATTATTAAATATTTTTATTATGATGTTTTAAATTATAAATTTCAAAATACAATTCAATATTTTGATGAGTATTTATCTACTGTAGAAAAAATTGCTTTAAACATAAATGAAAAAGATCTTACTAGAAAATTAATAGTGTTGAATAAAAGCGAAAATGTGTTAAAATATAATGTGAATGTTAATTTGTTTCTAGATAAATTGATTTTTGATATGGTTGGTGAAATTTATGAATAATGTTGTTGCAGTAAATTTTAAAGAAGGTGGAAAGTTATATTTTTTCAAAGGTAATGAGTTAAATATACTTGATGGAGATTTAGTTATTGTTGAAACCGAAAGGGGTATTCAACTTGCTAAGGTTATTATGAGTAATATCAAAAATAAAGAACTTGTTCTTGATATGAAGGATGTACTTAGAAAGGCAAATGAAAAAGATATTAAAACTTTTAAATCAAACATCAAAGATGCAAAGCGCGCTATTGTTGATGCAAAAAAGATTGCTCATAAGTATAAATTAAATATGAATTTTATAGATGCTTCGTTCACTTTGGATAGGGCTCAATTACTTATGTTTTTCCATGCTGAACAGAGAATTGATTTTAGAGAACTTGCTAAGGAATTAGCATCTATATATAAAACTAGAATTGAATTGAGACAAATTGGTGTAAGAGATAAAGCAAAAGAAATATCTGGAATTGGTCAGTGTGGTAGAGAGTTATGTTGCTCTTCATATTTATCTTGTTTTCCAGAATCTGTTTCTATCAGTATGGCTAAGAATCAAAATTTAACTTTAAATCCTAATAAAATTAATGGTCAATGTGGTAGGCTTCTTTGCTGTTTAACTTATGAAGATGATGTATATTCAGATTATAGAAGTGATATGCCAAATATTGGAGATGAAGTTTCTACTGATAAGGGTAAAGGAACAGTAATTTCTTTAGATATCTTAAAAAGAACTTATACAGTTTCTGTACTTGATGTTGGTAAAGTAGAAGTGGTATTAAAAAGTAAGTGTGATGAATGTGAAAAAAAATGTAATAAATGATTTGGTAGGATATGATAATTTAAAAATTGTACAGAATAATGAATATTTTAATTTTAGCTTGGAATCTATATTAATTCCAAGATTTTGTATTTTAAAAAAGGAAATGAAAATAATTGATTTTTGTACTGGGAATGCACCTATACCATTAATTTTAAGTACTTTAACTGATTCTGAAATTATAGGCGTTGAAGTTCAAAAGGAAATTTATGCTTTAGCGACTGAGTCAGTGAAAATAAATGGTTTAGAAGAAAGAATATCTATTTTAAATGAAGATGTAAAGAAATTACCTGATTTATTTGAAACTGATACTTTTGATTTGATTACTTGTAATCCCCCATATTTTAAAGTAAACGAAAGCAGCAATCTTAACGATAATTATATTAAGACTGTAGCAAGACACGAAGTAATGTTAACTTTAAATGATATATTTGCTGTTAGTAGAAAATTACTTAAGAATAATGGAAGTGTTGTTATGGTACATAGGACTGATAGGTTATCTGAAATTTTAACACTTATGACTAATAATAATTTGCAACCTAAAAGAATAAGGTTTATTTATCCTAAAGAAGGTAAAGAATCTAATTTAGTTTTGATAGACGCCAAAAAAAATGGTAAAATAGGTGTGAAAGTACTTCCACCTTTATATTGTCATAATGATGATGGAAGTTATACTTCTGAGGTTTTAAAAATGTTTGAAAGGATGTGAAATTATGATTCAACATAGTTATGATAAAGAATATAGTAATTGTTTTATAGTTCCAACACCTATTGGTAATTTAAAAGATATGACTTTTCGTGCTGTCGATGTCTTAAAAAGTGTTGATGCTATATTTGCCGAAGATACCCGTGTAACTAATAATCTTTTAAAAAACTTTGATATTAGTAACAAAGTGTTTCAATGTCAAAAGTTCTCTGAGGCTAAAGCTAGTGTTACTGCACTTGAGTTACTTAAAAATAAAAAGAATATTGCTGTAGTTACTGATAGAGGGACACCTTTAATTAGCGATCCTGGTTCGTTATTAGTACAAAATATTATAAAAGAAGGATATAATGTTATAGCTCTTCCGGGAGCTTGTGCATTTTTACCAGCACTTAATATGTCTAATTTAGATCAAGATAAGTTTCTTTTTTATGGGTTTTTAGATTCAAAGGAAAGTGCTTCTAATGCTGAATTAGAAAAGTTAAAGAGTATAAACTTTACAATTATTTTATATGAAGCACCTCATAGACTTTATAAAACTTTACAAAAAATCTATAAAATCTTGGGAAATAGACAAATAAGTATTTCCCGGGAAATAACTAAGGTCTATGAAGAGGTATTTAGGGGGACTGTCTTGGAAGCAATTCAACAGTACGAAAATGTTAAAGGAGAAATTGTAATTGTTATTGAAAAAAATACTGACGAGATGAATTACGATGAACTTTTTAAAGATGTTTTGGAATTAACTCAACTTGGTATGACTAGTAAGGATGCTATAAAATATGTTTCTAAGAAAAACAATGTTAGTAAGAATATTTTATATTCGATGTATGAGGAGAATAAGAAATGAAAGTAATAGTTGGTTTAGGTAATCCAGGAAAAGAATATGAAAACACTAGACATAATGCAGGCTTTATGGTACTAGATAATTATATATCTGATTTTAAAGTTAAAGATAATTATATGTATAGTATAAAAAATACTGCAATTGATAAGTATTTATTTATTAAACCTTTAACTTTTATGAATGATAGTGGGCTTGCTGTTAGAAAAGTGCTCGATTATTATAAAGTAGATGTAACGGATTTATTAGTAATTTATGATGATATGGATTTTGAAATTGGAACTTTTAAAATTAAAACTAGTGGTTCTTCTGGTGGACATAATGGAATAAAGAGTATTGTAAAACACATTGGAACAGAAAAATTTAAAAGAATTCGTATAGGTATTTCAAAGCCTTCTTATGATGTTGTGGATTATGTTCTTGGAAAGTTTTCTAGTGAAGAAATGAATAAATTAAAAAAAGTTTTAGATACTATTAATGAAGTTATAGATGATTTGGATATTTTAAGTTTTGATATGATTATGAATAAATATAATAGGTGATTATTTATGATTGACAATCTTTTTGATTTACAATTTAAAGATAATTTAAAAATATCTGTTACCGATAATGAAATATACACTCAATTATTAATGTATATGTTTTTTTCGTGTAATAAGGATTTAATTTTGGTAACACCTTCTTTAACTGAGGCTAATAATCTTTATGCTAGACTTAATTTTTATTTGAAAGATAATGTATATATTTTTCCAGATGATGATTTTTTAACTAAAAAGGCAATTGCGTCTTCTCCTGAGTTAATGTTTATGAGACTCAAATTTTTAGAAAGTTTAGATTCTGACAAAAATAAAATTGTTATATGTCACACTAATAGTTTTTTGAAAAAGATGCCATCTAGAACTTGCTTTGAGAAGAAAAATATAAAATTAAAGATTAATCAAAGTATAGATAGAGATGATTTTATTAATAAACTTTCTGTAATTGGGTATAAGAGGGAATCAATGGTTACCAATACTGGAGAATTTAGTGTTAGGGGATTCGTTATTGATGTTTTTCCTGTTTTTGAAGAACACCCAATTCGTATAGAGTTTTTTGATGATGAAATTGAAGATATTAAGGAATTTAATGAAAATACACAACTTTCGGATAGAAATATTGAGGAAATAATAATTAAACCTGCTATCGATGAATATAGTGATGCTAAGGAAAATATTTTAAGTTATTTAGATGATTATATTTTAGTTTATCAAGATATTAATGTTATTAAGAATGTTCATAGAACTATTTTGGAACAGATAAAATATTATGGAGAGAAAAATGAATTATTTAATTTAGATGATATTAATTCTAAATTTACTATTTATGCAAATACAAGCACTAATGAACCAGATAGTGATTATTTTCTTAAAGCAACTTCGATAGTAAATTATAATAATGATTTTGATAGATTCAAAAATGATGTTAACTTGGTTAATTCTTATTTAGTAAGTAATGATAATGAATTTATTAAAAGACTAAATTTAACTGAAGATAAAATAATTAAAAAAGATTTGATGAACGGGTTTGTGTATAATGGAATATCATACTTTTCAAAAAATGATTTATTTACTTCATTTAATAAACTTAAATATAATACAGGTTATAAAATGGGGAAAAAGATTAACTCTATAGATAAGCTAGAAGTGGGGGATTATGTAGTTCATAGGGATAGTGGTATAGGAGTTTATATGGGTATTACTACTATTGAGAAAAATGGTTTATTAAAAGATTATATTCTTATTAAGTATAAAGGCGATGATAAGTTATATTTACCTGTCGATAAAGTTGATAAGCTTTATAAGTATTCTTCTAAGGATGGGGCAAAACCTGTAATTCATAAGCTAAATAGTGTGGAATGGGAAAAAACTAAAATTAAAATTAAGAAGAAAATTAAGGATATTAGTAGTGAGTTAATTAAGATTTATAAGAATAGAAATTTATGTTCAGTCAAACCTTTTGAAGAAGATACTCCTGAACAAATAGTATTTGAAAATGAGTTTATTTATGATGAAACTGCTGATCAACTAAAGACTTCATATGAAATCAAAAAGGATTTAGAAAATTCTAAACCAATGGATAGACTTTTATGTGGGGATGTTGGTTATGGTAAGACTGAGGTTATTTTTAGGGCAATATTTAAAACTGTTATGAATAGTAAACAGGTTATGTATTTATGTCCAACTACATTATTGAGTTATCAGCAATTTATGTCGTGTACTTCTAGATTTAAGAATCACGCGGTTAATATCGCACTTTTGAACAGATATACCACTTCTAAGGAAACTAAAAAGATATTAGAAGATCTTAAGGAAGGAAAGATTGATGTTATTTTTGGAACTCATAGGTTATTAAGTTCTGATGTGGAATTTAAAGATTTAGGATTACTGGTTATTGATGAGGAGCAACGTTTTGGTGTTATGCATAAAGAAAGAATTAAGGAAATTAAGTCTAATGTGCACGTTTTATCTGTTTCTGCTACACCTATTCCTAGAAGCTTGCAAATGAGTTTGATTGGAGTGAGGGATCTTAGTTTGATAGAAACACCGCCTAAAAATAAATATCCTGTTCAAACATATGTTATAAATTATGATCCTTATATCCTAAGAAATGTTGTTTTGAAAGAAAAAGCAAGAGGTGGGCAAGTATTTATACTTTATAATAAAGTTGAAGATATGGAAAGTGTTGTTCAGAGTTATGCAAAACTTATTCCTGAAGTTTCTATAAGGTATGCTCACGGTAAAATGAATAAAGAAGATATGCAAGATATTATGCTTGATTTTACTTTAGGTAAATTTGATGTTTTGATTAGTACTACTATTATTGAAAATGGAATTGATATTCCTAATGCTAATACGATTATTGTGCTGGATTCAGATAGATTTGGACTTTCTCAACTTTATCAAATTAGAGGTAGAGTCGGTAGAGGTGATAGACAAGCTTATGCTTATTTGACGTATAACAAAGAAAAAATACTTGGAGATACTGCTCAAAAGAGACTTGAATCTATAAAGGAATTTACTGAACTTGGTAGTGGATATAAAATAGCTATGAGAGATCTTAGTATTCGTGGTGCGGGAGATTTGCTTGGTAGTGAACAAGCCGGATTTATAGATTCTGTTGGAGTTGATATGTATTTAGCCTTAGTTAATGAAGAGTTAAATGGAGTAAGTGAGGAAGAAGAAAAGGAGACTAATATCGACGATGTAACTACTCATATTACAACAAACTATTCTGATGAAGATGCAGTGATTATTGAGATACATAAATTAATCGCGGATATTAATAGTATAGATGATTTTAAAGAAGTGTATGAAAATATTAAGGATAGGTTTGGTATAGTTACTAGTGATTTAGAAATTTACATGAAACAAGAATTATCTGAAAAACTTATAGATAAGCTTAATATTAAAGTTTTAATTAATGACAGAAATAAATTTTCTATTAAGCTAGATGAATCGGTTTATAAAAATATTAATATTGAAAAATTATTTATTACTTCTACTCATATTACAACTAGATTTAATTTTTCATATAATGGTAATGCAATTATTATTTCGCTTAATAAAATTAATAGTGATAAGCATTATATCAATTATATATTAGATTTACTTCTTTATATTAATCAAGAAAAAAAGTAGATAGTTTAGTTAATTCTTAGCTATCTACTTTCTTTTTTATAATTGTTTTTACAAGTTTCTATTAGTTTAATTGCTTCGTTAACGCCGTGAAAATCTTTTGTTTCTACCTTTATGTTTTGTAATGTTTTGTAGTTTTGAAAAAAGTCTTTTATTTCAGCTTTTTGATGTTCAGTTAAGTCTTCTAATTTTGTAATGTTATCAAATCTAGGGTCTTTATCTACGACTGCTATTATTTTTTCGTCGTGGTAACCATTATCTACTACTGTTAGATATCCTAGAACTCTAGCATCTACTGTGCAGCCCGGAAAAGTTGGATAAGTACTGATTACTAGTATATCTAGTGGATCTTTGTCATCGGCAATAGTGTTTTCAATAAAACCATATTCGCCCGGGTATGTAAGAGCACTATATAAAACTCTGTCCAATTTCATTTTACCTGTTTCTTTATTAATTTCAAATTTATTTTTAGTTCCCATAGGAATTTCAATTGTTGCTTCTACTATATTATTCACTTTATATCACCTATATAAATTATAACATATTTTTTATTTAATCTGGTATAATTCTTTTATTTTTATTTAAAATAAGATTAGAGGTGTTATATGAATACTGGTATAGTTAGAAAAATAGACGAACTTGGTAGAATAGTTATTCCAAAAGAGATTAGAAAAAATCTTAATATAAGAAATGGTGAAGATGTTCAGATTTTTATTCAAGATAATTCGATTGTTTTAAAAAAGTATGAAAAACTTTTGTCTATGAAGGAAAATGCAGATATTTATATTAATAATTTTAAGAAATTAACAAGTTCAGATATTATAATTACTGATAAGGAAAAAGTTATTTCAAGTAGTGTTTTAGCATATATTGGAAATAAAATTGATAGTAAAATCATAAGTTTAATTGATGAAAGAAAACAAGAAGAAGGGTATTTTTTAAAATTTGATACTCTTAGTATAGAAAAAAAATATTTAGTGAGCCCAATAATTGTTGACGCTGATTCGATCGGCAGTATTATACTTATTAGTGATAGTGCAATTACTGATCAGGATAAGTTACTAGCACATATATTAAATATACTTTTGACTATGAATTTATGTTAATAACTTTTAAAATATCAACAAATATACTAAAAAACCTTGAAATATCTTTTGGTTTATGATATATTACTTAAGCGAAAAGGTTTCTATAACTTTTTGAAGTTATGGCGAAAGGAGAATGTTAAATGAAAAAAGGTATTCATCCAGAACTAAAAGAATGTAAAGTTAAATGTGCTTGTGGAAATGAATTTACTACATTAAGTACTAAAAGTGAAATTCAACTTGAAACTTGTAATAAATGTCATTCATTTTATACAGGAAAGCATATGACTGCTAGAACTGGTAATGTTCAAAAATTCAAAGAAAAATATGGAATGAAATAGTCAATTTTGA
>CAKOHL010000030.1 GCA_934085635.1 uncultured Bacilli bacterium | reverse complement strand
GTTTACGAAGGTTCGGAAGAATATGCTAAGGCTATGAACGATGAAGACATAGCAAGAACTGGTCAAGAAATATCTAGTTACAATCAACAATCTAAAGATATGTCTGACCATATAAACGATCTAGATCAAGAAAAGAAACAAAAAGAAGAAACAGCTAAATACATTAGAGAAGAATCTCCTGAAGCAAAAAGACAAGCGCCATTTAATAAAAACAATAATTAGAAAGGAAAAAAGGATATGAATAATATGTATTTAATACCTGCAAATAGTAAGAAGGGTAAATTAATATTTAATGTATTTAGGGGAATAGATTTAGCAGTATTCTTAGTAGGAATAGCAGTAAGCTTAATATTTTTTGTAGCAATACCTGATTCAGGTCTAGTTACAACAATCATAAAGGTATTACCAATAAGCATTGCTGCTTTCCTAGTAATTCCAGTACCTTATTATCACAATGTTATGTGTTTTATAAAAGACATTTACTTATTCTTATCAAATAGAAGAGTTTATTATTGGAAAGGTTGGTGTGTGAGAAATGAATACGGGGAAAAATAAGATTGATGCAAAAGCGCAAAAATATGCAGAAAACTGGTTACCAATTAGATCAATTCTAAATGGTGCCATACAACTTGATGATGGAGAACAAGTAACTGGTGTAAAAGTACAACCAAAAAACATATTCATTATGGACTACGATAGTCAAAGAAATGTAATATACAATTTAAGAAATCTTTATAATAGTATAGATTATGAATTTTCTATAATTGTAGCTGATAGGCCAGTTGACATAAATGTATACTTAAGTCAATTACAACTTCTTTATAACAACGTACAAACTCCAGTTATGAAAAAGTTAGTAATGCAAGACATAAATAAAGCAAATTTATTTATGAGTAAAGAAATTGGTGTTGCTGATACAGAATACTACTTATTGTTTAGAGAAAAAAGACCTGAAATAATGCAAAAAAGAATACAAAATTTAATAAGTGGTTTTGCTTCTTGTGGTCTTGTAGCAACTCAAACAAGTAATGATGATTTAAGAGTTCTATTAGATGGATTTCTAAATGATGGTAATAGAACTGAATTTGGGACGGTGATAGGTGCATGAATCTAAAAAGTCAATTAGCCCCAAAAGGGCTTGAATTCAGAGCAGGGGATATGGTTATCAGTGGTAAGTTTTGTACAATACTAACTATAATAAGTTATCCTAAAATGATTAATGAAGGATACCTTGCAAACTTAACACAATATGCAGGTATAAAAGTAATTATAAAACATATACCAATAGAATTTTCAGTTTTATCTAAAATGCTTAATAAAGAAATAGCAGATATGAAAATGAAATACCAAAATGAGTATGATAGAACTGTTCAAGAAAGAATCAGACAAGACTATGAAAGTATAGAAAACTTTATTACTATGCTAACAAGTACTCAAGCAAGAATATTTGACTTTCAAATGCACGTTATGATAACAGCTGATTCACAAGAAGAATTAGAAAATAAGAAAGTACAAGTTAAAAACTATCTTGATGCAATGGGTATGAAAGGTACAGTACTAAGATTTGAACAAGAAAAAATACTTAAATCTTGCTTACCAATATTCCCAGATTCAGATATAGAAGAAAGAATAGGTACTCCAATACCTAGTGTTACTATGAGTGCTATGTATCCATTTGTATTCGATAGTATAAAAGACCCAGGATTATCTTGTTTACTTGGTGTAGACTTCTCAGGTGGTATAATTTTATTCAATCAATTCTTATATCAAATAAAGAAAGAATTTAACAGAAATAATGCCAATATGATAATGCTTGGTACTTCTGGTAGTGGTAAATCTACAGCTGCTAAAATCTTATTAAGAAGTAACATAAGAAATGGACATAAAATAGTCGCAATAGATCCAGAAGGTGAACTAGAAGAAATGGCTAAACTTTATGGTGGAGACTTTATTAATCTAGGTTTAGGTGGTAACTATGGAATGATTAACCCACTTGAAGTAATAGTAGACTCAGATGCTGAAGAAGGAGGAAATTATGCAGTTTTAACTCGTACACTTCAAACACTAAAAGCATTTATGAAATACTATAGTCCAGATATTGAAGAAGACACTCTAACACTATTTAGTGAAGTTGTACAAGATACATATAAAAGATACAAAATAGACTCAGAAACTGACTTTAGTAAATTTACTAGTGAAGACTATCCAACATTTGATGATGTATATGCAACTATTAAAGGAAGATTACTTTCTATGGTAGAAGCAACTCGTGAAAGAGAAGTAATGGAAAAACTTGAACTTAAAGTTAGACCATTAACTAAAGAATTAAGATATTACTTTACAGGTCACACTACAGTAGAACCTGATAGTGATTTCATAGTATTTAATATAAGAGAACTTATGAATAGTGATGCAAATATAAGAAATGCTTTATTCTTTAACATCTTAAAACATGCTTGGGGTCTTTGCTTAGACAAAGATACTAATACAATACTTATGGTTGATGAAGCACATACTTTACTTGCTGATAAAAATACACTTGGTGCAGAATTCTTAGCACAAGTGCAAAGAAGAAGTAGAAAATACAACACTGGTACAATTATAATTACACAACAACCAACTGACTTTGCAAGTCCAGAAGTAATTGTTCACGGTAAAGCAATATTCGATAATGCAAGTTACTATTTAGTAATGGGACTAAAAAAACAAGCAGTTGAAGATTTAAGTATGCTAATTGACCTAAATGATCAAGAAAAAGAAAGTATTAAAAGATACAATCAAGGTGAAGCATTATTTGTATGCGGAAGCCGTAGAATGAGAATTAACGTAATAGCTACTCAAGAAGAACTAGATTCATTTGGTTCTGGTGGTGGACTATAATTAAGAGGTAAAATATGAGTGATAAGGAAAAGAACAAAAATTTAGAAAATAGAACTTCAAACCCACAAAATAATGCGGGTTCTTTTCCTAATAAGAATTCTAACAATAATAAGGATAAAGAAAATATTTCTAATAGTTCTAATAGAATTAATGAAAGCAAAAATAGAAATGTATTAAAAAATATGAATATTCGCGAAACTGGTAAAAACGCCCTTAAAGGTGCAGGTAAAAATTTAGTAAATGCTGGAGCTAATTCCCTTATGAGTTCGGATGATCCAGACGAAGGAGAAGATACTTTAAATAGTGCCATAAATACGGCATCTAGTGCTGTTAATACTGGTAAAAATGCTAAAAACACCTATCAAAAGGGTAGAGATTTATATAATAAATACAAGCAAAAAAGGAAAGCAGGAGAAACTGCAAAGAAAAGTGGGGAAGCTGCAAGAAAAGCGGGGCAAACCGCAAAAAAGGCAGGCGAAGCCATTAAAAAAACAACCACAGTCATAAGTAAAGGTGTAGCCAAAATTGCCAGCGCAATAGGTGCAAGCCCAGCAGGTGTAGTAATTCTTATTGGAGTTGGAATATTTTTACTATTATTTATTTTTTATGCAATATTAGAAGGTAGTGATATTGGATATTCAAGTCTAGATATGAAGTATGGTGTAACAAGTGATGATGCATATTCAATCTTTGGAAATGATGATGAATATAAGCTTGGGATGTCCACTAGTGAAATTGATAATATCTATGACACTAAAAATCATACACTGAAATGTGAAACTGGTTTTTTTGCTAGTCTTGCAAATGTATTTGGTATATATAATTTAAAAAATCCTTGTGAATTTTCAACATATATTAGAAATTTAACACAAAATGCTGAAAAAAAATATAACATAACTACAATTAGTCCTGGTGATCTTTTAAGTACACTTTATTATGCATACGCTAGTCAAATAGTAGATGATGATGGAAACAACACTATACCTACTGACAGTGGTAAATTAGATGAAACAGATAATTCTTCAATAAGTGAATTTGATGCCATAAGTATCTTATTCTCTAACGGTATTTATGACAAAGGTGACATATCAGATCTACTTGATAACTACATATTGATTAAAGATAAATATCCATATTACCGTTATGAAAAAGAAACTACTGAAGAAACAGATGATGCAGGTAGTGATGAAGAGGATACTGAAGAAAAATATGTTTGTAAAGAACACACAATGGCTAATGTAGTTAGTGAAGACAAATTTAAACTTTACTTAAGATATGGTAGTAAAGTAAGTGAAGAATATGAAAAGGTAATATCATATAAAGAAGCACTAAACTATACATCTAGTGAATGTACAGATGACTTTTATAAAAAGAATGGAAATTTGACAGATACAGATATAACTAAATTTAAAAATGTATATGTACCTAATAGCGATTTAATTGAAAGTGAATCTAACTTGGAAGAAGATACTGACAGAGAAGAAAAATTTGCAAAAGCATTTATTAATGTAAACGGAATAAATTATACTTACGAAGATGGTTTCATATATAAAACATATCCAAGATATGATAAGAAATACACTAAAGAAGATCCTGAGTATAATAGCTTTACTTTAGACGAAATAGAAGGAATTATTTATAATATAGTATCTAGAAAAGAATACATAAATTATTTCTTAGGTTATCCAAGTTCTGTAACTAGCATGTCGTACTTTAATACAACTGCCATATGTACATATAATGTAAATGGAGAAGATTATACTAATTTAAAGGTTAGACTTGTTCATTCTAAAAATAAAGCCTTAGATGGTATTGTAACCGAAGGAGAACCAATTGAAGGACAAGAATTAATAGATTTTGAAAAATATATTTTGGGTGTTGTATATGCTGAGATAGGTGATGGTGGAGAGGAAGCATTAAAAGTTCAATCTATAGTTGCTAGAAATTTAGCATTAAATGAAGGTAAAATCGTAACTGAAGGGGATCAAAATATATTAGAAATTTCCAATAGTACGTGGGATCAAACATATTGTGATCCAGAAAATGGTTGTGACATTTGTATGCATCCTGACACCAATACTGTGCATTCAGTTTATACAAGAGGGACTACACCAAACAGTACTTATTGTAAAAACTGGAAAGGGGCTTTAGATAAAAATTCAAAACTAAGAAGTGCAGTTAGAAGTGTAAATGGAGTAACGCTTAAAGACTCTTCAAACAATTTGTATTCAGGAATCTATACAATTGAAATGCAAAATACTTGGAAAAGTTATGAATCAGAAGGACTAGATTATGTAGAAATAATCCAAAAATATTGGGATGGTATATATAGTGTAGTCAATGCAGAATGTTCAATTGGTGAGTTAGGAGAATGGGCAACTTGGAAACAGTATGATGATGCTAGATGGGGAACTATACTAATGTCTAATATACCTAGACCAAATGGAGATCCAAGAACCATTCATAAAATTGGATGCTTAATGACTTCTTACGCAATGGTAATTGCTAAAAGTGCCCCAACAATTATTATTCCTAATTTTAACCCGGGAACTTATACTGAAGCATTAAAAGCAAATAATGCTCTCGGTAAATATGGTGATATGCCTGATGGTTCGACTGCTATTAGAATAGCTACAGGTTTAACTAATGTTGATGTTCAAGGTGAAGAATTAATGCCAAATGACAGTTATGATTATAAACTATCTGAAATAAGTAAATATCTTGCAAATGGTTATGATGTAATAATAAGAGTAAAATCTGAAGCGAGTGCTGCAATCCAAGGTGGAGGAAATTCTCACTATGTAGTTGTAACTGGAATAAGTGATGGAGAAATTTATATTGCTGACCCTGGATATGATACACAACAATTTTCAAAGAGATATATTAATCAAGGACTTACATACATAATAGCAATTAAATTTTAGGTGATAGAATGAAGAATAAAAAGTTTGAATATTTTATAATAATTGGTATTTTAGTATTCTCATTAATAGTATTAGGAATATACTTAATATTTAGTAGTATCAAAAAAAATGGTATATATAGTATATTTGTTAACAAAAGTTATATTGAATGTTATAGATGGAAATGTGAAAATAAAGATTTTATTGGAAACTATGAAGGAGAATATAAAGTATACATAGGTGGTAACAACTATGGAGTTAACAAAGTAAAATATAATTTAGGTAATAATAAACTATACATATTCGATAGTTTAAATAATAGCATATATAAAGATTTATCTAAAAAAGTGTTTATTTATAATGGTAAAGTTTCTATAAAACAGTATAACTTTAATTTAAATAGTGATGTAGATAATGAAATAATTAATTTAATAGAAGATAATATTGATTTTACAATTTCAAATTATAAGTATGCATATGAAATTGATATAGACTTTGATAATGATGGTAAGTTTGAAAAATTAGTAGCAGTTACTAATTCAGAAACAGCATTTTCAGTACTTGCCTATATTAATGATTCTAAAGTACAAATCATAGAAAGCTATAATAATGAAGATTATACAGAAGTACCTAGTTTATACATTGAAAATATAATAGATATATATGAAGATGGTAAATTAGAATTCATACTTAATAAGTCGTTTTATGATAATATCGGAGAATGCAGTATGTTATATAGATTAAAAAAGAATAAATTCAAAGCATTAAATGTCTGTGATCTAAAAAATAACTAGAAGTTAATAATAATTTCTAGTTTTTTTAATTATTTTTTGATATAATTGTTGTTGAGAGAGAGTGGGTTAATATGAAGGATATTAAACTTAAATTTACAGCAAAACCAAAAGATACAATTATCTTTGTTATATTCTGTATTTTTTTACTTTATTTGGTTGCTATTGGAGTATTAAATTTATATGAAATTGCTCATAACAATATGTTTTGGGGACTTAACCCTATCAGGGCATTTAGTAGTGAATTTTTAGTAACAACACTAGTAATGTATCTATTTGCTTTAATAGCAGTATTTATGAGTACATCAAGCTATTTCTTTGATAGAGAAAAAGGATTTGGCTTTGGTAAAAAGAAAGACAAAGATGAACCAGGTTGGTCTCGTTGGATGAAAGATGATGAGATGAAAAAAGCTTATGATATTAAAGAAATAACATTAAAAAATGATACATACGAGCACGCTGGAATACCTATTATTTTAGAAGAAGACAAAGCTTGGGTAGATGATGGTGAAAATCATAGCCTTATTATAGGTGCTTCTGGTTCAGGTAAAACTTGGACTATAATAGATCCTTTAGTAAAGATTTTAGGTAAAGCAGGGGAAAGTATGATAGTAACTGACCCTAAAGGTGAAATATATGAGAACAATGCTAATATGCTTAGAGAAAAAGGATATAATGTTATAATAGTAAACTTCCGTGATCCAGAGCACGGTAGTGCATGGAATCCACTTACACTTCCATATAGATACTGGAAACAAGGTAAAGAAGATAAAGCAATGGAACTACTTGAAGACCTAGCAACAAACATACTAGTAGATGCTAACAACAACGATCCATTCTGGCAAAAAACAGCAGCTGACTACTTTACTGGTCTTGCTCTTGGTCTATTTGAAGATGCAAAAAGCGAAAAAGAAATTAATTTAAACAGTATAAATGCAATGAGTACATTTGGTGAAGAAAGATGTGGTGCTAGCAAATACGATAAAGAATACTTTAAATTAAAAGGAGAGTTATCAAGTGCTTACATAAGTGCTGCAGCAACCATCACTGCACCTGCAGATACTAAAGGTGGTATCACAAGTACATTTAGACAGAAAGTAAGAATATTTAGTAGTAGACAAAAATTAGCAGAAATGTTAAGCTATACTGACTTTGATGTAACAAGAATAGGTAAAGAAAAAACAGCAGTTTTTCTAAAAATACACGATGAAAAAACAACATATCACGCACTTGCTACAATATTCGTAAAACAAGTTTATGAATGCTTAATTGATGAAGCACAAAAAGAAGAAAACTTAAAATTAAAAATTAGAACAAACTTCATACTAGATGAATTTGCAAATATGCCTGCACTTAAAGATGTTGAAAGTATGATAACAGCATCTCGTTCAAGAAATATGAGATTTACATTTGGTATTCAAAACTTCAGCCAACTTAATAAAGTATATGGTAAAGACGTAGCAGAAACTATTAAAGGTAACTGTGGTAATATGTTCTACTTAATAACAACAGAATATGCAGCACTTGAAGAAATAAGTAAATTATTAGGTGATGTTAAACCAAAAGATGCTAAAGAAGGAAAACCACAACCACCAATAAGACCACTTGTAACAGTAAGTGACTTACAGCAAATGAAAAAATTTGAAATGATAATTAAACGTTTCAGAAATATGCCATTTAAAACTAAACATAAAGCAAGTTTCGAAATATTTAAATCTAAAAAAGGTGGATGGGGATATGAACCATCAATTAGTACATATCCTCTTAGAGAATCACACGGAATTGAAACATTTGACCTTAAAAAATATGTTGATGAACACAGAACAGAAGAAAGTGGAGGATTTAATCCATTTGGTTCTTCTCCATTCGTACCGCCATTTGGTATGCCAAATATGTCTAAAGGTATGAATGAAACATCTGGTAAACCTAGTAACATAGATGAACTCGTAAAAAATATCGATGCTCAAATTGCTAAATTAGAGGAAGAGGAAAAACTAGAAAAAGAGAAGAAAGCAAATAGCAATTCAGAAGACAAAAACGAATTTGAAAATTTAGTTAATAAAAAATATGAAGAATTCATAAATGCTTCTGAACCAGAAAAACCTAAACTTCAAAATGAAATAATTAACGAACCAAAAGAAGTAAAACCTGAAAATGGAATTAACGTTGACGACCTAATCAAAAAAATAGATGCTAAAATAGCTGAACTAGAAAAAGAAGAGGCGCTAGCTAAAAATGATAACTTATCAGAAGTTTCTCCATTCAGTGAAAAAGAAATAGCAAACGAAAAATTTGAAGAAGCAGCAAACTTAATTAATGATGATATTATAAAAGATATTGAAAAGCCAAAAATTAACATCGATGCTGATTCAATAGTAGTAGATGATAACATAACTGATGATGAATTCTTTGATGACTTCTTTGGAGACGATGAATAAAGCCTTTAAGGCTTTTTCTTTATATCAAATAACAAAAATTTACATAAAATATTACTAGGTGAAGTGTATTATGAGTAATAATTTTGGTAAAATAAATAAGAAGGTAATTATAGATATTCAAGATAACTATTATTATAATATCAATCATTTACCAGGTGCTATAAATATACCATATGAAAACTTAATGAATAACTATAGAAATTATTTAAACAAAAACGATAGATATTTTATTTACTGTAAAAGTGGTAAACTTAGCAAAAGAGTAGTGGCAGTTTTATCATATTTAGGTTATAATGTTAGTGAAATGAAATAAATAAGGTGATCAAAAAATGGAAATATTCGAAGTATTAGACAATATAATAAACAATCTACTAAACTTACTAGGGTCTTGGGGAGCACTTTTAGGATGTTTATTTATTCTTTTTGAATCTATAATTCCTATATTACCTCTAAGTGTATTTATCACTGTTAACTTTGTAACTTTTGGAAATATAATAGGTTTCGTAATCTCTTGGGTATTCACAGTAATGGGCTGTATGATGAGTTACTTTATATTTAAAAAAGGTGTATCTGTAGAAAAACTAAACAAATTAAGAGAAATGAAAGGTGTAGGAAAAATAATAAAAGCAGTACAAAAAATGAGTTTCAAAAACCTAGTAATACTAATAGCAATACCATTTACACCAGCATTTGCAGTTAACATCGCAGCAGGAATATGCAAAATAGATTCTAAAAAATACCTATATGCCTTAATGCTTGGCAAAATCTCTCTAGTTTACTTCTGGGGATATATTGGTGTAAGCTTACTTGAAAGCTTAAAAAATCCACTCATACTAATAAAAGTATTTATAATAGTATTTATAGTCTATATTATTAGTATGATATTCTCTAAAAAACTAAATGTAAAATAAAAGTCACTAGTAACCTAGTGATTTTTATGTTATACTCATTATAGTAAATAGGTGGTAATATGAAGGAGTTAAAAACTAATATTAAATTTTTATCAATTTATTTTAAAAGTAGTAAAAGACTACTAATAATAAATATTATTCTAAATATATTATTAATAATAACTTCTGTTGTGTTACCAATATTAAGTGCTAAAATAATTGCTGAATTAACAAATAGCAATTTAAAAAAAGTATTATACATTGCCATTATACTAGTGCTTATAAGAATCTTTAGTACAATGCTAAATTTCTTTAGATATTCTTCTAATTATAAAATTTATAATAATATATTATCTAATCTAAGAAAAGACTCTTTAAAAAGAATGCACTTATTAAAAAATCAAACTCTAGATAATAATTCAGTAGGTTTATTTGTGAAAAGAATAAAAAATGATACAGAAACAATATCTATAACTTACTGGAGAATTTCTAATGATATTAAAAGCATAATATCAACAATAGGTATATTTATAGCAATATTTATAATAAATAAAACTGTATGTTTTTTTGCTTTATTATATTTATTATTAATAATTTTATTAGACAACTATAATCAAAGTAAAACTAGAAAACTAAGAGAAATAACAAATAAAGAATCTGAAAAAAATACGAGTTTAATAACAGAAACTATTCATGGAATAAGAGATATTAAAATGCTCAATATAGAAAATAACACAAAAAAATTAATAAATGAGCAGATAAAAACTCTTTTAAATTGTTCAAAAAAAGAAAATGAAACTAATAGCTTAATAGGTAGTTTAACTGATGTAGTAAGTAATATATGTGATTTTCTATTAATAATACTTTATATATATTTAATAAAAGAAAATGCTCTATCTTTAATAAATGCGTTAGTATTATATAACTATTCAACAGATTTAAGTTCATTTCATGGTTATACAGGAACACTAGCAAATTATATAAATAAGTTTAATATATCTTCTAATAGAATAAAAGAACTATTTGACAATAATAAATTTCCTATAGAAACATTTGGTGAAAAACACATAAAAAAGGTAAAAGGTAAATTCGAATTTAAAGATGTACATTTTAGTTATAAAAGAAACGAAGTACTAAAAGGAGTATCGTTTACAGTTAATCCAGATGAAACAGTAGCCTTTGTAGGTAAAACTGGAAGTGGAAAAACAACTATATTTAATCTTCTATGCAAGATGTATGAAGTAGATTCAGGAGAAATATTAATAGATGATGTTAACATTAATGAATTAGATAAAGACACTATAAGGGGAAATATAACAGTTATAAGTCAAAGTCCTTACATATTTAATATGTCTATAAAAGATAATTTAAAACTAGTAAAATTAAACCTAACAAATAAAGAAATGAAAGAAGCACTTAAAACAGCATATTTAGATAACTTTATACAGTCTTTACCAGATAAATATGATACAGTATTAGGTGAAAACGGTATTACTTTATCAGGCGGGCAAAAACAAAGACTTGCTATTGCAAGAGCACTTATTCAAAAGACAGAAATAATTTTGTTTGATGAAGCAACAAGCGCCCTTGATAATGAAACACAAGAAAAAATAACTAAAGCAATAAACAATATGAAAA
>CAKOHL010000029.1 GCA_934085635.1 uncultured Bacilli bacterium | reverse complement strand
TTAGTCTTAAGGGATTTAAGTATATAGTTAGTACAACGGTAAGTAATTTTGTTAATTTTGCTCCACTAGGTAATTTGATAATTGTACTTATAGGTATAGGAGTACTTGAGAGAACTGGATTTGCTAAGACTTTCTTTACTTTAATTACTCAAAGTTTTAGAAAGAATTCTATTACTTTTTTACTTATTTTATTTAGTATATTATCTAGTATGTTTGGTGAGATTGGATTTGTTGTTTTCTTACCTATAGGTGCTCTTTTGTTTAAGTATGGACATAGAAATCCTATTGGAGGTATACTTGCTTCTTTTGCAGGTGTATGTTTTGGACACGGTATGAATGTGTTTTTATCAAATGTTGAGGTTAGTTTAGTTAAACTTACTACACTGGCTGCTCATACAATAGATAAGAATTATGTTATTAATAATCATTTTCAAATTATAATAGCGATTATTGCTGTTATTTTTGGGGCTATTTTAATGACTAGAGTTACTGAGAAGACAATAATGCCTAAGCTTGGTAAGTATGAATTTGATGAAATAGAGACACTTGATAATGTTAAATTTAGTAATAAAGAACTTAGAGGACTTATCGTTGGTATAGGTGCTGCAATAGTATATATATTAATTATTTTATATAATATTATTCCAGGATTACCACTTAGTGGTGGACTACTTGATATGAGTGCTAGTAGTTATATTGATAAACTTTTAGGACCTGATAGTTTATTTAGTCAAGGTTTTGTATTTATAGTTACTATTTTATTCGTTTTAGTAGGATTTGCTTATGCTAGTTTTGCTAAAACTATTAAAGGAAGTAAAGAAATTAGTGAAAGTTTAAGTTTTTCACTAGACAAAATTGGTAATGTTTTAGTACTTATGATTTTTGGTAGTTTATTTATTAATACTTTTCTTAAGAGTAATATTGGACTAGTGGTAGTAGCATTACTTTCTAATTTAATTAATGCATTTAATTTTAGTGGGCTTGGACTTATAGTTTTGCTTTTTGTTATTTCAATTATTGCTGGTTTATTTTATACAGGACTTCTTGGAAAGTGGGAAGTTATGAGTGCTACTGTTGTACCTCATCTTATGAATGCTAGTGTTAGTCCAGAGTTTGCTCAAGTGATATTTGTTGCTGGATCATCTATATCACTTGCATTTACTCCACTTATGAGCTATTTTGTTATATTTATTTCATTAATTTCAATGTATGATAAAAACGATAAATATAGTTTGAGTGATGTAGTTAGATTAGTTAAGAATTATGCTTTAGTGATGATTATTATGTGGTTTATATTGTTAGTAGGTTTTTATATAACTGGTTTACCTATAGGTAGTCATAGTAGTCCAGTATTAAAGTTTTAGGTTAGGGGGTGAAAATGTATGGCTTTAAAAGCAGGTATAATTGGAATGCCTAATGTTGGAAAGAGTACTCTTTTTAATGCAATTACTAAGAAGAATATTCTTGCTGCTAATTATCCATTTGCTACTATTGATCCGAATTTAGGAACTGTTACTGTTCCAGATGTTAGACTTGGTGTTTTAGAAAATATGTATAATCCTGAAAGATGTATAGGAGTACAGTATGAATTTACTGATATAGCTGGTCTTGTTAAGGGTGCTAGTAATGGAGAAGGACTTGGTAATAAGTTTCTTAGTCATATTAGAGAAGTAGATGCAGTTGTTCATGTTGTAAGATGTTTTGTTGATAAAGATATTATACATGTTGAAGGAGATGTTGATCCTGTTAGAGATATAGAGATTATAAATCTTGAACTTGCAATGTCTGATTTGGAAATAGTTACTAATAGACTTGATAGAATTAAAAAGAAAGCAGAGACTAGTAAGGATAAGGATGCACTTAAAGAAGTTGAACTTTTAGAAAAGTGTAAGAATATTTTAGTAAGTGGAGATATACTTAGACATCACGAATTTAATGAAGATGAATTACTTATATTAAAACCTTTCAATTTTATTACACTTAAACCAATGATATATTTAGCTAATGTAAATGAAGTTGATTTAGTTACTGGTACTAATCAGTTTATTGATAAGGTTAGAGAGTATGTTAAAAAAGACGGATCTACATTAATTCTTATGTGCGCTAAGATAGAAAGCGAACTCGTTGAACTTGAGGATAGTGAGAAGAAAGTTTTCTTAAATGAACTTGGTATAGAGGAAAGCGGATTAGATAAGCTTATTAAAGTTACTTATGATACTCTTGGTCTTGCGACTTTCTTTACTGTAGGTGTTGATGAGGTAAGAGCTTGGACGTTTAGAAAGGGTATGAAAGCACCAGAGTGTGCAGGTATTATTCATAGTGATTTTCAAAAAGGTTTTATAAAAGCTGAAGTTATGTCATATAATGATTTAGTTAGTCTTGGAAGTGAACTTAAAGTAAAAGAAGCTGGTAAGGCTAGATTAGAAGGTAAAGAATATGTAATGCAAGACGGGGATATTTGTTATTTTAGGTTTAATGTTTAGGAGGATATTTTATGGAAAAGTTTTGTACAAAATGTGGAAGTGAATTAGTTAAGGGTAAGTGCCCTAAGTGTGGAATGGAAAAAGATAGTACTAGTTTTAGTACAAATGGTATTATCAACAGAGCTGCTCTTAAGGAAGTTGCTAAAGAGAAACTTAATGGTAATATGTGGACAATTTGGAAGCCATATGTGATTGTTATGTTAATAACTGGTTTCTTAGGATTATTTGCTGGAATATTTCCAGAAGATAGTACTGGATATAAATTAATTACTTTATTAGCAGATATATTAGTTATTCCTTTATCATTTGGAGTTACTAAATATGTTTTAGACTTTATAAGAGGTAAAGAAGTTACTACTGAAGGACTTTTTGATTATTATAAAAAGAATGTTATTAATATTTTCTTATTAACATTCTTAGTAGGATTATTTACAACATTATGGTCAATTCTATTAATAATTCCTGGTATTATTGCAGCACTTTCTTATTCAATGTATATGTATATTTATGTTGATGGTAAAGTGACTGAACCAATGGAAGTTATTAAGGAAAGCAAGAGAATTACTTATGGATATAAAGCTGATTATTTCTTATTTAATTTTAGTTTTATAGGATGGGCACTTTTATGTTTACTTATAATACCAATTGTATATGTTTTACCTTATACTGTTGTTGCTAATGCAATGTATTATGAAGAATTAAAAACTATTAAAGAAAGTGAATAAGTATTAAATTGTATACAGAAATGTATGCTTTTTTTATGTATAAAGTACTTATTGGTGGGTATTTTTTTGTAGTTTTGGTCATAAAATGTGCTAGACAAATGATAGAATGTTTGTTATAATACTTTACAAGAAGAGAAATCTTCCTTGCTTCAGTTGAAGCCAATAGACCATAAGGAGGTGAAATAATGAATAAGTATGAGATTATGTTCATTGTAAAAGCAGATTTATCCGAGGATGAAGAAAAGGCTACTGTTAAGTCTTTTGAGAAAGTTCTAACTGATATGGGTGCTAAAATCGTTAATAGTAAAGATTTAGGTCAAAAGAAATTAGCATATGAAATCAAGAAACAAGTAAGAGGATATTATCATTTACTTAATGTTGAATGTGATAGTAAAGCTGTTAAAGAGTTTGATAGAAAGGCTTTAATAGATGAAAAAATTATTAGACATTTAATCATTAAGGAGGAAGAGTAGTATGAATAAAGTAGTTCTTATTGGAAGATTAACTAGGGATCCTGAGATTAGAGTTTTAGGAACTGGTACTAATGTGGCTAATTTTGCTTTGGCTATTAATAGACCTTTTAAGAATAAAGATGGTAATATTGATGCAGATTTTATTAATATTACTGTTTATGGAAGACAAGTTGATGTTATTCAAAAGTATACTTCTAAGGGTAGTCAAATTTGTGTAGAAGGTAGAATTCAAACTAGAAGTTATGATGCACAAGATGGGACTAAGAGATATGCTACAGATGTTATAGCTGAGAGTATAGAACTTTTAGGTTCTAGAAGAGATAATAGTAGTAGTGGACAAGTAAATGCTTATGTTGATACTACTAGTGAAGTATATCCTGATCAACCTAGTCAAGAAATGGGAGTAGATATTAGTACAGAGGATCCTTTTAAGAGTTTTGGTAGTGAAGTATCACTTAGTGATGATGATTTACCATTTTAATATGAAGGAGGTATAATTGATGAAAGAATTTTATCCAAGAAAAAAGAAAATATGTCAAATGTGTGCTGGAAAAAGCGTTAAATATAGTGATGTACCAATTATTACAAAGTATATAAATGAAAAAGGTAAAATTTTACCTAGAAGAATGACTGGTGCTTGTGCTTTACATCAAAGACATATTGCTAGAGAAGTTAAAAGAGCAAGATTTATGGGATTAATTCCATTTGTTAGATAATAAAAAATCAGATTAATTTCTGATTTTTTTTAGTTATCTTTTGCTATGTTTATAAGTCTTATTAGTTGTAATAATTCTGCTAGTGTGCTTGCTACATATGTTAGTGCAGCTGCTTTTAGCATATTTGATACACTACTGTTTTCTCTTTCTTCAATTAAGTTTAGAGTATTTAGTTCTTTCATCGCACGTTTTGATGCATTTATTTCTACAGGTAATGTTACTAACTGAAATAATACACCAGCTGATACAGCTATTATTCCTAAGTATACTAAGTCTGTTATTTCTAGTAGGAATCCTAAGAATATTACGAAGTATGATATTCTACTTAATATGCTTACTATTGGAAATATAGCACTTCTTATTCTAAGAAATGTATAACCTTCTTTATCTTGAAGAGCATGTCCTACTTCGTGTGCTGCTACTGCTACACTTGCTACTGAATTTTTTTCATATATGTCTTTAGAAAGTCTTATAACTTTTCTTTTAGGGTCATAGTGATCAGTAAGTTTTCCTTTAGTTTCAATTACTAATAAGTCATTTAGCCCATTAGCATCTAATATTTTTCTGGCTACATCATAGCCACTTATGTTTCCTCTTGTGCTTTTGTTAACTGAACTATTGTAAGTTATATTAACATATAATTCTGCAATAAGAGGTAAAAATATTACGCCTAATAACAATAATAAATCCATTTTCAACACCTCGGTATAATTATATCACAAACTTTCTATAAACTCACTATTCTTCACACAATATTCATTTATTAGGTTTTTTAAGTTTTTAGCATTAGAATATTTATAATCTGATTTTTCTATTATTGTTTTTATATCTTCTTTATTTAGTGAACTATTTATGTTTGTTATTATTTTTTCTATTGCATTTTCTGATAGGTCATTCATATATATAGTATTATCTTCTTTTGGTTTTTTTGTGTTTGAAATAAAACCTATTTTTCTAGTTTTTTTAGTAGTTTCTGTTTTTACAATTATTACGTTATTAAAGTTTATGGTTTCATTGTTATTTAGTTTAAGTGATCCATTATTTTCAATACTATTTATTAGATTTTTAATTGATTCATCTGCTAGGTTAAAGTTTTCGAGTAGAATTATAGATATTGGAAAGGTTTTTATACTTTCAAATACTGTGTTTTTTTCATCGTACCCAACGTATCCAGCAGTTGAGCCTATTATTTTATTTATTTGAAGTGGACTATTGAATTCTTTCATATCAAGTGTTATTAAGTTAAGTTTTAACTTTTTTGCTAGTGTATTAATAAGCGTGGTTTTCCCTGTTCCAGTTGATCCTTTAATAGTGATTGTTTCTGGCTTTGGGTTTGCATTATATAAACACATTGTGACTTTATTTAGTAAATCTCTTATTTGAGCATTTTGATTTATTATTTCTACGTTTAATTCGTTTTCTAACTTATTTATCCATTCTTTACTAGTTAGTTCATAAATAGGGCATAATACTTTATTTTCTAATACTTCTTTTAAATTTTCTTTAGTAAGTATTTTTCTTTTTTCTGAAGTTTTAATTGTTTTAAGTTTTTGTTCTTCATTTAGTATTTTGTTTTTAATTTTTAAGGCTTCTTTTAAGTTTCCATTTAAGAGATATTTATTTTTTTTGTTTTTTAGTTTAGCAATGCTATTTATTATTTTTTCTTTAGTGTTATTTTTTTTAGATAGTGATGCTTTTGCACACATTTCGTCTAGTATGTCTATTGTTTTGTCTGGATTTTGTCTATCCTTTAGATATTTGTCTGTGAGGTTAATTGTTATTTTTAGGATATCTTTTGGAATATATACACTGTGGTATTCTTCATAATTTTTTTTGATTTTATTTATTATGTTAGTTGTTTCTTCTATCGTAGGTTCTTTTATGTATGCTTTTTGGAATCTTCTATCTAGTGCTTTGTCCTTTTCTATTGTTTTTTTGTATTCTAGTGTTGTGGTTGCGCCGATGATTTTAATTTTTCCTCTTGCTAGAGCTGGTTTTAGAATGTTTGATGCGTCAATTGCGCCTTCTGCTCCTCCTGCTCCGACTATGGTGTGTACTTCGTCTATGAAGACTATAACGTTGGGGCTTATTTCTAATTCTTTTATGATTTTGGTTAGTTTTTCTTCAAATTCTCCTCTGTATTTTGTTCCAGCGATTAGTGAGCCAATATTCAAATTATATATAGTAGTTCCATATAGAAAGCTTGGAACTTCTTTTTTTGTTATTCTCCTTGCTAATTCTTCTACAATTGCTGTTTTACCTACACCTGCTTCACCTATTAGAAGGGGATTGTTTTTATTTTTTCTTGCAAGAATTTCTATTATGTTTTCAATTTCTTTATCTCTTCCAATTACTGGGTCTAAGTTAGATAGTTTTGATTCTTCATTTAGATTAGTTGCTATTTGTTTAATCATAAGATTATTATTTATATTATTTAAATTATTTATGTCTTTTTTTAATTCTTTTATGTTGATATTTAATAATTTTAATGTTTTATATATGTCTGAAGTTTCATCATTAAGTAGAGCAGTTAGTAGACTTGTTAGTGTTATATCTTGTCTTAGTGTATCTTCTGTTAATAAGCATTCTTCTACTGCTTTTAGTATTTCTTTACTATATAGAACGTAGTCTATTTCTGATGAGCCTTTCGATATTTTTTCTTTTATTATTTCGTATGATAAGTCATAGTTTAATAAGGTATCTATTATGTTGTTTTCTGTTTTAAATATTGCTAGTAGTATGTGTTTAGATGTTACAAGTTCATCATTATTTTTTAATGCTTCTTGTTCACTTATTTTAAATATTGTTTTTAATTCTTCTGTATAGTTATTCATATACACCTCCATATATTCTATGTTATATTGTGAGGTTTTAGTTATTTTTATACAAGAAAAAAAGACCTTTTTTGGTCTTATTTATATAGTACGAATATTACTATTAATATAATTACTATTATTACTGCTAATAGTTCAAGTACTAATTTCCAGCTCTTCTTTAGCCATTCTTTGTATGGAATATTTAATGTTTCAAGACCAAGTATCATCATTGTAGATGTTGGTGCGATGAACATTGTTAGACCATATATTGATTGTACTAATAGAGCAAGGCTATTTATGTTGTCTGCATATAGACTAGCCATATAAGGAACTGTAGATTGTACTACGTATAGCATTTCTACATCCATTACAGAAGTTAGTATTAGTGTTATTGTACTGAATATTACATATATTATTTTTCCTATAAATGTTACATTTATTAGGTTTGCTAATCCATTACCACAAGTGTTACATATGAAGTCAGCAATTGTTACGATGAATGGTTTGTATCCAGTTACTAATACTAATACGTATGCTACTGCAACTAAGAATGCAGGTTTTAGCATTTTTTTAGCACCTTCACCAAATGATTCAATTACATCATCAATATTTATGTTATAAACAAGTTTAATTAATAATGTTGCTATTAATATCATTACAGTGAATTCTGGTATAGCCCATGAACCAAATTCTTCTAGACCGTCTATTAGATATGCTACTATAGTATGGTCTTTGATAGCCCATTCAGTTACAGTAGTATGTAGGTCAGTGAAGAAAGTTACTTTAAACATTCTTGACCAGTCTGTGTATCCTAGAATCATTATTACTAGTAATATACCAGTTATAACAAATATAGGCCAGCTTGGTTTTTTACTTTGTTTCTTTTCTCCTGCGAAGAAATATTCATCTGCTATTTCTGCATTTGCTGTTTTAGTTTTTTTAGCGTGACTTAATGTGAAAGCCATATAAACAACAAATGTTAGTAAGAATAGTGCTAATTTTGCTATTAACATTTTAGTTGTTAATTCAGTTCCTACTATTTGATTTATGTAACCAACTGTATTAAATGCATATGTGTTACCAATAGTACCTATTAGTGTGCTTATAAATGTTACTAAGAATGCAGTTATTTTATCATAACCCATTAGTAATATTATTCCACATAATGCTGGTATAAATGCAAATAAGATAACATTGAAACCAAATACACTATTTAATGCTGCAAGTATGAATGCAACAGCAACTAAGAATATTGTTTCTTTTCCTTTCAAAGATTTTGCAATTTTTTCAAGAGCATTTCTGTATTTGCCAGTTTTGCTTAATACTCCATAGAAACCACCAACTACAAGTATGTATAGTATTGGTTCTATAAAGAATTTAAGACATAAGTATGGATATTCTATCAAATTGTATAATGATATTCTAGATAAGCCAAGACTTGTTATTTCAGCACCGCTTGCTTTTCCAGCTGGAATTATCCAAGACATTATAGAAAATACTATGAAAAGAATCACAATTGTTTTGAACAGTGTGTTGTTCTTTTTCATTTTAATATACCTCCCATTTAATTATACAATAATTATGCTTTGTTTTACAAGAATTTATGCATATTTTTAGGTTTTAACCGGATAATATAGGCACTTTTCGTTATTTTTATATTTATTTAATTTTTGTTTTAATTTTATTTAGATTATGATATACTGATTATGATTGGGGAGGCGCTATGTGTGAAGAAAAAGAAAAATGTTATTTTTTATCAGTGTGTGGGGCTTGTGATTTTAATTTTTTTAATGGTTATTAGTTTAATTTTTGTTTATAATGTGAAAACAACTTTACCTAAGTTATTTGGGTTATCATTTTTTATGATTTTCTTCTTAATTGCTTGTAATTCTATAAGAGTTATTAGAGTGGAGAAGGGAAAAGAAGGATTAACAGATATTAATTATAATTATTTTGCTTTTGTTATTGTTTTGGTTATTATGTTTGTTGGCTGCTGTTATTCTTTTGTTACGAATGTTAGGATTAGGACAAGTGGTGATAAAGTGGTTGCTACTGTATATGATGTTGCAGAAAATGTTAGATATAGAACTATAAATGGTACTAGTAAAAGAATAGTGGAGTGTAATACTTTTGTAGAGTATAGTGTTAATGGAAGTAGTTATAAACAAAAACTTAGCATTGATTCTTGTGATTATAAAAGGGGCGATGAAGTAGAAGTTTATTATGATAAAAATAATCCTGGTAAAATAGTTAGTATATCGTTTTTATGGCCACTTACTGGATGTGTTATTAGTTTTGTAGCACTTCTTATAGTTGCTTTGTCTCCAATAATGGGTAAGAAGAAAAAGAAAAAAAGGCATTAGTTATATAATATAACTAGTGCTCTTTTATTTTGATTTTTAGTTTTCAGGTTTCATTAATGGGAATAATATTACGTCTCTTATTGATTCACTTTCTGTGAAGAACATTATTGTTCTATCTATTCCGTATCCGATTCCTCCTGCAGGTGGCATACCATATTCTAGTGCTTCTACGAAGTCCATATCTATGTCATTTGCTTCTTCATTACCTAATTCTTGTTCTTTTAATTGATTTTCAAATCTTTCAAGTTGATCGATAGGGTCATTAAGTTCTGTGTAAGCATTTGCCATTTCTTTTCCACCTATGAATAATTCAAATCTTTGAACAAATCTTGGATCTTTTGGATCTTTTTTTGTTAATGGACTTATTTCAATTGGATGACCACATAAGAATGTTGGTTGGATTAGTGTTTCTTCTACATATTTTTCAAAGAATTTATTTACTATGTGCCCAAATACTTTCTCGTGTTCTTCTAATTCTATTCCGTGTTCTTCTGCAAGTTTTAACATTTCTTCAGTTGTGTAGTTTTGAGTAAAGTCTATTCCTGTTTGTTCTTTAATTGCTTCACACATTGTTATTCTTTTGAAGTTGCCAGTTAGACTTATTTCGTTGCCTCTCCAGTTGAATGTTTCTTTGTGGAATACATTATTAGCTATTGTTTTGTATAGGCTTTCTGTCATTTCCATCATTCCTTCAAGGTCTGAGTAAGCTAGATAAGCTTCCATTGAAGTGAATTCTGGATTGTGTGTTGCATCCATTCCTTCGTTTCTGAATAATCTACCTATTTCATATACAGCATCTAGGCCACCAACAAGTAATCTTTTTAGTGGAAGTTCTAGAGCTATTCTTAGGTACATATCTAAGTCTTGTGCATTATGATGTGTTATGAATGGTCTTGCACTTGCACCTGTTAATAAAGTACTTAATACTGGTGTTTCTACTTCTAAGAAACCACGATTATCCATAAAGTTTCTAATACAAGTTATTATTTTTGATCTGTAGATTGCATTTCTTTTTGCTTCTTCATTCATTATTAAGTCTACATATCTTCTTCTGTATCTTTCTTCTTTGTCTTGTAGTCCGTGGAATTTTTCTGGAAGTGGTTTTAATGCTTTTACTAAGTGAGTATATTTTAAGCATTTAATTGTTACTTCTCCAGTTTGTGTTTTCATAATTTTACCTTCGATGCCAACTATGTCTCCGATGTCAGCTGTTTTAAAAAGTGCGTAAGATTCTTCTCCTATGTCATTTATTGAAATATATATTTGGATTTTTCCGGATTTATCTTGTATTGTGAAGAATGATGCTTTTCCCATTTTTCTTATAAACATTATTCTTCCTGCGACTTTAACTACGATATTTTCGTTTTCTAATTCTTCGTGAGTTTTTCCTTCATATTTTTCTTTTAGTTCTCCTGCTAGAGCTGTTCTGTCATATCTGTTTCCAAATGGATCCAGACCTAACTCTTTTAGTTTACTAGCTTTTTCTCTCCTTACTAATTCTTGTTCTGTAAAATTTCTTTCCATTTTTTTCATTCCTTTCTTTCTAAATAAAAAAGTTAATGATTAAAGGGGCGAATAGTGTCGCGGTACCACCCTTCTTAATCATTAACTGATTATCTCTTATTTTTAACGGTATAAACCGGGCATAAGCCACTCAAAGGTTTTTATTCACATTGGTCTTATTGTTAACTTCCACCAAACGTTAACTCTCTATTAACAGTACCGATGTTACTCGTCCTTCTCTTTGATTTATGAGGTTATTGTACTATATATATCACAGTTTGTCAATATTTTTGAGCTGTTAGTTTAGTTGTCCTGGAAGCACTAGATTTTCTTTAGGTGGAAAATTTTTGTCAAAACTTTCTACTTCTTCATCAATTACATTAAATACTACTGGGTCACTATATACTCCTTCATATTTTTAAATGTTATTTTCATTTATTTCTCCTAATATTAATATTTTTGTTTTTCTTTTATATTAATACCAGTTCCAATTCACGTTTCA
>CAKOHL010000028.1 GCA_934085635.1 uncultured Bacilli bacterium | reverse complement strand
TCCTCTTTTTTTATAGTATTTATATAAAATAAAAACTCACGAACTTCTAAGTCCGTAAGTTGATTTCAAATGGAGCAGGTGATGGGAATCGAACCCACGTTAGCAGCTTGGAAGGCTGAAGTTCTACCATTAAACTACACCTGCATTTCTTGATGACATTTATAATTATACTTAAGTTTTATGTATATGTCAAGAAAAAAATGATAAAAATTGTTGCTGGTGGAATAAGTATTTTCTTTATTATGAATAAAAAGTGTGGTAATATAATAATAGGAGAGAAGTCATATGAAATATATTAAGATAACATTAGTAGATAATTCTTATGTTTTTGAAACTTTGTATGAAAAAGTTAATAGTAATAGTGAAGAACTAATTTATTCCTTTAATGATGTCAAAAAAAATATAAGCACTATTTCAAATGAGATATCTAAATATAAGTATGAAACTTGTACATTTAAGGATTTCGAATGTTTTCAACTTGCCTGTAATATTGTTAATTTTAAACAAGTTATTTTTGAAGTAGAGAAAAGTCTACCAAAAAGAGTAATGGATACTTTACTTGAGAAAGATAATTTAGATTATATCAAATGTTATTTTATGCCTAGTGATTATGTGCATATTTTTGCTAAGAAGAATGTATCTATAAAATTTACAAATAATTCTAGTTTTGATATATCTTTTGCAATTTCAAATGATTTAAAGAGTTTAAAAAGTTTATATTATAAAAAAGTTATTAAGTTTTATACTGAAGAGGAGATTAAAAATAATTTAGTACCTTTTTTGGGAATTAATAGAAATCTTAAACTTATTCACATTTATACTTATTCTAATGAGATAATGGATTTTATTATTGAGATTTTAGAGAAATATAATTTTAGTGATGTGAGTATTTATATTCACCAGAATGAAAATAATATGAATAGTATTAAAGAAAATATTACTTATTTGAGAAACGTTAATAAAGAATTTAATAAGAAATTAAATGGTAATATTAAGATTATTTATTCAGAAGAATTTTTTAGGGATAGAATATGGAAAGAACTTACTCTTAATGGTGTTAAGCTATCTTTAATACTTATTGTTTATGCTTCTGTAGTATTTATGTTTTCTAGTAAGTATCACGAGTATAAGGCATCTTTGAATTTGAGAAAGTTAGAAATGGAGTTAAATTCTAATGATGATCGATTAAATAGTGATATTGATGAGATAGATGATACTGCTGTTACTGAGGTTATTATTAAGCCTGATGGCAGTGGCAAGGAATATGTTAATAAGTATGATGAGATTTTAAAAGACTATAATGAAGTATTAAAGATTAATAGTGATGTTGTTGGTTGGGTAACTGTTAATGATACTAAGATTAATTATCCAGTAGTGCAAACTAGTAATAACAAATATTATTTGAATCACGATATTTATAAGAATAGTGCTGTAAGTGGATGGGTTTTTATGGATTATAGAAATAATAATAAAGATTTAGATAAGAATACTATTCTTTATGCACATGCGATGACAACTGGGTATATGTTTGGTGAATTATGGTTTCTTTCTAAGAGTAGTTTTAGAAGTAATCCTGACAAATTATTAATTACTTTTAATACACTTAATACTGAAATGAAATGGAGAGTTTTTGCTACTTATAAAGTTAGTGATGAAGTAGACTATTTAAAGACTTCGTTTAGTAGTGATGATGATTTTATGAGTTATGTAAATGAAGTAAAAGATAGAAGTTCATATAATTTTGGAGTTGACGTTAAGTCTGGAGATAAGATTCTTACTATGTCAACTTGTAGTGGTAAGAATAGAAGGCTAGTTGTGCACGCGGTGCTTGTAAAGTGAAGTGTATAGTTGCTTGCTTATTTACTGGTGATATTATATAATAGTTATGTAAGCATAGAGGATATGTAAACAAAAGGAGGAATGAGAATGTCAGTATTTGCTTATGATCCTGAGGCAGTAAGAACTTGGGGAAACACAGTTATTAATTATTTAAACGGGGGAAGTGAAAGTATATCTAGTTGTTCAAAAAGATTTTCACAACAAATCGAAAATCTAGTTCAACCAAATGTATGGACTGGTGCAGCTGCACATCAGAATTATCAAAATTTCTTAGAAACACACCAAGCTTTAATTAATTTTGTTAATAATTTTGGTGAAGCTTTTGAATCTTCTATGAATTCAATTAATGCTAATGTTGCTAATTTGGAAACATCTAACCTAGGTACAACTACTAATGTAAGTTCATTCGGTAATTTATCTTATGATCAATTATCACAATTATCTGAAGAGAATATTAAACAAGATGTAGTTAAATATGACTATGCTGCTATTACTTCAATTGGTTCAGAGTTAAATTCTATTTTTACTGATTTAGAGGGAATTAATGAAAAACTTCGTAACAAAATTTCTGAACTTAATAATGGAAGTTCAATTTGGGATGGAGATGCTGCTGAGAATGCAAAAGAAACTTTATTAGAAATATTACAATCAAATATGACTAAAGTAAATGAAGCACTTCAAATTTGTATTAGTAATATTAAAACTGCTGCTGAAGCTGCTCAAGCTGCTGATTCAGGTAGATAATAAGGATATAAAGATCACGTTATGTGATCTTTATAAATAAGACTTAATATATTTAAGTTTTATTTATAAAAGGGTGATGCTAATGTATATTAAAATGGATACAGATATTATGTCGAAAAAAACTGATGATATAAAAAGTAGCCTTGATTCTTTTCTTAATTATGATGATAATATGTGGAAAATAGTTGATGATATGAGTAACTTTTGGCAAGGAAAAGATTATGATTATTTTTCTTCTGAAATGTTAGATTTTTATAAACAACTTAAAAGATTATATAGAAGTGTAGAATCTTATAATAATTATGTGAAGGGGTATGTTAGAGTTGCAATGGCTATAGATAAATATTACGCTAGTAAAAATGTTAGTCTTAAGTAGGTGATAATAAGTGAAATTAGATAATAGACAACTTTTAGAAAATAGTGATAGAGTTAATAGAAATTTTAATAAAATGAGTGAGGAAATAGATACAATTATTAATTCTTTTAATTTAATTATGAAAAATTGGGATACTGGCTCTAGTGAGACATTTAGAGAAAAATTTAAAATTGTTACTAATGATTTTGAAATTATTTCTAATAAGTTTTTGAATGTTAATAGATATTTAGAAAATGTTTTAGATAACTCTGTAGCATTAGAAAATCAAATGTCTAATATTATTACTAATATGGGTAATAATTTAAGAGCGTAGGTGTAAAATGAGTAAATATTCTAATGTTAATTGTGATGGCATTTCTATAGCTATAAATAAAGCTAGGAATGATATTAAAACTCAAAATTTTGATTCTATTAATAATGATATAAGAAATAAGAATACTTTTGACTCTGAAACTGTACAGAATAAAATACTTAATATTATAGATCGTATTACTACTTCTAAAACTCTTAATGGAAGTTTAGTTAATTTGTCTGATAAAATTAATGTTTTAAGTAAAAGTATTGGATCTATAAAAAAAATTCAAAGTAATGAAAAAGAAATTGAAAATTTAAAACCACGTTTGTATTATAATAGAAAGGTACAGCGTTATACTTATGATAATGAGGGGAATATTACTGGAACGATGTATGATTATGTTAGAACACTTGATCAAAGTGTTCAAAATCAAATTAAGACTTTAGAAAAGGATATTAAATCGTTGGAGTATGAGGTTGATAATTTACTTAGTTAGTGAGGTGTGATATGTTTGGTAGAATACTTTATGTTAGTGATAACACTGCATATATAGAGAATAAGGTTAGTGTTAATACTGATATTGATTTATTAAATGTTCATTTAATTTTTGAGCATAATAATCAAAAGATTTTAGGAGAAATAGTAGAAGTAAATTCTGATAAGATTAAAGTACATTTTCTAGGTGAATATGTTAATGGAGAGTATTATAATGGACTACTTCGTAAGGCAAGTTTAAATAGTACTATTAGAGTTATAAATGCAGAAGAGCTTACTTTACTTTTAGGTACTCCATCTAAAGATAGTTTTGTTTTGGGTAAAAGTGCAACTTATAAGAATTATTTAATATGTCCTAAAATAAATAGTTTATTTGCTAATCATATGTGCATTTTTGGTAATAGTGGTTCTGGTAAATCTTGTGGGGTTGCTAGAGTTATTCAGAATATATTAGGTAATGAACATTCACTTGCTTATAATGCTAATTTTGTGTTTTTTGATTCTTTTGGTGAGTATAAAAATGCTTTTAAATCAATTAATACTATTAATAATTATTATAATTATAAATTTATAACTTCTAAGAAAAAAGATGAAAGTGATTTTTTAATAAATATTCCTATTAATTTACTTACTGTAGATGATTTTGCTATTTTACTTCAGGCTGATAAGCATTCTCAGCTTACTATATTAAATCGTGCAATTAAGTATGCTAGGCTTTTTGCACAGGATGATTTAGAAGCTACAAAGTATAAAAATAGTATTATTGCCAAAGCACTTATTACAATACTTTATAGTAGTGATACTTCTAAGCAAAAGAAAGACGATATTTTTTCTATTATAGATATTTGTCATACTAAGGAATTTAATTTTAATACTGAGATTAAGGGAGTAGGCTATACAAGAAGTTTTAGTGAATGTTTTAGTATTGATTCAAAGGGTAGATTTGGAGAAGAGGTTTTAATTACTAATTATATTTTATCTTATGCTGATCAAAAAGTTTCTTATGAAGAGAAGAGTGAAAATTGCTCATTCAGTTTAAATGATTTTGCTAAAGCACTTGATTTTACTTTGATTAGTGAAGGTTTTAATAAGAATAAACTTATGCACGATGATGCTCAGCTTCTTAAGGTTAGACTAAATACTATTTTAAATAATGAGATGAATAGTTATTTTTCTGGACAGTATACACCAGTTGAAAATTTTATAACTAGTTTAGCTAGTGTTTCTGGTAAAAAGGCTCAGATTATTAATATAAATTTAGAGTCTTTAGATGATAGTTATGCTAAGAGTTTAGTTAAGATTTATAGTCATATTATTTTTGAGTTTTGTAAGGGAAATGCTAATAGAGCCACTGTTCCGTTTCATTTGTTCTTAGAGGAGGCTCATAGGTATATACAGCACGATAATGATGTGTTTTTACTAGGATATAATATATTTGATAGAATTGCTAAGGAAGGAAGAAAATATGGGACTATTTTGGATATTATTAGTCAAAGACCTGTAGAGATTTCTGAAACTGTTGTGAGTCAATGTTCTAACTTTTTAATATTTAAAATGACACATCCTAAGGATATTAAATATATTGAAGAAATGCTTCCTAATATTTCTCAAGATGTTATGGAGAAAATTAAGGTTTTACAACCAGGTTCTTGTGTAGCATTTGGTAGTGCTTTTAAGATACCTATGATATGTCAATTAGAAATGCCTAGTCCTAGTCCATTTTCTGCAAGTTGTGATGTTTCTTCTTATTGGAATTCACTTGAGAATAAAGAGGTTATATCAAATCCCATTAATGATGAGACTAATGTAAGTAATGTTAGTAACTTAGATATTTTGTAAATAAAAAAAATCTTCGGTGAAGATTTTTTTATTTATCACATTTTCCTGGATTCTATTATATCTAATTTTTCTCCAAATACTATTATGTGTTCATTTATATCTATAGTAGTGTAGAAGTTTCTGCCATCGTGTTTACCTTCTACTATAATATCTTTTATTACATCTTTAGAATACTCTCCAATAGCATCAATTGCTTCATTTATATTTGTAGTAACTACATCAGGAATAGCGATTGCATCATCATATACAAATACTATTCTAAATGACTCTAGGGAATAACCACTAGATATTAAAGATTTAAAATAATTTGATATTACATCTAATTTATTTGTGTATTCAAAACTATATATTTTTTTAATATTTTCATCGTTAGATTTATCTCTTAATAATTTTAGTTCCATAATATTTATTTTCTCCTCTAATATAATTATAATATTTGTTTTAATTTTTGTCAAAGATGTTATGTTTTTCGTTTATTATTTTTTTAACATTATTTATATCTCTTTTTAAATCTTTAATGTCATTGTAATTGTCTTCTGGATTATAGGCTAATAATTTTTTTAATATATTTTGTAGCTCTTTTGGTAATAAGAACATTGATGGGTTATTATCTAAATTATATAATCTATCATTTTCAACATAGTTTTTAAGTACCTTTTCACCTTCTAGTAGTGAAATAATTAGTAATCCTAAGGAATAAAAGTCAAATCCATAGATTGCTTTATTATCTTCTTTTTGGTATATAGAGCAATATATTCCACTTGCATAGTTTAATGGTTCACCAATTTTAGTAGTACTTTCATAATCTACAAGTGTTAGTTTATCACTAATTATTACATTCGATGGTTTAAGATCTCCAAAGATATAGCCTTTGCTATGAATTACTTCTAATATATTAATAATTTTTGAAACAATTTCTATAGTATTTTTAATATTAAATAGTGAATTATTAAGATTATTACCTTCAATAAAATCAAATACAATATATTTTTCTTCAAGACTATAATTTATTACTTTAGGAAAACAATTATAATTTGAAAATTCATTTAATACTTTTACTTCATTTTTTAATCTTTCAGTGTTACTTTCTGATTTAAATTGTTTTTTAAAATATTTATTATTATTTTCATCCTCTAAGTAATAGTAAATTTTTCTTTTATTTTCGCCTAATAGATTTTCTTTCATAAACTTCTATGACCTTCAATATTATTTATTGTTTCATTATATAATTTTGTATCAACTATTTTAATATTATTCTTTATTGCTTCACTTAATATTTTACTTTTTAGTTCATAGTTAGAAATGAGATCCCATTCTTTAGGTAGCAAATCACTATTTTCTTTTGGATTTAAAGTTATTTGTCTACCGAACATTTTAAAGTAATTTATTTCTAATATTAAATATAAAGTTCTATCATCCATATTTTATTACCTCTTTTCTTAATTGTTTTAATAATTTGTCATTTGATAAAATGTTGTGTTTAGCATATTATAAAAGTCTTCTCCAAATGTGTTTCTGATTTTATTAATCATATTTTCGTCTCCAGTAGCTTTAATTGCTGTGTATTGTGCCATCATTTCGTTAAATGGTTTATAGGGGTCGCTTTTATAATATTTTGAGCCGTGTCCCCATCTTATTTCGCGTGTATCTTGTTTTTCACCTTCAAATACTGCGTCAATCATATCAGAAAGTTGAGTGTAGTTAAAGTATTCAGTCTTTTCTATTTCAACCCCTTCTTTTCTGACAAGTTCATTGAAATCCGAGATTGCCAAGTCTTTTGAAGTTATTCTACCATACATAATTTCATCTATCGTTCTGTCATTTAGTCCTTCTTGTTTTAACTTAGTTCTAAATTCTCCGTAATCTGCTTGAGATAAATTACTTAAAACATTATCATAATAATTTGCGATTTGATTTATATATTCTTCAACTGATATATTTTCAAAGTTTTTCAGTCTAGTTTCAAAGTTTTTATAAGCTTGATTAATTGCTGTGTTTTCTATATTTCTAAATAGTTTTATATCTGAATTTAAGTATTCACCATTTGATGCTAAGTCTTTTGCTTTTTTTACAATCTCATCATAATAATCTGGTAAATAATTCAACTTATTCATCCATATCATATGTCCCATTTCGTGAAATAACACTCCTTTATTGTGTGCATCCGCTAGTTCTAAATGTACTTTATTATCTTGTGACCTAAAGCATGACCTATCACAATTTGGATCAACTACTATATCGATATACGGATCATTCTTTTTAAGTTTGATAAATGATGATAATATAGCGTAGGCATCACTGTTTCCTTTTGAAATTTCTTTATCAAAGCTATCTCTTATCATTCTTTGAGTTTCTTTGTTTGCTTTAGTTACTGGCATAACTTTATCAAATTTTTTTAAAAGTTTATTTTTATGAAGTGCAAATACTTTTCCATTTATAAATGATACTACTATATCTTTTATTGTTTGTTTCTTTATTGGATCGGTTACCATAGTAATTACATTATTTTCTACAATATTTTGTGGAGGCTGTGTTAGTTTTTCAGTAATTGTTACTGTTGCATATGGATCATTAAATGTTGACATAAATTTGTTATTTATATCTACTGTTTTGTTAATGTTTTCTGTTGATTTTGCGCGTTTAATTACGATATCTAACCATGGATTTTTATCCATATATCCTTCTGCTGCTATTTCATACATTTTGGCTACGTTTTCAGGTACTTCTATTTCTACTCTTTGTTTTACATTCTTAAATGTTTTATATTCACCAAATTTTTCTTCAATTCCATATAACCACGTACTAGCTGGCGCGTCTTCAGATAAAACTTGCATTCTGTGTACTAGTGTGTCACCATCTACAATAGATTTAAGGGTTCTCTCATTTCTTTCACCCATTATAATTTTCATTGAGAATCTAGTGGAAGACGTTTCACCAAGATGTATTGTTTCGTCAATGTATTCGATGTTTATTTTTCCTTCTAATGCTTCTAGGTCACTAATATCATTTATTTTAGGATAAAACATAAACTCGTCTTTGTCTAAGAATTCTTGTGCGACCTTTTTACTAGCAAATTCATTAATTGTTATTTTTCCACCACCGTGGTTAAATCCTGTTTTATTAGCGTGTGCATCACCAATTCTAAGTGCGATTGCACCGGCTTTTAATTCTTTTGCTGCATCTTCTTTTAAGATGTATTTTTCCATATCGATTATGTGTTCTGTTTTTTTACCTTTGTCAACAGTTCTTTTTCCCATATATGTGATTGGTTTACCGTTTTCATCTACTTCTACGAATTTGCTTATGTCAAAGTCATATAGTTTTTCTCCATCATATACTTGGTTTAAATATAATTTTCTTAATGCATCACTTAGTTGCTCGTCGTCCATAAGATCAGATACTTGACTGGTTGATTTACTGTGGAGTAAAGTGAGTACTGCAATTTTTTCTGTGTCATCACCGAAGATATCTCTATTTTGTACTACTGTGATAGCAGAGCCTGATGGGTGTCCACCTCTAACTTCAGTACCGTAGTCATCAATAATTTTTGACATTACGTCAGTTTCTTTGTCAAAACTATATAGTCCTTCTCTCATACCTAGGTCGTGAGCAAGTCCTGCTAAGTATAAAGTTCTGTCATCTATGTCTCCCAGTTCTTCAAGATTTAATTTTCTAATTTCTTTCATAACATCTACAGATTCTTCTGCAACACGTGAAACGTGTAAGAAGTTATGTTCTTCAAATCCCAAGAAGAATTCTAGTGTTCTACCACTTATTTTGCCGTCTTCATAAAATTGGGTTAATTTTGGACTTATTTTTTCTAGTTTAGTTTTTGCTTCAGCAACTTTATCATAATATGAAAAGTGTTCGATTGTAAATTTGTTAGTTGGTACTGCTTTGTTTTCAATTTCCCATTTTAATGTTCTCATTTTTAAGATTTTTTCTAAATCAGCTTTTGTTAATGACTCATCTATTTTGCTTAGATTTAATTTTTTAGATAGGTCAGGGTTTTGAGCAATTAGTTTATTTAATTCAGTACTTTTTTGTTTTATTTCTATTTTATCTAATTGTTTTAGATTTTTAGTATCTACTTTTTCTACATCCATTGTTTTTAAAGTGCTTTTAATAGAGCGATTAGCACTTATGCCATTTCCAATAGTTCCAAGTGAAGCCATTCCTCCAGCCATTAACATTTGGAAAGGTAAGTTGTATTCTTTAGCATTTTCAGTAAAGTTTTCGATAAGTGATTTTGAGTCGTCGTGATCATATATTATTGTGTGTGCCATTTCGTTTACTAGTGGTTCTGAAGCACCTACGGCGAATGATGCAAAAGCATATTTAGTTATTTTTCCTAAACCGACACCACTTCTTGCTGCTTGGTCAAGTCTACCTGTCATAGCACCTTTAGCAAAACCGTAGCCTGCCGCTTCTAGACCAACTAGTTCTGCTTCTTCTATAGTTGCGCCTCTTTGAAGTGCGGCTTCGGCTTCAGTACCTGCGTCAACACTTGCGCCAATTAGTCCGTTTGCAATTCCACCAGCAACTTTAGCAGCTGTAGTGCCTGCACCAAATGTCGATGACACTAGTCCACCAGTTGCAACACTTAATCCAACCATACCAACTATGTTACCTGCAGTTGAGAATATTTGTGCAGCTGTGCTGTCTGGATCTGCATATTCATCAAGACCAGTTTCACTTACAACATTATAGTATAATTCTTTTGATATGTCTCTTTTTACAAATTCACCAATGTCATTAGCAACATCATCGTAACCTAGAAGGCTAGCACCACCTGCGATTAGCATAGCTCCTCCATCCATTATATTTTCACCGACATTAGCAAGTCCTTCTAAAAACGACAAACCACATATGGCAAGTGTGGCTGGCAAATTAACATCAACATATTCTGGGTCTACTATTTGTAAATCGTTTTCACCTGGTGTGTATTTGTTAATACCTAGTATTTCTGTATCTTCTATTTGTAATTGTTCAATTATGTTTTTATAAGCATTAGCTAGAGAATTACCGTTAGATGCTTTTATACTTCCGCTTGAACCATTCATTTTGTTATCTAAGGCTTCCATATCAGAAATGTAATCACTTAGATATTCTGTAAGTTCATTAATGTTCCAAGTTATATCGTTATATATTTGTCTTATATTTTTTATATAATTAGCCAAAAGTATTGGATTATTTGAACTACTTAAAAAGGAACTACCTCCTGTAGAATAGCACGTTTTTATTTTTTTTAATTCTTCAACATCTTTTTTTAATGTATCTGTATTAAGTACTATTCTCATTGTTACTCCCTTCTAAATTTATTTAATTTCGTTTAATATCTGTTTTTTCTTTTCTTCATTTTCAAGTATTTCTTTTACTTCTGTTATAAAGTTCTCTTGTTCCTCATTTACAAAACCTTTAAAAAATATTTTATCTATATCTTTTGTATCAAATAAAATATTTTCGTCACTTTTAATTATTCCTTCAGGAAATACACATCCTAAATATTCATATATTTTGTTTTTAGTTTCCATATCTATTGGAGTATAACCAGTTATCATAACTTTTTTTTGCGCATCTTTAAGTAATACAACTGAACCAATGGGTAAGTATTCTTTTACTTCACTCATAGTGATTCACCTGATACTTGTTTTTTAACATTTTCTATCATTCTTTTTATATTTTCTTCAGTTACAGTTTCTTTAAGCTTTTGTTCAAATTCTTTTTCTTCTTCATTCATATAACCAACGAAAAAAATTTTTTCTATTTGATCGTGATTAAAAAGTAGACTTTTATCTGTATTTATTATACCTTCAGGAAATAAACAACCACTATAATCATATACTTTGTCTAGTTTTTTTAAATCAATTTGTATATAACCTGTGATCATTAATTTTCTTTTGGCTCCTTTTAATATCACAACTGAGCCAATTGGCAAATATTTATCTTTTTTCTCTATCATATTGTTACCTCACTATTATGTGTAAAGTATAACATATAACACGTGTATTTTTCAAGTGCTATGTGGCACAATATTTTTAGAGTAGGAGGGAAATTTATGATTTATTAAGTTAATATTAAGTATAAAAATTCTAGCTGGCAGACAGTTAAACAAATGGTTAATTTATCTGATAAAAGTGATAAAGTAATACGTGAGTATGATTTTGATTTAAAGTCATCTAATGTGATTAATATACCATTTGGCAGTAGAAAATATGGAAGTGAATCTTGTTTCTAGGGTAAAGATAAAAAA
>CAKOHL010000027.1 GCA_934085635.1 uncultured Bacilli bacterium | reverse complement strand
AGGTTAGAGAGAACAGCATTACCTGTGATTAATCCTAGTGGTACTTTATAGCTTAAGTCGTTTTGCTCTACGTATTCACTATCAAAGAAAGCATATTTTCCATTTTCAAGTAGTAACAATTTTTCATATATTTCATTATTTAAAAGTACTAGATTTCTGTTGATTTCTTTGGTGTTAAAGTCTACACTTATTATTTCATCATCTTTGTTTTTTACAGTATCTACATAGCTTTTATAATCTTCTTGTTTCATATTATCTATGGCATTATTTATTATCATAGTAGATACTCTAGTAACTTCATTTTCAGCATATACTGATAGTACGTTTTTTATCCCATTGTTTATGTATTTAAATATTAGAAATGTACATATTAAGACAAATAAAAGAGAAATTAAAAATTTATCTCTTTTTGAAATATTAAAGTAATATTTGAATCTTATACGCTTTTTCATAGTAAATAATATGTAAAAGTAATAAAAAAAGACTATTTAGAATAGTCCTAGGTTAAATACGTAGTTTGCTATTACAACTAATGTACCAAGTACAACTATGCATAACATAATGATACCTATTGTTGTAAGTGCATTATTTTTCTTAACACTTTTTTCTAGTTCTTCAAATCCTTCAAAGTCTTCTTTACTGAAACTCATGCTATTTGTGTAGAAAGATTTATCTATGTCATTTATTTTTTGTTTTAAGTTTACTAGTTCTTGTGTTTTTTCTTTTTCGGTTTCTATTTTCTTTATTTCTATTTCTTTTAATATATCATTTTTTTGTTGTTCTTCTTTTATTGGCGCAGTTACTTCTTCTCCATCTTTTCCTGTTAGTTCTTCTAGTAAGTTAATGTCTCCTTTGTGTACTGTAACTGTGTTTATTAAGTCTATTAGAGTTCTTTCTCCAGTGTTTAGTTCTAGCTCTTCTTTTTCCTCTTCTTCTTTTAGTTTAGATTCTTCATAAGATTTTATTCTTTTTAGTATGTCATCTTCTTCTAGTCTTAGTTTTTTGTATCTTTCGTTTTCGTAATCAAGTTCTCTAGATTGTCTAGCTTTTTCTAAGACTGAATTAATGTCATATACTTTTTTTTCTTCCTTTTTTTCTTCGTGAATTTCTTCTTTGACAGGTAAGACAAGCGTATTTCTTCTTTCTGTTTGAACTTTATTATTTTCAGCAATGTATTTTCTAATTTTGTTTAGGTCAATTGTTTTATGGTTACCTTCAATTACTTTGATGTTGCTGTTTGCACTGACACGCGAAAGTTCACTTCTTTTTATATCATCATATAAAGAAGTGTTTTTATTTACTCTAGATGTGCTTCTAGTTTCTGTTATTTCATTATTATACCTATCCATTCTAGAATTCATATTATTCACCATACTCATTTTACCACATATTTTAAAGAAATAGAAGTTGATTTTAATAAAAAATAATAATATAATGGTATTGGAGGATATTTATGGAAAAAATTCATATTAATAAAGATGCTTGTATTGGTTGTGGAATGTGTGTTATGTCACATCCTGAATATTTAGTTTTTGATGAAAACGGACAAGCTGAGCCAGTTGGCAAAGAAGTTACTAAGGAAGATAAGATGGCTCTTTTGGAGAGTGTTGAAAAGTGTCCTACTGAAGCTATAACTATTATAGAAGAATAAACCCCTACTTATTGTAGAGTTTTTTTATTTTAGTGAATAAAGTTTTTTTACTTCTTTAGTAGATAGTTTTCTAAATTCCCCACTTTTAAGTCCAGTTAAGTCTAGAAATGCATATTTTTCGCGTTTTAGTTTTTGTACATCATAGTTAAATAGTTTGAACATATCTTTTACTTGATGGTTTCTTCCTTCTGATATTACAACTTTTACGTAAGATGAATCAGTTTTTTTGTCATATCTGTCTAGTTTAAATATGGCTTTTTTTGTTTTGATTCCATTTAGTAGTACACCAGAAGATAATTTAACAGAATCTTCTTTTTTGAAGAATCCTTTTACTTTAGCATAGTATTCTTTTGTTACATCACTTTTTGGATGAGTAAGTAAGTTAGATAGTTCCCCATCGTTAGTAAGTAAGATTATTCCAGTAGTGTCATAGTCTAATCTACCTACAGGGTATATTCTTGTTTTTGTGTTAATTAGGTCACATACTGTTTTTCTATTTTTGTCATCAGTTACAGAGCTTATTACACCTCTTGGTTTGTATAATAGATAATATTCTTTTAAATCTCTTTTAAGTACTTCTCCCATTACTGTAACTGTGTCTAGTGGGCCCACTTTAACTCCTAAAGTTTTAACAGTTTCTCCATTTACTTTAACTTTTCCAGCAGAAATTAGTTCTTCTGCTTTTCTTCTACTTGCAATACCGCATTCACTTATAAATTTTTGTAATCTTTCCATAATTCATCACAAGTTAATTATAAATTAATTTTTCCAAAAAAACAACTTAGATAGTACACTTTCTTTTTTACTTTCATAACTTACTGCAAATATGTTTATTTCATTAATAAATTCATCATCTACATATACTTTTGCTTTTCCTACTACTGAGTTTGGTTTTATTTTCTTTTTCTTTATTATTTCATATTTTATTTTTACTTTATTTAGTTCACCTTTATTTAGCATTATGTCTAGGTTGTCTTCTATGTAAAGATGATAATTTTTGTAGTAGTTTTCTTTTAGTAAGAATGTATTTTTGTCTAGTATTCTATATTTATCATATTTGTTAAAGTATTCTTCGTATAGATTTTTGTGTACATTAAATTTATCTGGTTCTTTCATAGTGACTATGCTTAGGTCTTCTTTTGCTTTTTTTGCACTTGATACAAAGATGTTTCCACTTCTATCTGTGTAACCTATTTTACCACCTGTTGCATATTTATAAGTACTTAGTAGTTTATTTTTGTTATACCATATGTGAGTTTCTACGTTTGTAGTTAGTGTATATTTTTTTATGCTGTCTATTTCCATAAATACTTTGTTTTTACTTGCGTATCTCATTAATAGTGCAAGGTCTTTGGATGTGCTTATGTTTTCATTTTTTTCATCAAGTCCGTGAGGGTTAGAGAATACCGTGTTATTCATTCCTAGTAAATTTGCTTTTTCATTCATTTTATTTACGAATTTATCATATCCTAGAGTATTTGTAGCAATTACCATAGCGGCATCGTTTCCACTTCTTAGCATTAGCCCTACTAGTAAATCATAAAGAGTCATACATTCATTTTTATCTATGTATATCATCGAGCCATAGACTTCTTTTATTTCATCTCCTGCACATATTACACTTGCTACATCATAGTTTTCTATTGCAACTATTGCTGTCATTATTTTTGTAGTGCTTGCTATTAAAAGCTTTTCATCTATGTTTTTGCCTCCTAAAACTCTGCCACTTGAGTTATCTAGTACTACATAGCTTTCAAGTGCATTTAAGTTAATAAGACCAAATAAAAATAATGTAATAAAAAATATTATCTTTTTCATATTATATATTATTAAGTTTGCAAGCAAAAAATACCAAGAAAAAGAGAGTTATTCACTCTCGTAGTTGTATGTACCGTGTATTTTTTCTAGTGTTGTTTTGTCAAACTCGTTTACAGTCCATTCGTTATCTTTCTTAGTTAAATTAATATCTATAGTATACTCTACTCTGTCTGTTGCATTTATCATTTGTTTTAGTTTATATTCCATAAATTTACTTTCATCAAATACATTGTCAGTTAAGAATTCACTTTCGTGTGATAATCTATAATTATTAGCATTAGTTTGTACTTTATAAAAGTCATATACACTTATTTTTGCTGTTACAGTTGCTTCATCTCCGTTTACTTTTTCGTTAGTGATTTTGTATTTTAGGTCACTGTATTGCATTTTCATTGCTTTTGTGTAGTCACTTTTTTCTTTTTCAGTGTTAAGAGTTGTTCCTTCTACTACAAGTTCTAGATCTTTTAAAACACTATCATCTAAGTTCTGATATTTTTTTAATGTGTCTTCTGCTTTTTTAGTTGGAGTGTTACCAAAACTACAACCTACTACTAGGAATATACTAAGAAATATAACTAGAAATTTTTTCATTTTTTCCACCTCTAGTAGTAGTATTGACTGTTTTTATTTATTTATACTATTTTTTTACTTTAATTATGTTTAGTAAGCTTAGGAGTTCTTTACTTTTTGATGAGTATGATTTTTTTATATCTTTTATTAGATGAGCGTGTGCATTTTTATCTGGTAAGTGATTAAACCATTCAAAGTATATGTAGTTTATTATTTCTTCATTATCTTTTAATTCATTTATGATTTCTATTAAGTTATTTACTTCTATTTTTTCACTTCTTGTCATATTAGAAAATTTATTTTTCTTTTCTATTTTGTATTCTAGGTTTGTTTTTTCTATTTTAGCAGATATACTTAGTACTTCCATTTCTTCATTTACAAGCATTTTACTTTTTTTAATTACTTTTCCACCTTGTTTAAACATTATTATAACTGCGTTTATGTCGTTTGTGAAAACTGCGCAGTAGTTAATTGTTTCTACATTTCTTGCTGTGAAAACTTGCGTTTTATTATATATTTTTTCTAAAAAGTTTTTGTCTACTACAGTTTCATTAAATGATATATCTATGAATGCACTTGAGTCTATTTTAAATAGTGGTACTTTTCTTAGGTGCAGGATTGTATCTTCAGTTTTCCAGTCATAGAAGTCATAAAGCGTTTCATTGAAATTAGCTAGTATATCATATATATAAATCACATTATCTTTCCTTTCTTAAACTAAAATGCACTAGTAAAATGCCAAGTATAATGATTAGGCATTCCCATCTTCTAATTATAAAGTTAACATATTCTAAAAAAGTATACCCTAGCTTTAAAAGATTTAGATAAATTATTGTGAATGTGATACTAAGTCCTATTAAAAAGGTACCTAATAGCAAAAATATTAGTCTTATTAGCATATTTACACTTCCATATTAAATAATATTTATTAAATTGATTTTTTAGTATATAATTATATTGGTGATATTATGTTAGAGATACTTAAGTATATTTTTTTAGGAATAGTGCAAGGTTTAACTGAGCCACTTCCAATTAGTTCTAGTGGCCACGTGTTTATTTTGAAGAAGATTCTTGATTTGAAGACTACTGATTTGAATTTTGAGATTATTGTTAATTTTGGAAGTTTGCTTGCTATTTTACTTATTTATAAAGATGATTTGATAAGACTTATTAAGAATTTCTTTTTGTATTTTAAGACTAAGACCGAGGAAACTAGAAATGATTTTAAGTATTGTCTTTTGATTGTTTTTGGGAGTATTCCTGTAGGTATAGTTGGATTTTTGTTTAAGGATTATATTGAGAGTAAGTTAAGTACAAATATTAATATCATTGGTGTTTCTTTCCTTTTAACTAGTTTATTTTTGCTTTTAGTTAGTAATATGAAAGGTAAGAGAACTGATAAGGACATGAATTATAAGGATGCTTTGACAGTAGGACTTGTTCAGGTTGTTGCCCTTGTGCCTGGTATTAGTAGAAGTGGTTCGACTTTGATTGGAGGACTTTTTAGAAAACTTGATAGAGAGACTGCACTTAGATATTCATTTATGCTTTATATACCAGTGAGTGTGGGCACTACTTTACTTGGTTTTAAAGATTTGCTAAGTACTCCTAATATACACGATATTGTTTTACCTTATGGTTTAGGATTTATTGCTTCATTTGTTGTTTCATATTTTACACTTAGATGGTTTATTAAGCTTGTTAAGAAAGGTAATTTAAAATATTTTAGTATTTATACTTTGATTTTAGGATTACTTGTACTTATATTTATGTAAATTAAAAAAAGTTACTTTTGTGTAGAAAGTAACTTTTTATCTTAGTTTTTTTATTTGTATTCCGCCTGTGTTCATTAGAAAATTGTAGTATTCATCTAGTCCTAGATCATATGAGTTTTTGACTTTATAGCAGAAATCATCAAAACCTTTTATATTTGTTGGAAAGAAATCGCTTTCTGTTTCAAGTACCTTTATCGGCTTTATAGTATAGACTTCCTTTTTTTCAGGTAAGTACATAAAAGGTTTCCATATAAATGCACTCGTACCCTTAGGAAAGTTATAGCCTGTGACTGCTGATGTGAAAGAGCTCATACTTTTTCTATATATTTCATTTTTGTAATAGATTACCTTTTCTCCACTAAATATATAATCACTTATTTTTTCTTCTTCTAAGAGCTCTGCTTCATAAATCATTTCGTATAGTTTTTTATCACTTCTATAAATTTCATCTGGAATACTTTGTATTATATTTTTAAATTTTTCTAACAATTCTTTTTTTATATTGTTAGGCATTTCATTTATTTCGTTATAACTTAGTTCGTATATTTCCATTTCTACCACCATACTAAATATGATATTACACAAGTAATAAAATTTCAAGAAAAAAAGCACATATGTGCTTTTTTAGTCTAGATAGTCGAAGTCATCATCTTCTGGAATTTCTTCATCAAGTAAGTTATTTTCTTTTCCAGCACTTTCTTCTTCTATTAAGAAAGGATCATCTATGATAACATCTTCTTCTTTTTCAGTTCTATCTTCTGGCTCCTTTATTTCTTCATTAGTTTCTTCATCTATAGATTCATTGTCCAGAGTTTCTTCTTCGCAATTTTCTATATTATCTTCTTTTATTTTTTCTTCGTCATACATTGATGAAGTTTCAGTTATACTTCCAGAATTTCCTCTGTTCCATAATTCTTCAATTTCATTTTTGATAACATCAACATTTACATACAAATATTGTTGTTCATTTTCAAGACTAGTTATTCTGTTAGAATCGTGAAGTAAGTCGATTTCATCTTCAAATTTGCTGGTTAGTGTTACATCATTTTGAACTTTACTATTTAGTATGTCTAAGCATTTTTCTTCAGTGATTATTTCGTTATGTAGGTTTGATGTGTTAATATCAAGATTTCTAATTTCATCCATATATACTTGAATATCTTGGTTGTATTTATTTTCTAATGCTTTGTCATTAATTATGTCCTGTCTTAATACATTTATGCTTTCACTATATTGGTCTATTAGACTTAAGTTTGATTCGTGATATAGTCTTAAAAGTAATTCATCTAAGAATTCTTCTTTAGATATTCTTTCACTTCTTGTATTTAAGTATAGGTTTTCTGATTCTTCTATAAGTACTTCTAGTTCTTGCTTTCTCTTGTCTATACCATCGATAGTGCTTCTAAATGTTTCAATTCTTTTGTTATGATATTTGCTTTTTTCAAAGATATTTTCTTTTTCTTTTTCATCGTTATAGTCATTATCATCTAGTCTATCTTTTAAATTTCTTTTTTTGTTAGTGTATTTGTCTATTAGTTCAAATATGTTACTTCCTTTTACTTCTTCAAGAGTGTGTTCATAATTATTTCTTGCTGTTTTGATTAAGCAATCTAATTCTTCTCTTACACTTTCAAGTTTTTCTCCACTTTTGAATTTGTCTAGTAGTGAATTTCCAATTAATACAGGATTGTTTTCTTTAATGTCTAGTGATTTATCTATTCTTTTAATTTCACTTTCCAAGCTTTCTAGTAAGACTTTGTCTTTACATTTAGAGTAAGAGTCAGTGTAGCATTTTTTATCTAGTTTAAAGTCGATTAGTTTAACTGAATCTTTTACTCTTTCTATTTCAGCACTTACTACATCAAGTTTAGCTTTTGTTCTTATTTCTGAGTCATCATCTAGATTGTTGTCTTCTAGTTTAGAGCTTAAATTAGCACTGTCGTTTTGAAGAGAGCTTAAAGTATCTTCTAGATATTTCTTTTCTTCTTCAAGTTTAGTTTTTTTATCTTTGTCTACGTATTTGTCTTCTTCGATTTTACTTCTTAGTTTATCACATTCATTAGTTAGATATTCTTTTCTTTCTAATAAATAATCTTTATCTTCTAATACTTTTAAATCACTTAATTTATAACCAGATTTTTTTACTAGTATACCAATTAAGTCTTCAAGTGCTCTGTAATTCATATTATCACCAATCCAATTCTATTCTTTTATGTTTTTTTTCTTTTTCTACTTCTACTACTTTATCTTTTTCTTCTTCTTTTTCGTTTTCAGTGTTTATAACTTCTTCGTTATCAACATTTTTTTCTTCTGGTTCTACTTTTATTTCTGTTTCTGTGTTAATAACTATAGTGTTATCCACATCATTTTTAGGTTCAGGGTTTTCTTTCTTTTGTTCTACCTCGGTTCTTCCAGGAGATGTGTTCCATTCTTTTATAAGTTCTTCTTTTACTTTAATAGCATCTACGTATACAACATCTTTTTTATTTTTAAGACTTTCTAGTTCAAGTCTTACTCTTTCTAATTCATTTACATCAATTATTTTTTCTATTTGATTTGTGTAATCATTTTCATCTAGCTTAATTTTTACATTTGTTAGTTTGTTATTTAATTTATCTATTTCGCTTTCAATTGAATCTTTTCTTTCATTTATGTTTATTCTATTTTTTCTAACATTGTCTAACATACTTTCTGCTTTAGAAAGAGTTTCTTTATCTTTTGTGCTTTTAGCTTCAAGTTCTTCTTTGGCATTTTCTAGTCTTTCAAATACTTCAAATGATATGTCTGAGTTGACTGATGTACTTAGTGCTTTATTTATTCTTTCTAAGTCACTATCCATTTTATCTATGTATTCTTTGATTTTGTTTACAATGTTTACATCTTTTAGTTCTATGTCTCTTAAGCTTTCTAACTCTTTATTTAAGTTTTCTACTTCTACTTCAAATGAAGCAATTTTGTTTTCAAGATATGTTTTGTATCTTTCATCCATTTCTTTTTCATTTAAGTTTTTGTAGTCATTTGTTTCTATTTTTGTATTTAACTCTTCATATTTTTTCTCGAGTTCAGTTAATTTGCTATATATAGAACCAACACCTAGGTTTTCAGTACCTTTTACTGCAAGTGATCCAAGTAGTTCAATTCTTGCTTTTATACTTTGATAATCTTTACCACTTTGATATGCTTCTATAAGGCTTTTTCCTACTATTTCAGCATTGTTTTCCCAATTTGCTTGTCTTACTCTCAAGTTATCAATTATGTTTGATATTTCCTTTTTATTATTTGAGTTATTTTTTTCATAAGTAAGTTCTTCTATGCTACTTTTAGTTTTTTCAAGTTCGACTTCACTATAGTTCTTATCTAAGTCAAATCCTGCTTTTTTTACTAAAAGGCTTATTAAACTCTTAATTGCTTCAAAATTATTATTCACACTAACCACCTTATTTTCCTATTAATATAATATCACAACATTTTGTCAATTACAAGTTTTATTTGTTTGACATTTTTTTGACAAAAAAACTAGACACTTTTATCTAGTTTTTCTTCATTTATTTCATCTATATATGCATTTATAGCTTCTTCTAAATCTTTATTTATTTCATTCATTCCTAGTGCTTCACTAAATGAGTTTAAGTCTTTCCTGTATGGGTCAGAGTATGCTTTGAAAATGTTTTCTTTAAAGTCGGGATTCTTTTTTAGTCTGTCATACATATAGTAAGCATATATGCATCCAAAAGTGTAGTATAAACATCTATCGATATCTATTTTTCTTGGTGGTCTATTAAAGAATTCTTTGACATTTGCTAAGTCTTTTTTATAGTTTTCCAAAGGTAAGTTACTATATAATTTGTTAAAACTTTCATATTCAAAATCTCCAAGTGTTAAGTATACATTTATTGCTGCCATTACTGGAATTAAGTAGTTTTTTGCAAATGTATCTCTAAATCTTAGTTTTCTTACATAATCCATTTCAGCTTTATAACCTAGGTTTGAAAGTTCGTCTTCCATTAGAAATTCACTGAATATAGCAAATGCTTCACTAATCATATGGTCACTAGAAGTTTCAGGTATACCAATAGTATAGTGACCTAACTCGTGTGCGATTAGTATTGCGTCAGTGATATATCCTGAGTTAGGTAAAGACACAAATTTTTTTCCATTTCTTATTCCGGCACTTCCTTCAACCACTCCAGAACGTATAACTGACAAATAGTCGCCTTCTTCATATTCATATTCTCTAAAATCAATTGTTCCATTTGATAGAACTCCTTCAATCATTTCATCAGTTAAAGGATAACCATATTTTTTATACATATTTTTTACTAAATCAATTTTTGTATATAAATCAAGTTTAGGTAAGTTTTTTAATGTTTCTGCATTAAATTTTGTTCCTTCAAGTTCTTTACTTAGCTTTTCATATAATATAGCGATTGATATAAACATTTTTAAATTATATAATACATCTTCACTTATATTTCCTGAAGACAAGAATTCATCTACTTTAATTTTTAATTCTTCGTTAGTCATTCTTTTTACCAAATCCTTCGACTGCTTTTAATACTTCGATGGGAAGTGTGAAGATTACTGTGTTACTTTGGTCACTACTTAAGTCGTTTAGTGTTTCTAGTGTTCTTAGATGTAGAGCACCTGGTGCCTGGCTTAAATTTTCAGCTGCTTTCTTTAAGTTTTCACTTGCTTCTACTTCTCCGTGAGCTTTTGTTATTACTGCAAGTTTTTCTCTTTCTGCTTCTGCAACACGCGCAATTACTCTTTTCATTTCTTCTGGCAAGCTTATGTCTTTAAGTTCTACATTTTCAACTTTAATTCCCCAAGGGTCTGTTGCTTCATCCACTATTTTACATATTTCACTACTTATTTTGTCTCTTTCACTTAGTAATTCGTCTAGGCTTACACTTCCAACTGCATTTCTCATTGTTGTCTGGGCAAGTTGACTTACTGCATAGTTAAAGTTTTCTACTGCAAGTACTGCTTTACTAGCATCAAATACTTTATAGTAAAGTACTGCATTTATTTTTATTGATACATTATCTTTAGTGATTGCTTCTTGTTCGGGTACATCCACTGCTTTAGTTCTTACGTCTACTTTTTTGAATGAATCGATTATTGGTAAGATTAAGTTCCACCCTGGATTCATTATTTTGTTAAATTTACCAAATCTAAATTTTATTCCCCTTTCATATTCATTAATCTGTCTTATAGATGTTAGTATTATTACTAATACTACAACTATTATAGGTAATGCTAATTCCATTTTATTCTCCTCCTTCTATTTGTTTTTTATCAATTTTCGCATTACTGATTTCAGTAAATCTTTTGGTTATTTTATCTGTTGTTATGTGTATGTCTCTTACATCTTTACTTACGGTTTCCATATGAGAACTTAGTTTATCCCATCTATCTTTATATCTTAGGAATTCTTCTCCAAGTTTATTTAATTCGTTATGAATTATTCCTGCATATTTGTCTCTTTCCATTCCCATTAAAATTGCTTGAACTATTGTTAGCAAACTCATAAGTGTTGTTGGACTTGCAATGTATACGTGCTTTTGATATGCATAGTTAATTAGGTTTGGATGATATGCATTTATTTCAGCAAATATTGCTTCAGCTGGTAAGAACATTATTGCTTGATCACTTGTTTCTCCTGGTAACACATATTTACTTCCTATTGCATCTATGTGCTTTTTAACATCGCTTTCAAAAAGTTTTTCTCTTCTTATTTTTTCTTCATCAGTAAGCCCTTTTTCTAACATATATCTGTAGTTTTCAAGGGGAAACTTTGAATCTATGCATATTCTTCCAAGAGGTTCTGGTGCGAATACAATTGCATCTGCAATCACTCCTGTACTTAAAGTATATTGAAGACTATAAAGTTTATTATTTTTTTCTCCAAAGACACTTGCAAGTATTTGATGAAGGTTAACTTCTCCAAATATACCACGACTTTTTTTGTCTGTTAAGACACTTTGTAAACTTACGATATCATTTGAGAGGTTATCTATTTTCTTTTGAGCTTCATCTATTTTTGCTAATCTTTCTAAAACGTTTGCAAATGTTTTATTTGTTTTTTCAAAATTAACATCTAGTCTTTCATTTACTTTACCATTTATGTATTCAAGTTTATTTTCGATTCTATCATTAAGTTTATTAAAGTCTTCTGTTAAGTCTCTTGAAAAATTTAATTTAAAGTCTCCTATTTCTCTAATTATATCTCCTTCTACTTTACTTAGTGAAATATCTTCTTCTCTATTTTTATTTACTTTGATAATTAGAACTATTATAAGTATTAATATGACTACTAAAATCCCAATTATAGCATACTCCATTTTCTATCACTCCTCGTATACATTATATAATATTGCAAATAAAAAAACAATAGAAAAACGCACTATTGTTTTGAATATAGAA
>CAKOHL010000026.1 GCA_934085635.1 uncultured Bacilli bacterium | reverse complement strand
GGTATTCCAAGTTCTCTTAATCTATCATACATATACTTACTTATAAGCAATGTTAAATCTTTTTCTATTATTCCATTCCCATTTGCACCTGGGTCAGATCCTCCATGACCCGCATCTATTACAACACCTTTTAATGCCATTTAAATCACCTAATTTATTGTATGTAAAAACCTATATTTTGCTAACATTTACTTTATTAGTTATATAAAAACAAGAACTTATTATGCTTCAACAAGTTCTTGTTAACCTTTGGTAATATTTTGATTTTTCCAATTATTTCTTTTAAAACAATAATTTTATTTTTTATAAAGTTTGAAAATATGACTTGCAAAGGTTGCTAATGACACTATTACTATAAATGAGCTAATTATATAAATGAATGCTTTGCGATTAATTGGAGTTTTTGAATTTTGAATCTTATTAGGATTATTATCAGTTGTGTTTGTCTTCTCATCAACGGTTTCACTATCATCCTTTTCATTATTATCAGTTACTTCATTATCTTTTGTTTCATTGTCTCCAGTTGTTTCATTGCCATTTGTTTTGCTATCATTATTAGTTTTGTCATCCTTCTTACTGTCATCCTTAATTACTTCATTGTCTTTCTTCTCGTCATTTTTTATAGTTTCATTATTCTTCTTCTCATCATTTTTGACAGTTCCATTATCTTTACTCTCATTGTCTTTAATTGTCTCGTTACCTTTACCTTCGTTATCTTTCTTTTCGTCGTCTTTAATTGTCTCGTTATCCTTTTTTTCCTCTTCAGGTTTTTGAGTGCTTTTTAACTCACCAAGGGCTGGCCTTAGAATCACATAATTTTTACCAACTAAGTTTCTTAAAAATACATTTAAACTTTCATTACTGTAATTTTCAAAAAAACCTGATTGATTTTTTCTCACTAAAAGTGAATCTTTTATATAAATGTAAGAATTTTGAACTCCATCTTTTTTTACAATTATAATGTCTCCCACTTCTAATATGCTCTTATTTATAGTTTTTGCACGATTAGCATAATTAGCCATTACTTCTTTTGTATTTTCTGTTTGAACAGTCATATCATCTTTTCTATTTCTCCAAGCTAGCCAAGCGTGAATTTTTTGTTCATTAACATCGGTATTTGCCCCTATTGCTAAGCCATAGAAGTTACCAAATATCATTTTTGAAGCATTCGATTCCTTTATTTTAGTATTTTTTACTAATAAAGAACTGTCATTTTTATATTCGATAATATCTTTAATATCCATATTATTTAAATTAATGTCATATCCTATTTGTTTATAAATATAATTTATATATTCTAAATCACTTAAATTACTTGCGCTTTGATATATTTCATATAATTTTGTTTTATCACTGTTTGATAAAGATTTCCCAACATAGTGATAAATATTTGTATTTTCAATGTTACCTACTTTACCAGTAGAATGAATTACTTTTCCATTTAATGATGAACTGTTAGGTACCAAAACACTATATTTTATTGTGTACGATTGTCCTGCTTTTATCTTAGCTATTTTCCAAGATAATTTATTATTACTGTAATTATTTAAATTATCTTTAACAGTAACAACTGTATCAGGGTATTCTTCTATAGTCAAATTATTATAATCAACATTACTATTATTTTTAATAGTTATTGTATATGTTATAGTATCTCCTAAATTTACATTCATACTTCCTATTTTATTACCATCTTTATTTGCAACTGATGAACTTTTTGTTATATTCATTTTAGGATAGTTTATTCTTGTAACTGATGCAGTATTCATTCCTAGGTTTAACTCATTACCTGCTGTTGATAAGTATTTATTATCATCTGTAATATATCTCACTATAGCAAGTTGTTTTATGATTAGATTCCCTGATTTTGAATCTATATAAAGGTTTTTAAAGAAATCATAAAGATCGTGTTTTGCAATTGAACCATTTTTTTCATAAGAATCAACATAGCTATCCATATCATATACTTTACCATTGTTTTCAATGATAGTAACTTTATGATTAATTTTATCAACATCATAAACCATTATAGTGTGTCCCATACTTAGGAATTTATAATTTACTATAATTATATCACCAGGTTCTAGAAAATTAGACCAATCTTTAATTACTTGTTCGACATTAGTAAATTCATTTTTTAATTTGTCATAAGAATCATAATATTTTAATATATATTTTCCGTCAGCTTCGTTATTTGATTTTTTTGAATATTGGTTTTTATCTGATTTATAATATTTGTTAGCATATTCAATAAAGTTAGTTGATAAATAAGGGATTGAAGTTAGTTTGAAGGTATTATAATATATTTGATTTATAAAAGAACTACATACTGCATATACATTGTTGTTATTATTTGCTTCTTCCGGTGAGCTAAATTTGTTTTCTCTATAATTATCATATTGATAGCTATTTCCTTTTTTAAAATATGCTTCCGCTGTTTCAACTACTGCTTTTCTTTTATCACTTATAGTATATTTTACATCTGCTTTAATATTGACCCCCAATAAAAAACAGCAAATTACTCCTATTATAAAATAGCCTATTCTTTTTAACATATAAATCCCCAGCCTTTCACTTTTTATACTTTTGAGCTAATATTTATTATATCTATATATAGTTTATAATGTAAATGAAAAAATAGCAAGAGTTTTGCTATATTTAAATGTAAACATAATTATTAAAAAAAGAAAATAAATTTAAAGCAGAAAATGAATAAATAAAATTCATAAGTCTGCTTTTTTATAATTTATTTTCTTTTAAAGTTCACAGCCAATATCTTTATGATTTAAGTCTTTGTATAACGCATATGTTAGACATTTTAATCCACCGTGACACATTTCAGAGTGTTCACATTCTTTGCAATCATCTGGTATTTTTTGCTTTCTTAATTCTTTTAAAACTTCATTATTAATATATAAATTATACATATTATCTTTTAGTAAATTTCCTACTACAATTGGCATTCTTCTGCAAGGGACTAAATCTCCATTTTCCATTACAGTTAAAAGAGTGTCACCTGCAGTGCATCCGTATGCAAAGTCATTAGTTTTTTGAAACTGTAGTGCTCGGTACATTGATATGCTAGTATGATTATTTCTCTTATTTCTTAATTTTTCTCTTTCATTGTTCATTATGTCTAGATATTCCCTAGTTTGATTTAGGTTTAAGGCTAAGTGTTTATCTATATTATCGCCTAGTGGAATATATCTGTCAGACCAAACATTATCTACTTTATGTTTTCTAGCATATTTTACTACTTTTGGAAACTCTTTGTAATTAAGAGTAGTGGCAGTAAAGGAAATAGATGTGAATATATTTTGTTTTTTTAAGTTATCTATTCCCTTACCTATACTTTCATATGTACCTTTTCCTCTTATGTAATCATTTGTACTTTTGCCACCTTCAAGACTAACTTGAACATAATTTGGATTATAAGATTTAATTTTTTTTGCAATTTCTTCATTTATTAATGTTCCATTTGTTAATATTGAGAATGTTATTAAGTCTTCATCTTTTTTTATTAAATCTAATATTTTGAAAAGGTGTGGATTACAAAGTGGTTCTCCTCCAGTTAAATTAATGTGGCCTTTCATTTTTAATTTTGATAATAATTCTTTATACTGATTATATATGTTAATAAATTTATCATAGGTTAGTTGGATTGGTTTATGATTTTCTTGATAGCAATGTAAGCATTTTAGATTACAAGTTTCACTAAGGTGCCACTGAAGTACGAATCTTTTTACCACGATCCACCGCCGCCACAAGATGAGCAGCCACCACCGCAAGAAGAGCATCCTCCTCCGCATGATGAACAACCTGATGAATTACTTCCTGTATATACTGGTTCTGGACGATAAACATTACTATATAAATCATTGTATGCCCAGTCACTACTATAGTCAAAGTTACCCATATCCATTTCTGGCATAGGAATATCTTCGAATTTCTTGATCCATTTTTTAGATACGTTAAGAGCATATGTATATGGTAAGATATTATAGAAATAATTAGGGTCTTCTTCTACTAATGCCTCTAGTTTTGGTTTTTCTGCTGTTATTAAAAAGTTTCTAAATCCTTCTATTTGTGATGTTATTTGCTCCCCATATTCTGTTTTTCTTTTCATAAATATAGTAAAGAATGCGTTTATTACAATACATATAAATGATAAAGTGTATAAAATATTCCAGCTTGGACTTAAGTCTTCTACAAATTTATAAGATATTAGGCTTAAGAGGGCTACTATTATAGTAGTTATTATAGATGAGATCATTTTTTTAGTTGCTATTTTATCGTGAATAGTGTCTTTTAATTTTGATTTTAGTGATTTTTCAACATCATCAAATGCTTTATAGAATGTTTTGTGCTCACTTAAAATGATTACATCTTCCTTTTCGAATAATCTATCGTACACTGTTCTTTCGAGATCAGTTAGACTAGGCATTTTACCCATTTTTTCGTGATATTCTAGCATTATTTTTTGGTATTCTTTTACCTTCTCATCATATTCTTTTCTTTTTGTTTCTATATCAGATAATCTATCTAATTCATTGTCACTTAACACTTTGATATAGCCTTTTGAAACTAGACTATCTCTTACAGCATTAAATTTTTCTATATTGGTATCAAGTGATTTTGTATCTTCTTTTTTGAATAGGTATTTCATCATTGTGGTTTCTTTTTTTGTTAAGTGATCATCTGCATCTTTAAGTTTTTTTACTTCTATCAATCTTTTTGGAAGTGTTGAATCAAATGATGATAGTTCCAAAGGTCTTGTTGGTGCTAGGTTTGTTATTTGTATTTGTTTTTTCTTATCTTTTATTTCATCTATTTTTATGTAACCCTTACTAGCTAGTTGTACGATTAATGATATTGTTAGTTTTTTACTTGGTTGTTTGCCATATATATAACCTACTTCAGCTGAGCTCATAGATTTAGGCGGATAGAATTCTACTGTCTGTGCAGGTTTTGGATAGTTTTTGCCATATTTTTTCCACTTATATATTGTGAAGGCAGTGATTGCAAAAATTATTAAAGTAATTATAAATGAACTCCATCCATAGTTCCAGCTTCCTTTAGCAAAATATCCTTCTGGAAGTTCTATATCAACTGTTAATGATTTTTTTAGTTTTTTGTTAAAGTAGCTGTCTTCGTCAAAATCGCATATACCATTTACTATGTTGATTTTATTAGAACAGTATTCTTCTTTTTGAGCGTTTGTATATTTTTCTTGATTAAATTTTGCGTTTAATGTCCTTCCTACCACTTCATAATCTACATAATCTGTTACATTATCTATTCTGTTTTTATCAGTGAAGAAATTAACATTATATCCTTCTATACTTTTTGGCATATTTATTTGTATTTCGGCATTTTTAATTTCTGTTCCCCAGTAGTCTCCGAATGCGTGATATATGAATTCATCAAATTTTTTATATGGATCACTTCCCATATCGTATTTATACTTAATTACGTATGTTTTTTCTCCTAAGTCTACATATTCTTTAGGATCTCCTATTTTTATTCTTGCTTTTTTCTTTACCCAGTCTGTAGTGTATGGGTCACTTGTTGATCTTAAGTCTGTAATTATTGATTTTCTTTTTATTGTGTTACCATTTTTATTTGTGTATTTTGCCCATTCGGGTGTGAATTTGTATATTCCGTGATGGTATTTTGAAGTCCAGTTTACTGTTATGTTTTCAGTTACATCTATTTTGTTATCTTCTTTTACATCTAGTACAACATTATATTTTGATATTGTGAAACCATCTGCTAAACTTAGATTTTCATCGTCACTACCAAATAGCGATGTTATTGCTCCAAATGCTCCACCAAGTATCATAATACCTAAGTATCCAAAGAAAAAGAATCCAAATACTTTAGATAAAACATTACCAACCTTTCCTTTTCTTGCCATTATAAATTCACCTTTACATTTTTTCTTTCTTCATCTGTAACACTAAACATTAATTTTGATTTGTAACCAAGTATTTTAGCAACTATATTACTTGGAATCATTTCAACTTTATTATTATAGTTTTTTACTACTGCATTGTAGTATTTTCTTGACTGAGCAATTTCATCTTCTGTTTTTACAAGGTTGTCATTTAAAGTTAAGAAACTTTTGTCAGCCTTTAATTCTGGATAGTTTTCTACTAACATTAATAGTTTATTAAGACTATTATTTAGTTCTTCGTTAGTTTTTATCTTTTCCTCATATGAAAGATTGTCATAGTTTCCTGTTCTTAGCTTTGATATTTCTTTAAATGTGTCTTCTTCGTGCTTAGCGTATCCTTTTACTACCTCTACTAAGTTTGGGATTAAATCCCATCTTTTCTTTAAGTATACGTCCATTGTTGCAAAACTTTCTTTTACTATGTTGTTAAGTTTTATAAATTTGTTGAATGTTATAATAAAGTATAACAAGATTATTATTAAAACCATAATTAAAATTATTGTCCAATTCATTTTCTTACCTCCATTAACAATTATTTTTCACGTTTTTATATTTTTAATTCATATACCTATGCCTCCTATGATTATAGTTCTATTTTATCAGACTTCTTTTTAATTGTCATTATTTTATGAGTTATTCCTATTAAAAAAGATTCTTTATTCAAGAACCTTTTAGTTGTTTTCTTTATTTTTCTTTTTCTTTTTTTTCATATAACTGTTAACATTTACTCTAAAGTTAGGGAAAGCTTTTGCAAATCTACTTGTTAGTTTACCTTTAGTTAATAGCACTTCTTTTACTTTTGCGCTTATTTCTTCAGTGCTGTCTTTTAGTACTGTTTTACCAACATTTTTAATTTTACTTATTATGCTTAGTGATAGAAATAAGTCAGTCATAAATATTATAACTAATATGCTTACTACTACTTTTAATACTCCTATGTCAATTTTGTTAAGTATGTTAATTAGAAATGGGTTTACTAGATATATCATTACAAGGCCCATTATGCCAAATAGTACTAGATTACTTAAACATACTCTTCCATTGATGTTAAATTTTTTATTTGAGTAGTCCCACCATCTTGTTTTGAATAGTTTTTCCATTAGGTAGCTAGTAAAGTATTCAAGTATTGAACATATGATTACTGCCATACAAAATAGTGTTACTGGTTCATCATAGTATTTAGTTAAGAATAATGTTATTAGCATACCACCTGTGCCATATATAGGTACTACTGGTCCTACCATAAATCCTCTGTTTACAAACTTTTTATCACTTACTAGAAATGCTCCAACTTCTGCAAGCCAACCTATAAATGAATATATCAAAAATAGTGCTACGTATATAAATATTTTATGCATAATTAATTCCTTCCTTATTCAGTTCTTAATGCTTTAACTGGATCTTTTTTACTAGCTATGCGAGCTGGAATGTATCCACCTATTAGTGTTAAAGTCATACTTATTATTATCAATATAACTGCGTGTAATGGGTTTAGACTTGCAACTCGTTTTAATTCAGTTAGATTGTATATTATTATATTTGCTGGTATTGTAAGTAACAAAGCTATTGCTACTCCTATTAGTCCTGATGTGATACCTATTATAAATGTTTCTGCGTTAAATACTCTTGTTATGTCTTTTTTTCTTGCACCAAGACTTCTTAGTACACCAATTTCTTTTGTTCTTTCTAGTACTGATATATATGTGATTATACCTATCATTATAGATGATACTACAAGTGATATTGATGAAAATGCTACCAATACTATTGTTATTGCTGACATTATAGAACCACTCATATTACTTATCATTTCTGCTTGATCTATGTATACTATTTTGTCTTCTTCTTTTAAGTTAGTATTGTAATCATCTAGATATTTTAATAAATCATCTTTGCTTTCAAAGTCCTTAGGATATAAGTAGATCATCATTGGTAATTCATCTGCTCCTAAGTAACTTAGAAATATTTCTTTAGTCATACTTTCATCAAATGGCATACCGGTTAATATGTTGTAGTCTTTTTTTCTTTGTTCTTTGACTATTTTTGAATTTTCATTTAGATCGATGTAATAGTCGTTAAATTCACTTGTGTAACATAGGCTTGAGTTTTGTACGAATGCAGGAAACTGTTCTCCTGCTCTTATTATGCCTACGACCCTTAGGTTTATACTGTTTTCATATAATTCATCCATATTATTATTTTTAATAAATAGTCCATTATATTCTTTATATAAGCTATCATTAGGCACTATTTTTAGGGTGCTATTTAGTATTTCATCAAATGATATTTTTTCTTTTCCATCTAATCCTAGTGCTTTTAGTACATTTTCATCTACTTCGTTGTAAGCATTTACTATTAGTACAAGTTCATCTTTACTTTGTGGCATCCTTCCTTTTAGAACATCATAGTATGCATCTAAAACTTGATTTGGCGCGGTTTTATCAAATGAATATGGCACGCTTCCTAGGTTAACTTTCGAACTGTCAATTAGTTCTTTGTCTTCATTTATTATGTTAAATGATTTGGCACTATAGAAACTCACTCCATACGCATATTCTTTAGGTGTTTTCATTATGTAATTTATATAGTCTTTAGTTAGATTGTTAGTTCTTGTCATTAAGTCCATATCGTTCTTTTTTGACACTACATACTCTTCACTTGGATATTCCGTTTTGTTTTCTCCCTTTAAGTTGGAGATTGTTTCTTCATCCATATTCATACTTTCTTTGGAAATAATTATTGGCATTGCTGACATTATGCCTTTTTCATACTCGTTTACTTTTTTGTCAAAGCCGTTAGAAAGTGCAAGTATTAATGCTATTCCTATGATACCTATACTTGATGCGAAAGCTGTTAATATTGTTCTTCCCTTTTTAGTTAGTATGTTATTTAATGATAACATTAAAGCTTCTTTGAAACTCATTTTTGTTTTTCTGAATTTATAGTCTTTCTTTTCGTCCTCTTTTTCATCATATGGATTAGTGTCTCCAGTTATTTTTCCGTCTTTTAAGTTTATTATTCTTGTTGCATATTCTTTTGCTAGGGTTTCATTGTGAGTTACCATTATTACTAGTTTTCCTTTAGACACTTTTTTGATTAGGTCCATTATGTCTTTACTTGTTTTAGTATCTAATGCACCAGTTGGTTCATCTGCTAGTATTATTTCTGGATCGTTTACTAAACTTCTAGCGATTGCTACTCTTTGCATTTGTCCACCAGATAGTTCATTTGGCTTTTTATGTATATGATTTTTAAGTCCTACTTTTTCTAGTACTTCTAGCGCTTTTTGTCTTCTTTCTTTTTTAGGAACGCTTGAAAGTTTAAGAGATAATTCTACGTTAGCAAGTACTGATATGTGGCCAATTAAGTTATAACTTTGAAATATAAAGCCAATTACATTGTTTCTGTACTCGTCCCAGTCTTTGCTTTTAAATTTCCTCGTGGATTTTCCATTTATGATCAAGTCCCCATCATCATAGTTATCTAGTCCACCTAGTACGTTTAGAAGAGTAGTTTTACCACTTCCAGATGGGCCTAGAATACATACAAATTCTGATTTTCTAAATTTTATACTTACACTGTTTAATGCATTTTGTTTAAGTCCACCTGCATTATAAGTTTTCTTTATTTTCTTTAATTCTAGCATATTATTTCCTCCAATATATTGTTTAGTCTTTTTAATTCATTTTTAAGACTAGTAAGTTCATCAAGTCCAAATTTATCTATTAGTTCTATTTTTAATGATTCAAATATTTTTAGTATTTTTTTGCCTGTTTTAGTTCCAAGTGGAGTTAGAGAATACTCTTTGTTTTCAAATATAACTAGTCCTTTTTCTTTCAAACTACTTATTACTTTTGTGGTCATACCTTTGTCACATCTAGCATTCATAGTTAACTCTTTGAAACTAACATTTTTCTTATTATCAATGATAATTAAGTATATGCCTTCAATTAGATTCAAATTATATTTTTTAATTTTATCTGTTAATATTTTATATAAATTCTTTTTAATAGAAACAATTTCTAAGGTTATATTTTCATCCATTCTCTACTCCTTGTTGACTATTCAACAATATTATAATACTAACTACTTTAGTAAGTCAAACATTAATTAAAAAAAGCACCTTATTTCCAAAGTGCTTCTCCATATTCTTTTGCTTTTACTAATTTTTTTATTTCATTTTGAAATTCTTCTTTGTCTTCTCTGTAAGTTATTCCAAACCATTTAGCATCAGTTTCTAGTACTTTTACTTTTACTAGATTTTCCTCTATGTATTTAGATACTTCTGCTGGCATTAGATATTCACTTGTCATTATGTCTTTAGTTTTTAAGTGATTTTCAAAGTCTTTTTCAAGTAGGTCAAATATTAAAGGTGTGAATCCAAACATATTCATCGATACTAAAGTATTATCTTCTACTTTTACTTTTTCTCCTGTTTCTAGGGCTTTTGCCTCATAGATTCCATTTGTTTTTCCAACTTCACTTTCAGTTATTTTAGATAAATATCCATCTTTTTCTTCACATATTCCACGTTTTACTTTTCCTTTATTAGTTAAAGTGTTTTTAAGTAAATAACCTACCATAGAAAATTCTGAAGAGGTGTTTTTTAAAAATTCAGATAGTTTTTTGTAAGCATTGTAACCATAGAAATCATCTGCATTTATTACGGCAAAGTTTTCTTTTACTACATTTTTGCAACATAAAATAGCGTGTCCAGTTCCAAGTGGTTTTACTCTTTCTTTTGGTATAGCAATAGGTGTATTCTCATTAGTTTGAAATACGTATTCTACATTTATTTTGTCTTCTACTCTTTTTCCAATTGTTTCTCTAAATATTTCTAGATTTTCTTTTTTAATTATAAATACTACTTTATCAAATCCACATCTTATTGCATCATATATAGAATAATCTATTATAAATTCTCCATTTGGGCCCACGGGCTCGAGCTGTTTTAAACCTCCAAACCTACTTCCCATTCCAGCAGCCATTATTACCAGTGTCATATTTCCTCCTTAAATTTGTTATTAATTATATTTTAACATATGATTTGGAGTATTGGTAGTCAAGAAATAAAAAAGGAGCAAAAATATAAAAAGACAACTTAAGTTACTTAGGCCTAAATTTTTTTATAAATAAAACCTAAAATTTTTCTAATGTCAAAATTGCAAATAAAAAGCCCCGTTTTATCGGGGTTTTATTCTTTATTGGAGGACCCGGCCGGAGTCGAACCGGCGCTCGCGGAGTTGCAGTCCGATGCCTTAGCCTCTTGGCTACGAGTCCATCAAAGTAACATCATTATACCAAATAATATGTTACTTTAAAAGAGAAAATTACAAATTTATCAAATATTTTTTATTTCTTATGCAAATTTCTACTTTAATACTACTTGCTTTTTTTATTTCATCAGGTACTTCCATATATATACTATTTAAATTCATACCATTATATTCCTTTATTACTGGTTTTACTGTTTTTATAGTTCCATCATAATTATATATTATTTTTCCAAAATAGTTAAAGAAATCACTTTTACTATCAATATATTTATTTATGTATAGACTTTCATCTAATGTATAATCTAAATCAAGTTTCATTATAGTTCTTGTACCTTTGCCAATTGAGTCTGGTTTTATTATTTTACTTCCAGTATATTTTTTATTTCCTACTGTATATTCAAATGTTTCGGTAAAGGAATCATTTAGTGTATAACTTTTAACTTTAACATTGCTGTTTTTTAGCATAGTGTCCTTTAAATCAACTATTTCGTTAGTTTTATATTTTTCGTTTGTGTCTTCCATAAATAGTTCGTCTACTTTTAGAATAACTTCTTTGTATCTAGTTTTGATTTCACCTTTTATAACATCTACACTTTGGTTTAGCCTTAGAGCCGCACGGTTAAATACGATATCTTTAGGTACATCAAATATTATTAGGTATTCTTTTTTTTCTCCAGTATAAATTGTCTTGTTTTCGGTTATTCCCTCGCCTATATCAACAAAACTTGCATTTACCGTGAATCTTGGATAGTATTTTTCTGTATCAAGGTCAAGTAATAAGTTTTCTGTGTCTAGTTCTGTTCTTACTGTGTTAGTGTTTTCTATTTCTACTTTCACTACTACAAATCTTTTATTTTTATCGAGCGTGTTTCCATTATAATCTAGGTTTGTTATGTATGAACCTTTTACATTAAATATTAAACCATCTATGTCTAAATTTTCAGTTTCTGTATATGTTTTACTATAAACATTTCTGTTTAAGTAAATAACTAATGTTAATACAAGTAACCCCACTGCGCATATTACACCAAAAAAGAATTTATTTTCCCTTATGTAGTAACCAAACTCTCTTATACTTTTCCTAAACCATCTTTTTACTTTGTAACCTTGACTACCTAGGGTTACTTCTATTTCTTCTTGGTCTTCTTCTGCTATATCTAAGTCTTCTAGATCTTTTTTAAAGTCAAATTTCTTTATATCAAAACCTATTGCTCTTACAATACTTATTATTAAGAATATAAACTGTGGTACGTAAAATATTAG
>CAKOHL010000025.1 GCA_934085635.1 uncultured Bacilli bacterium | reverse complement strand
CTCCTCCTGCTATACTACTTGAAAACGCATCATTTATATTTATACAATTATAACTTGGTGTTTTATTTGTTTCTAATCTTCCATATGCTGCATAGTTAAATGGTGAACTTCCCGTATTATATGTGCCTGTTGTTTGTTCACTTCTGTCATTACAATATACTGCATCTGTACTCAAGTACTTTATATTGTACTAATTATAAACTATTTCGTAAGGATTTTCTGGACTTCCATTTCCTTTAGAGTATAAAGCATCAGATTTTATTGATATAACTGGGCGTACAGTCAGGTTACTTTCATTTTCACGAACATCATATCCACCTAAAAGCCCCAGAAATTGTTTCCTACTATTGAGATAGAATATTGCCGTATGATTAGTACCATAAAATTGTGGTGACATTGTTAACCATGGGCGGTCATAAACGGAAGTTTCATTTTTTGCATTTAAGAATATATAGCCTTTATCCATCGTTTCTCCAAATCGTGCTCCAGCAAAAACAAGTTCATCGTAAGTAATAAGACCTATAGGTTTTTCTAATTGTGAATTTCCTATGCCCGCACCTTTTGCACTGAAAGAATCTTGCAGACTTTCACAATCATAGTATGCTACATTATTATGCTGTTTTCCACTACTTAAATAATGAAAGGAAGAATTAAGAGAATAAGTGTTGCCTCCAGCTAAAGTTCTATTACCACAGTAAACAGCATTTTTACTTATATATCTTGAATAACTATTTAAATTATTACTATACCAATTCTCTAAAAATAATTTTATTACACTAGAATTAGTATTAAGCCTGTTATTTTCTAAACTTCCACTTGTACCATACATATATCCCGCATACAATGGATCACCAGTATAATTACTAAATGCACTTGTTCCTATAAAACTATTATTTCCATAAGGAGAGGTGCCATGATAAATTAATCTTATGCTAGAGTCATAGTTCGTTCTAACTATCCTCCAGTACATTGGATCCCCTTTTTTGGCTATAATAAATTTGTTACATGTATAGTCAGAAGAATAAAGAGATGCCTTACATTCCTCTAGTGTGTTAGAATATTTAATGCTTTCACCAGAACTAATGTCAAAAACCCCGTAATATAATATTTTATCTTCTTCCCATCTTCCAAACTTTACCCAATTGTTTTTTGCATCTCCACTAAAATAATATACGGTTTCAGGGGAACTCCCAGCTATGCTTTCTGTACTTTTAAATAAAGTTCCTATATTTGTTTCTGTATATGTTGTACTAAAGTCTGTTCTTGTTTTTACAGTTGGATTATCAGCAAGAAGTTTTTCACTTAGTGTTAGTGGTAAATCTTCTACTTCGTAAGGAGAAGCACTACTACCATTTCCACTTTTCCAAACTAAATTTCCTTTTAAACTAATAACAGGCCTAACAGCAAAAGAATTAGATAAATCACGATTACTATAATCTCCAATACCCCCAGAGCCATTAACTCTGAACATAAATGCACTTCCATTATAACCATAATCTCCCGGGCTCATTGCATACCATTGAGCCGATCCAGTTGAACTATAAGAACTTTCAGTATCAACTCCAATTTCGGGGCTGGTTTCTAGTTTTCCTTCTTTAGAGTTTCTAAAATACCAAACATTAGCATTGTTAACCCAAAATACTCCACCAGCAAAATTTAATTCATCTGTTGTTATTAAGCCTATCGGATATTTAAGTTTTGCTTCACTATTACTTCCTGAAAATGCATCTTTTACATTTGTACAATTATATGTTGGTGTCTTATTTTCTAGTCTACTTCTGGATGCAAATGTAAACATGTCACTTCCTAAATTATAAGTACCGCTCCCTATTTCTCTATCATTGCAGTATACTGCTTCTTTGCTTAAGTATTTAGCATAACTACTTAAGTTATTGCTATACCAAGTATCTATTATTCCTTTTATAGTACTATCATTTTCATTCGTTCTGTTTGAAGCAAGTGTTCCACTTGTTCCATACATATATCCTACATACATTGGATTATTTGCTAGGCTATTAAAAGAAGATTTACCAATATAACTCTCTGTACTATCATGGCTAGTGCCATGATATAATAATCTTATACTTCCGTCTTCATTTGTTCTCACTATTTTCCAGTAGTAACCAGCAAACTTAACCCAATTGTTTTTAGCATTTCCTGCAAAGTAATACACTGTTGTATCAACTGTATTATGTACACTCTTTTCTGTAGATTTATATAATATTCCTGTATTTTCTTCTGAAAAAACAGTGCTAAAATCAGTCCTGGTTTTTATAGTCGAATTATCAGCTAGTAACTTACCATATATAGTATATCTAAAATTCATGGTGCAATAATCAGGCATATGTATATTAGATAGACTTACTTCATTAGTTTCTTTATTATAAGTAGCAATAGTTCCATTCTTACAAGTTATTTTATCTAGTACATAGTTATTTATAAGATCATTAAATTCTTTATTTGTTTTTTCTCCGTTTAAAGTATAAGCCTGTATACCTTCAGGTTTAGAAAGTATCTTTTCTACTTTAGATATTTCTTTATTATTTTCTTTATTATCTTTAAATGCAAAAGAAAATATTAAAGTTATTATTAAAACTAAAGTACTTAAAATTATAAATAATTTTCTTTTCATACTAACCTCTTCTCTTTTTTTAAACATCAAAAAGAGATAGGATAATCCTATCACTTTAAAGCACATGAAAAACAACTAGGGTTTATTTTACTTAGAAATAACCCCCCCCCCAAGTGCAATATTTTGTACTAATACATTGTTTTTCATATCTATCACTCGTCCTTATTTTTTTGAAGATTTGCGAAAATTCGTATATCTTCTACAGTTAAAATAATAACATTTTTTAACATATTTAGCAAGTGATTTATATTCTTTTTACTAATTTATTTGAAGAAACTTCAACAATACCTTCTTTGATAATTATACCTTTTAAAGAGTTTATTCCTCTTAAATGTCTTAGTGATATATTTTGGGGTGAACAATTAAAAAGCTTAGCAATTTCTCTTTGACCCATTCTTTTATGATTAATTCCATAATACATTTTTATTACTTTCTTATCAGTTTCATTTGGTATTTTTTCAATAGCCTCTCTTACAAGATTAATAGTTTCTCTATCAATAAAATTGCTTTCAATATTCTCATCAGACATAATAATATTCATTAACTCTTCATTACTATCTGAATTAAGATTAGCCTTGACATTTAAAGAAATTACTTTATTATTTTTGTTATTCTGACAAGCAAATTCATAAAGCACATTAAAAATACATTTAGCAGCAAAAGTAGAAAACATAACATTTCTATCAAAATCAAACTTATCAATAGCCCTTATAACACCAAACACACCAGTTTGATAATAATCATCCCTTTCATTTTCAGATATATTAAATTTACTATTTACTATATGCACAATTAATCTAATATTATGTTCAATTATTTTATTTCTAGCTTCTATGTCTCCATTTTTAGCTTTTTTAATTAATTCAAGCACTTCATTATTACTCAATAAATTAGGAAGTATTTCATCAAAATATATCATTTTCTTCACCACAATGTAGTATTATAATGTATTTTAAGAAAAAGTCAATTAGAAGTAAAAGAAGAATATATTTTACCTTTTTCCAAAGTTACTCCTTTTTCACTAGCGAGTTCACTTACTGTAGTAATTTTGTAACCTATTTCTCTTAGATGTGGCAATACTTTTTTTACAGCTTCTAGAGTTTCTTCGTGAATATCGTGCATTAGAATAATACTACCATCTTTTATATTATTAACTATATAGTCATATATTTTATCTTCATCTCTATAAAGCCAATCTTTAGTATCTAGATTCCAAAGAATTATTGGAGTATCTACTTCTTTAAGTAAAGATTTATCAGTTATACCATAAGGAGGTCTTAAAAGTTTTATATTATCCTTAGTTATTTCGTTATAAATTATATTAGTACTATTAATCTCGCTCATTCTTTGTTCAAAAGAAAGTATATTTAAGTTTTTATGACTATATGTATGAGACCCCACTTCCATTCCATTAAAATATAGTTCTCTAGTTATTTCTTGATTATATTTCATAGCCTCACCTAGTTCAAAAAAAGTAGCTTTTGAGTCATTCTCTAAAAGTGCTTTCATAATAAGAGTAGTATATTTACCTGGTCCATCATCAAAAGTAAAAGCTACTACTTTATCATAATTATTATTAAAAGCATTTATATTATTTTCATCTTTCAAAGTAATAAATACTTCATAGATTATATTTTTAAAAAGTGTTTTATCATAATAGATAGTTATACCTTTATTATCAATTAATAGTGAAGCATTTTTAAAATTATTATCTTTTATAATTTTATATATACTTTTAGAATACTTACTTTCAAATTTATTTAGGATAACGTCACCAAGCAAGTTATAATCAAGAATCTCTTTATTATCTAGAATATCCCCTTTATTTAAACTGATATTAATACTTTTATACCAAGTGTTACCATTTAAATTAAATTTAAAAAATACATTTATTACTTTATTACTTTTATTTACTTTCCATTCCATATTATCAAAAATATTTTCTTTAATTATTTTATTAATTTCTATATCTAATTTATCATAGTTAAAATAAGGATACTCTATACCATTTAGTTTTCTAATTTCATAAGATAAAGTTAAAGTATTTTTGTTATTCTTTTTAATATTTATAATAAAAAGAATAGTAATTAAAATAAATATTAATATAATAGCATATATAATTCTTTTTTTCATATAACCCCCATAAATAGAAAAAAACCTATTTTTTAGGTTTCTTCTTTGTTTCTTTTTTTAATGCATCTCTTATTTCTTCTAATACTATTAGTTCATCACTTTTTACTTTTTCTACTACTTTCTTTTCTTCTTTTCTCTTAAACCTATTAATAAATTTTATGCATAGGAATAAACAAAATGCCACTATTAGAAAGTCTAGTATGTTTTGTAGTAGTGTTCCATATTTTATTTCAGCACTTCCAACAGTTAGTTTAAGTGAACTAAAGTCGTGTCCACCTATTATTATACCTATTATAGGCATCATTAAATCATTAACTACACTTGATACTATTTTAGAAAAGGCACTTCCTATGATAACACCAATAGCCATATCAACTACATTACCTTTAGAGATAAACTCTTTAAATTCTTTAAAAAACTTCTTCATTTTTACTCACACTCAAATCCATTTGGTACATAATCTTTCATTTCTTCGTAAGAAGTTCCAGATAAACCACTAATTTTTCCTTGATTATATGTTTTAGTAACTTTATATCTTTTATCATTTACCCAAGTATTATCACATTTATATAAATTTGTATTACTTACATTACTGCAGTTATACCATTTTTCATATCTTGATTTGTTTTCTTCACTTTGATTTTCATCATAATCATAACTAATTATTTCATAGTAACCAGTTACTTCTTTACCATCTTTATCAAAGTCAAATATTTTATATTCAGTAATCTTGTTATAAGTAGCATCAGTAACCTTTTTACATACAAGTGGATTATTATAACTAGCTTTATCAACTACTTCTAATGGTTTAGTTTCAAATTTAGTTTCATCTTTCTTATCACAACCAACTATTAATAATGACGCTATTAATATTAAAAATATTTTATTTTTCACATTTAAGTCCATCTTTTTGTAATTTTTCATAAGCAGCATCTTTGCTCTTAAATTCATCAAACTTAGCCATTTCATCCACATAACTCTTTTTATAAACCATACTAATAGTTATACCTTCTTTAGTAACATTAGCATCACATTTAGATAAAATAGTATCTGAATCATCAGCATTAAAATTTTCTCCACACCAGTTAGTTTTATAATTTATACGTTCACTTTCTTTTTCTTCTTCAGAATGATTAGCAAAATCTTGAATAGTATGTACTTCATCATAATAAATTTTACTTAAAGTATTATTTTCACCACTAAAAACATAATTTTGCACTTCTCTTCTAACTACACCATCAGATGAATCATTATTATCTACATAACAAGAAAGTATATCCTCCTTTTTATCAACATCTGAGTTTTTATTACACCCAGTAATTACAAGTAACCCCACTAAAACAACTAACACTTTTTTCATTATATTTCTTCCTCCTATCATAATCTAATTATATAATTACTCACTTTTTTTGTCAATCGAAAGAGTATATTCAAAGAAACTCCACTGAATTTTAGTGTCACTTTTGTCAGTAAAATTCAGTAGGAGTAAATAAAAAAACTGAATGAATTATACCATTCAGCAATTTTATATTTTAAATTCATCAAAGAAGTCACTCATAGTCATAGTTTCTATTACTTCAGGTTTCTTTTTTTCTTCTTTTTTAACTTCTTGTACTTCTTCTTTAATAGGAGTTTCAAGATGTTTTTCACTTTCTTCTTTGACCATAGTTTCCACTGGTGCATCATCTATTACTTTAAGTCTTGCTTCTTTAAATACTCCTTCTATATTCTTCTTAGAAAGCGTACTTCCTGTACTTGACTTATCCATAATATTAATATCACTTGATTTAATTAACTCTCCTGTTCCATCTATAAGTCCATAATTAGTTTTAGATGTACCAGCATAAGTTTTAACAATATTATATTTTTTACTCTTAGGACTATGTAAAATATTATCTCCTTTTAAACTTCTCTTACTAAAATCTATTTCATCAAGTTTAACTCTTTTAGCTGTATTCTTATCAGTAAATATAGTTATATATTCGTGATTATCATTTGTAACAAAACCAGATACAACTTTATCATTAACAAGTTTAATACCTTTAACACCACTTGTTTTAAGTCCAACAACAGGTATTTCTTCTTTACTAAATTTAAGGGCAAATCCGTTTTCAGTTATAATGTAAACAACCCCGTCATTAAGAGAAGCAGATATAACTTCATCATTATCTTTAAGTTTAAATATAGTCATCGGTTTAGAATATCTTGCTACTGGAAGTAAACTTAATTCTGTTTGCTTAACAAGACCATCTTTAGTAAATAATGTTATAGTTCTATTATCAAATTTCTTTATACCAAATGAACTAACTATTACCTCTCCTTCTGATAAAGTAATGTAACTACTGATATGTTTACCAATTTCTTTATACTTACACTCAGTTATATCTCTAACAGGTAAATACAAATAATTACCTAAATTAGTTATTAAAATAATAGTATCTATATTATTAATTTTGTAAAGTCCAATTAAATAATCATTTTCTTTAAGTGCAAAATCAGTATCATTATTTTGATTATATGCTTTAATAGATAGTTTTTTAATATAACCACTTTTACTAACACTTACAATATAATCTTCTTTAGGAATCATACTAAGTTCATCTATCTTTATCTCAGTAATTTCATCTTTAATAATAGTTCTTCTAGGTGTAGCAAATTCTTTCTTAATACTTCTAAGTTCTTCTTTTATAACACTTTTTAGTACATCTTCATCACTTATTACCTTGTTTAGATAATCAATTAATTTTAATAGTTCAGCATGTTCATTTTTTAAGTCAGTAATATCTGTATTAGTAAGTTTATATAGTTGCATCATTACAATAGCAGTTGCTTGCTCAGTAGTAAAATCATACTCTTTAACTAAATTATCTATTGCATCACTTTTATTCTTACTTCTTCTAATAGTTTTAATTATTTCATCAAGTATATCTATAGCCTTAATAAAACCTTCTACTATATGTAGTCTTTTCTTAGAATGTTCTAGATCAAACTTACTTCTATTAATTACTACTTCTTTTTTATGTTCTATGAAAGCATCTAATACTTCTAGAATACCTAATGTTTTAGGCCTTTTATTAACAATAGCAACAACATTAAAATTGTAATTGATTTGAAGATCAGTATTTTTAAATAAATAGTTCATTATAAGTTCAGCATCAGCATCTTTTTTAAGTTCTATAACTAAACGAGCCATATTGATTCTATCTGATTCATCTATTACATCAGTTATACCATCTACTTTTTTATCACTTTTAATATCTTCAATCTTTTTCTTTAAAGTTTCTTTAAGTACTTCATAAGGTATTTCTTTAATTAATATTTGTTTCTTACCTTTTTCTTCTATGATTTCATAGTTTGCCCTTACAACAACTTTACCTTTACCAGTTGTGTATGCATCTATTAGTCCATTTTTTCCTTCAACCACTGCGCCAGTTGGAAAGTCTGGCCCTTTTATTATTTCTAATATAGTTTCAAGTCTGCAGTTTGGACTATCTATTCTTTTAATAGTACCATCTATAACTTCAGCTAAATTGTGTGGTGGAATATTAGTAGCATATCCCGCACTTATACCAGTTGATCCGTTTACAAGAAGTGCAGGAAAATGTGCAGGTAAAACTGTTGGTTCTAAGTCTTCATCACTATAGTTAAGTGTCATTTTAACTGAATCTTTATTAATATCAGAAAGCATTACATTAGAAAGACGTGATAGTCTTGCTTCAGTATACCTACTTGCTGCTGGTCCATCTCCATCAATAGACCCATTATTACCATGCATTTCTACAAGAGGTTCTCTCATTTTCCATCTTTGACTCAAACGAACTAAAGCATCATATATTGAAGAGTCCCCGTGAGGGTGGTAATGTCCCATTATATCTCCGACTGCTTTGGCACTTTTCCTAAATGGTTTATCATAAGTATTCTTACTTTCATACATACTCCAAAGTATTCTTCTTTGAACTGGTTTAAGTCCATCTCTTACATCTGGAATAGCACGATCCTGAATAATACTTTTAGCATACCTACCAAATCTATCCCCCATTATTTCTTCTAGAGTGTAATCATATATTTTTTCTACTATTGTTTCTTCTTTTTTCTTTGCCATAATTACCTCCTAAAATCATCTTCTAAAGTAAAGTCAACATTTTCATTAATCCATTCTTTTCTAGGCTCTACTTTATCTCCCATTAAAGTACTAACTCTCTTTTCAGCAAGCATAGCATCTTCAATAGTTACTTTAATTAAACTTCTATGTTTAGGATCCATTGTTGTTTCAAATAACTCTTCTGCATCCATTTCACCTAAACCTTTAAATCTATTAATTTTATATTGACCCTTAATCTTCTTTTTAATTTCATTTAATTCTTCATCTGTACCAATATACTCTTTAGTCTTGTTATATTCAATACTATAAAGAGGTGGATTAGCTATAAAAAGCATACCATTTTCTATAAGACCTTTCATAAATCTATAAAAGAAAGTTATTAAAAGTACTTGAATATGCGCTCCATCATCATCAGCATCGGTCATAATAATTACTTTTCCATAGTTAGAATCATCTGGATTAAAATCATTACCTATTCCAGCACCAATTGTTTGAATTATTAAATTAATTTCCTCATTAGCATTTATATCATTAGTACTTGCTTTTTCACAGTTTAAAACTTTACCTCTTAAAGGTAGTATTGCTTGTGTTTCACGGTTTCTACCTGTTTTAGCACTTCCACCTGCTGAGTCTCCTTCTACTAAGAATAGTTCATTTTTCTTAGGATCTTTTCCAGCAGCTTTAGTGAGTTTACCATTTAATACTTTACTCTTGTCTGTTTTAGATTTACCATTTCTTGCTTCTTCTCTTGCTTTTCTAGCAGCTTCTCTTGCTACTTTACTTTTAAGAGCTTTATCCATTATTAATGAAGCTACACTTTTATTTTCTTGAAGAAAATATGTTAGTTTTTCATATACAATACTTTCTACTACAGGTTTAGCACTAGGTGTTCCAAGTTTACCTTTAGTTTGCCCTTCAAATTGAAGCAAGCTTTCTGGTATGTTTACACTTATTACAGCAGTAAGTCCTTCCCTTGTATCTGATCCTTCTAACTGAGTACTTTTACCTTTAAGTAAATTATTATTTTTAATATACTCATTAAATACTTTAGTAACAGCAGTTTTAAAACCAACTTCGTGTGTTCCTCCATCTATTGTCTTAACATTATTAACAAACGATACTATATTCTCACTATATGAATCAGTATAACACATTGCTATTTTAACATCTATTCCACTTTTTTCTCCAGACATATCAATAACTTTATGAAGAGGAGTCTTATTTTCATTAATATATTCTACAAAACTAACAAGTCCATTATCATAATGAAAGTCAACGTGTTTATCATCATTTTCATCATTTATTTCAATAGTTAGTCCATTTATTAAAAATGCACTTTCTTGCATTCTTTCTTCAATTGTACCAAAGTTAAATTTAACTGTATCAAATATTTCGGGATCGGGCCAAAATTCTACAGTGGTACCAGTTTTTCTAGAAGGTCCTAGCACTTTAAGTGATTCGTCTACGTGTCCACCATTTTTAAAACTAATTTCGTGTATAAAACCATCTCTATATATTGTTACTACCATTTTTTTGCTTAAAGCATTAACTACGCTTGCACCTACCCCGTGAAGTCCACCACTGACTTTATATCCATCAGTTTCAAATTTACCTCCAGCGTGCAAAACAGTATAAATAACTTCAGGTGTACTTTTTCCACTTTCATGCATACCACAAGGAACTCCACGTCCTTCATCTTCAATTCGTATACTGCCTGTTTTAGTTAAAGTTAATCTTATCAAATTACCATACCCATTAATAGCTTCATCAACAGCATTATCAACAATTTCCCATACTAAATGATGAAGACCTCTTTTATCAGTAGACCCTATATACATACCAGGTCTTTTTCTAACTGCCTCTAGTCCTTCTAAAATTTTAATCGACTTATCATCATATGCCACTTATATCACTTCCAATTTCCGTAAATTAATATCTTTTGTATTCTTCTTACCTTTTTAATCTTACCATAACTTTAACTTTTTTGCAAAGAAATCAAAATAAAAAGATAACTAAATTGTTACCTTTCTACTTAATTGTATTTAATTTATTACAATTATGAATTTTTCTTCCAAACTGCATACAAATCTAGTTTTCCAGCAGTTGTTTGAGATGAATATCTCTTATTAATAATATTCCCAAGCCAGTTATCACTGACATTTGAATAAATACTATAATTAGCATCTGTTGCATCTTTTGTAAGTGCCCATCCTTTTAGAGTATATCCACTATAATCCCATTGTCCAAATTGACCACTCTGAGTCCATTTTGGAGTACCATTATTATTATATCCAAATCTATTTCCAATACGTCCAAGAGTAAATGTTTGAGAGAGAGTAGTAGTATCGGAAGTAGAATGATTTCTATGGAAAATAATTGTTCCTGTTCCTAAATTCATTTGATAAGGACTACTTGGTGAACCATTTCCAGCTACCCACTTAAGTGAAGAATTAATACTTATTACAGGTCTGACAACAACTCCACCTCCACCAAGTCCATCTAAAGCAGAATATTCATATTGTATTTGGCCTGGAGAAATTGATCCTTGTACTGCAAACATTCTTGCTAATTTAGTTGTTGAAGAAGGTTTTGTGCCCCAAATAGAAGGAGTCATTGTATACCATTCATTAGCCCCAGTAGAACTAAATGACTGAGCAGTATCTGAGTTACCTGTTGTTGGCGTACCAGTTTTAGCATTTCTATAATAATATGCAGCACTACTATCACTAAGTTTTCCACCAGCCATTATAATTTCATCTGCTGTCATCATTCCTAAAGGATTTGTTAAGGATGCCCTAGTATTATTTCCAGAAAATGCGTCATATTGATTTGTGCAATTATAAGAAGGTTTAGGACTAGCACCACCATTAGCCACATCTAATCTAGTATAAGCCGCAAATTTAAACGCAGTTCCAGTAGCAGAATAAGTACCACTTCCAACAGTTCTATCGTTACAATATACTGCATCTTTACTAATAAATGAAGCAAAATTATTTTTCAAATTATTTGAATACCACGTACCAAGTTCACCCTTAGCTATACTGCTATTAGTATTATTTCTATTGTGCGCTAAACTTCCAGTAGTACCATACATATATCCTACATACATTGAATTATTTGCAGCAGAGTTAAACCTTCCGGTACCTATATATGCATTTGTAGCTGTAGTTGAACTTCCAGCATATAATAGTCTTATACTAGAGTCATGATTTGTTCTTATAATTCTCCAGTAATAACCACCAAATCTTACCCAGTTGTTTTTAGCATTCCCTGCAAAATAGTAAACTGTTTTAGCAGAGCTATTTGTACCAGTTACATTTACTGTTTCAGTAGCTTGATATAAAGTACCCGTATTATCTGTTGAATATGCTGAAGTAAACGTTCTTGTTTTTCTTGTTGGATTATCTATTAATAATTTTTGATAAATAGTTCCTGTAAACACAAATGTCACTGTACAAGTTTGTGCTTTAACAACTTTACTTACTGTGACTGTTGTTCCACTTAAACTTGCTGTTGCTCCTCCATTACAACTTACTGTTGCTCCTGTCGCTGTATAATTTGTACTTGGAGATACACTCGTAAATGAACCACTACCATTATAATTTATATTTTTACTTGTTGCGCCTGTTCCACCTACTACTGCAAGTGTTACTTTATAAGTATTAATCGTTCCTGTAAGTGTCTGAGTAACTGCAGTCGTTCCCATCTTAGCCGAGCAAGGACTACTTGCCGTACAAGCAGTGTATGTGTATCCAGTCGAAGCAACACCAT
>CAKOHL010000024.1 GCA_934085635.1 uncultured Bacilli bacterium | reverse complement strand
TATTTACAAACTGATTTTAAAGATGACACAGCATTCCAAAACTTTTTAGACAAAATTAAAAACAGAAGTAGTCATAACTTTAACACTAATGTCACATTTACTGACAACATATTCACCTTATCTACTTGCTATAATATCACTGAAAAAATGGTAGTACACGCCAAACTCATAAAAAAAGAAAAAAATAATTTTGCTATAAAAAAAGAACTAATGTAAATAACACCAACTTAGTTCTTTTTTAATTATTACTATTTTAATAAATATTATATTTCAGCGTCACTTGTAATAAATCCCTTCTTATACAAATGATTTTTAATCTGTCTTTTCAAAGCTTCTCCCTCATACTTTTTAGAATACTTATTATATGCTTTTTCCATTTCCTTTTTTAAACTATCTTCATCACTCTTATCAAGACTATTTAACTTATAATTAATCATATCCTTATCAAATCCTAATAAAGCTAAATCCCCTTTCAACTTATTCTTAATCATAAAAAGAGATTTATTTTTCATTAATTTAACTTTCTTATCAATTATCTTATCTAATTTATTAGACCAAACTTCATCATCTATCTTATCTAAATAGTTGTCTATCACATTTTCACTTATACCAAGTTCACTTAAATCTCTCTTTATCTTAAATGGACCATAACTACTCAAATTAATCTTATCATTAGTATAAGCTTCTACATACTTTACTTCATTTATTAAATTGTTACTCTTTAATCTATTTAAAACATCACTAATCGTATTAGTGCTATACCCCTTCTTCTCTAAATACTTTATAATCTCTTTCTCAGTTCTAAGTTTAGTTTCTATATATCCCAAAGCCAAATCATATGCTTCATACAAAACATTATCATTCAAAACTTTATCTAAAAGAAAAGTATCAACATTCTTTCTTAATAGGAAGTCATTTTTAATAATTACATCTTCATATAAAATAATTTCATCACTATCAAGAGTAACCTTATATCTACCTCTTGACATCTTCTTATATTTTAATATCTTCATAAATAAACAAAAAAAGATTATTCTTTAATTGTGATTAATCCCTTTTCCAATTCTTCTAAACTTCTTCCTATTTCTTTTTTTGATACATAGTCATTTGCTTTCATTTGTAAATAACCATTTTTAATCATATCTTTACCTCTTCTAGCAGCTATATTTACTAACTTATACTTAGAGTCTACTATAGTTAATAATTTATCTATAGATGGATATATCATTTTATCACTCTCCCTTATGTTATTAATATACTATTTATAATTTAATTATACAAGTTTTTCATATTTTTTTGACAAAAATTTTACATTAAGAAACTAACTTTCTAAGTCCCCTAAGAATTTCAACCATTGCCCAGGTATCCTGCTTACAGTATTCAACAAGTGCAGTTTGTTTTCTATATCTTTCTTCATCAGTCATATTATTATAATTAGCATACTCAACAAGTGCCTGAACACCATTTTGAACCTCTAAATCCTTATAACTTAAATTAGTAAAAAGAGGCAATGTCTTTTTAATAGAAAACGATCCACTCTGCAAAGAATTATAATAATTCATAGTATCCAAATCTTTACCTTCGAATCCCATAGACTTATATAATTCCTTATTATTATCAATAATTTCAAGTAAATCTCTCCCTGCTTCTCTAATAGCAAGCAATTCTTTCTTATACTCTGGAAACATATTAGCAAGTTCCTTAAGTCTGCCCTTCTCGAAAGTAACATTCTGCGCAAGCATACTTCCTCCAGTTTCAAGTATTGGTATCTTAGTAACCAAATCTCTTACCATATCTGCTCTTTCATCATCAAGTGTCTTAGCAAGAAATACATAATTATCTTTTTCTTTATCACAAACTCCAGGTTCCCTTTCAATATGAAGTGAAAACTCAAATGGACTTTGATAATAAGGATGCTCTCCCTTAAACCTTGGAATTGGACAAGGAAGTGTCTCAAAATCCAAGTGATATATTGGATATTTCAAACTAGAAAGACCCGCTTTAATCTTTTCTTTATTCACATAAACATAATTATTATCATAACAGTCTCTTTGTAGAATATGGTTTTGACTAGAAAGCCACTCCACTGGAACATCATCAAGCTTTAAATATCCCTCATTAATTAAATCATACTTATCATACTTAGTACCATTTAAATCCTTAAAACTAACAAATCTCTTATAATTATAACTTGCATTCTTCTCCGGCACACCCTTAAAACAAATAGGTTTAAACTTACACTCAGTATTCTTCTTAAGCGCACACGCCCTGCTAAGCTTACAAGGTTCACTCGAGCCCTCAAAAATATACTTTTCCAAATTCTGCCTATAAATATCTATAGTATTTTGATACATCAAAGTTAAATCACTAACATCATAAAAATCAATAATAGTATTACCAAACATATCTGGTCTAAACTCTCTCTTTCCATTAACAGTATACCCATCATACTCATACTCATTATTAAGAACAGCCAAATAATAATTAACTTTCTTATTTATATTATTCTCTTTCATATAACCTTCAATAAAATATCTTTGAACAGCAATATCAAAAATATACTTACCTTCATCACTAAACCTATCCAAAAGCTTACCAACCTTTTGACCATAATTCTTAGAAAGCCCACCATCTTCTGCCAAATAATAAAACTCTCCCTTTTTTACAAACAAAGGAAACTTATCTTTCTCAATACTATAATCTAAAATCTTATACTTTCTACTAGTAGTAGCCTTAACCTCAATTATATTAATCTCACCATTAGACTCATTATAAATATCAACGAAACACAAATACTTAATGCCATTCAAACTAAAATCAAAACTTTCTTGTCTATAAGTATCAGCAGAATACACACTTTCACCTTTAAATATTCTCTCTACTTCCTTACCAGCAGTTAACTCTACTTCCTTATAATAAGGCATCATAGCATTAAGTTGAATATCTATTTTCTCAAGCTTATCTATATCCCCATCTTCAGTCTCTTCAAACATAGAATTAACTAGTTCCTTAAACTCAGCCCTTTCCTCTTCCTTTAAGTACTCTTCCATAGTCATATCACTAGTTAACTTGTCTTTATGAATTTCTTCTAAACTAGCATACCTCTTACACCTAGTATAATTTATAAAATCAGTCTTTGTAATCGCCATATCTTACTCCTCCTAATAATTATATCACACTTTTCTAATTATTGTATTTATCTCATCAATAAAAGTGCTCTCACACCCCTTAACTGTGACAAGAAAACACTTAATTTTACATCTAGTCAAAGCTACATAAAACAGTCTTCTCTCTTCTGCATACGGGTAATCATCACTAAAATCAAGTAAACTCTTAGTAAACTCATCATCTATAATTTTACTTGGAAAACCCATCTCACTATTTTTATTATTAATAACAAATGTATAATCAGCTTGCAGTCCCTTAGACTTATGTACAGTTAAAAACTCAATATTCAAATCAATTCTCTTATCACAAATAACACTCTCTTTCTTATTATAACTATCATATAAAACTGTTAACCCTTCGCACTTCCTTAAAACATCTATATCTTTATTATATCTACCAAGCATATAAACTGTACTAAAATTAGGTAAACTATTAAGAGTGGTTACTACTTCATCATAACTTATTACCTGAATAGGATTTTCTGTGCTTTCAAATCCCTTAATATTCTTTCTAATCTGATTACTATTTTTCATCACAAAATTACCACTTATCTTTGCAAGTTTATCAGAAAATCTATAAGTATTCTGGATCCTACTAACATTAGTCTTACCCCAATATCTATCAAAATGAGTAATCAAACTAATATCACTACCGCTAAACCTGTATATACTTTGAAAATCATCTCCCACACAAAAAAGATTATAATTTTTCTGCTTCCTAAGAGCCTTAAGCAAATTAAATCTAGCCTTAGAAATATCCTGGTACTCATCAACAATCACGTAATCATAATTATGAACAAACAAATTCTCTTTAACCAAACAAGTAGCTTCATTTATCATATCATTAAAATCTACTACATTATTTTCTTTCAAAAACCTTTCATACTCCAAATAAAGAGGTCTAACTAAATAAGAAGAAATCCCATCATATAAATCACCTATATTATATTGATTACTCTTAATTAGATTTATAATAGTTTCAAAATAACTACTCACTTTAAAAAGTAAATTCTCATCCCTATTTAACATTCTCCAAATATCATTATAATTTACCCCCTTATAACTGATGCCAATCCTTTTTAATTCACTATCTAATTTATAAATAACATCATCACTTTCACTTATATAAATAATGTTTTCTATTCTCTTACGTTTCTTTTTAGAAAACCTAATATATCTACCATACTCATAAAGATAAAACTCACTACTAATATTATCATAATTATAAACAATACCATTAAAATATAAAAAATTACACACATCCTTCTCTTCTTTATAATTCACTTTTTCCCCTTTTAAAGAAAATAAATTATCACTATTAGAATAAGCAAAATTAACAAGTTTAGAAAGATACTCATAATCATTAACCAATTTATTTAATGTACTAACTATAAATCCAGTAAGTCCTTCTGAATATATATTAATATTCTCTTTAACACTTTTCACTATAAGAAGACCTAATTTATGAAAAGTATAAGCGTCTACCCTTTTACCAATCTCTTTTTCAATTCTCTCCTTCATTTCGCTTGCAGACTTATTAGTAAAAGAAAGAACCAAAATATTAGAAGGGTCCACTTTCTTTACTTTAACTAAATATTTGATTCTACCAACTATTGTAGTAGTCTTCCCCGTTCCAGCACCAGCAATTACTAGATTATTCTCCTCCTCATTAATAATAGCTTTTATCTGGGCGTTATCAAGTTTTCTTCCCTCGACTTTACCACATAACAAATTAAACTTATTAAACGATTCTTTTTCAAACTGAGATAGTTTTATATTCATAAATTCCTTTCCACAGTTTGCATTTCTTCCTAACTAAATATTACCCTAAAGCTATTTATAAGTCAAGAAAAAAAGCACTATTATACTTTATAACTTGTGCCTTCTAAACCTAATTCATCCACTTTAACATAATTATTTCTAATATATAAAATATACTTATCCAAAACATCAAAACTAACCTGCTCTTCTGCAGAAACACTTCTTTTATACATATCATAAAATGCACTAATAACTGAAAAAACATCATCTCTTCCTTTAAAAGTCAATTTCTTCATTCTCTTAGGCTCAATTATAATATTCTTGCCAGGAATAGTTTGCATATTCCATTTATCAGCAACTGGTGTACTATAATCACTATAACTACCATATTGTACCCTACCTATTGTAGAAATCCTATTATATTTCTTTTCATTCAATAACATACTTTGCTTCTTTGAATCAATTTGATCCCATCTAAACTCTTCATTCTCTTTTAAATTCAAAATAAAATAATCACTATCTATCATTTCTTTAAACTCAAATTTAAAAAGAGTTTCTAATATTTTAGGATCATTCATAAATTCTTTACTACAAAAGTATCTAATCCATTCTACCCATTCACGTCTTTCCTCTTCAGTAATATTACCACTAAAATACCTATTCTGATTATTTCTTACCTCTAATAAATTATTTCCTCTATACTGTGGATTAAACATCCTATTCAATCTCCATTTTAACCAAACATCCCAAAGTAATAAAACGCCTAGGGTTCCTTTAGAAAAAAATATACTCACTTCACTATCAATACCATCAGAATTCTTTCCAATTGAAGCAGGCATACCTATTTCATTATAAACACTAAAAAACTCCTTTGGACTCCAATGATAAAATAATGAATCCAATTGTTCATAACTAAACTCACTTATATCCAAATTTTCTATATTAGTATTCACTTTCATCACCTACTCACTAAGAAACTTCTTTAAATCCTTAACAGTCTTAATTCTTAATTCAACTTCCCTAACTATTTTATCAATTCTCTCCTTAGATAAAAGTTTATTTAAAGAAAGTATTCTTCTAACTTCATCAGGAAAATTATCTAATTTGGAAACATCAAGCCAATCTAAATTTTTAACTAAATCTAATTGTTCATTTTCATACTCTTTAAATGGTTTAGTTAAGAAAAATTCTCCTACATACATATCATTTTCATCATACCATAAAGAAGACCCATTATCAAAAATAGGACACACTCCAGTAAACTCTAAAGTATTAACATCTCTAATCGCACCAAAATTATTAAAATGTCTATCCTTATTTGCAATCAAATAATCACATACTATCATTTTATCTAACGATTCTTCAGCATCTTTAATACCTAACTCTTTAAGACACTTAATATAATGACTATACTTATTTTCATTATCACTAACAAATTCATTAATTCTTACAGCTGGCACGATTTCAGTATCCTTTGTAATAAAATTTTTACATTTGGAAATAGCTCTACCATTACCAAAAATAATACTATACTCTACATACTCTCCCTTATTTAATATTCTCTCATAAAGCTTAGTAGCTATAAGTTCATTAAAAGGCTCTTGATTATAAATTTTACTACCAGACTTTAATAAATATCTATCTCCATCAATAATCTTCCATCTCTTTTCATAATTACCATTACTTGTCATATCAGGACTATTTAAACTAATATGTGTCATTAATTTCTTATTTTCAAATAAAATTTTACCTATATCCTCAGAAAATTCATTATCAAAAAAATTAATACTTTCCCAAGAAACATCTTCATTAACTTCTTTTACCCAATACTGATCCGACAAAGATAAACAATACACTTTTGCATCAAGTAAATCAAAATTATCTTCATCATATATATTAGTTTTACTAAGCATTTCCTTTAAACCACTTCTAGATGCGGGAATTTGTCTATTCTTCCACCACACATAAAATTCAATTTTATCTATACTCCCATTCTTAATCAAACATAAAGGAGCATACTTTTCATTCTCAGGATAATTTCTTTCAAAACTAACTATAAAATGATCTTCTTCACTATAAACAAAATCAAATATCTTCTTATTTTTATTCATTAATGTATACTTAGTCATTATATCTTGCTCCTTTCAAATACCATAAATTATATCTAGTTTAAATATAACACATTCTTAACAATTTTACTAGACCAAAGAAAAAAAGCACCTAAGTGCTTACATAGTCGTAAATGACCTAACAATAGAAAGTATTAGAACAATCATAACACCAACACCAGTAGTACTTAGCATTACCATTGTTTTCTTTTCCATTCTTTCAAGTCTCTCTTTATATTTAGTTTCTCTACTCTTAGCTTGTAAATTAGAAATAGTTCTAGAGAAAACTATAAGTTGCTCTTGTTTTCTTTCTTGATCTCCAAGTCCTAATCTATAAAGAAGTCTCATCATTCTCATAGAATCTCTAACAGGATAATTAATAGCAAATTCCATATAAGGATCTATACTAGAATCACCTGCATTAATCTTACTTGTTAACTCTCTCAAGCCTTCCCTAAAAATTTGAGGCGCTGTATCTATACTCTTGCTCAAAGCAACAGGTACAGTATAATGTTGTATAAGTATCTCTAAGCTCTTCAAATAATATGGTAAAAGTAAGTCTATTTCGTGTAAATGTTTTTTATAATAATTCTTTAAATTACTATAACCACTCTTAAAAACAAAGAATCCTACTCCAAAACATATAATTAAATTAACAAGTGATAACTTCTTAGCCATCATAAGCATTAAGAAAAATACTACTACTAAAATAAGAAGTGAATCTTTAACTCTCTTTTCAAATAACTTATTAGCGTCTAATCCATCACCATACTTAGCCTTAACAAGGAAATCATAATCATCTTCCTTAAGTAAATTAAACACCTTATTATTATCCTTAACAAACTGATTAACATCTATTAACTTATTAGAACTAAATATAATTATTAAAAGGACTGCAATAATTAAAATTTCCCACATCATTCTACACCCACATCCTCATTATAATATTTTTCTCCACTAAGAAGGAAGTAAGTATTTATAATTATGATTAAATGTAATAAAATTCTTACATACCATAAACTAATTAATCCCATATAACTAGTTGAACCTAAAAGTATTTGTACTAAAGCAACTAAGAAATACAAAACTACACCAAACATTAAAAATCTTTTATGGAAATTTTGTCTATCCATTCTATCTCTGTATACATTCTCAACAAGCATATCTATATCTTGCATCATACTCTCAAGCGCTTCACCAGAATCTTTAGAACCTTCATTAGTTATCTGTAAAAACAATTGATGCATATTTCTAATAACATAATAATCATATTTACTATTCATATAATCAATCGCACTATCTATAGTTGAACTATTATATGCAATACTAATCATTTGCTTAACATCACTCAAAACTGGATCTTCTAAAACTCCACTATCTCTAACACCCTCTAAGCTTTTAACAAATGACTGAGTAGTATTAAACTCCATAATAACGTTAGTAGCATATACTTGTATTTGTTCAAATATAAACTCACTATATACTCTCTTACATCTTAAATAAGCTAAGTAAGGTATAAACATAACAGCTATAACAGCATAAATAATTGATACTATAATATTATAAAAATATAAATACGATATTATAGCAGCACCACCAGCAAGTAAGACTACTTGAATTGTATACTGTTTAACTGTGTACTCTTGTCCAAGTTCTTTAGTTTTCTCCCTAACTATCTTAAATGAATAAGGAGCATATTTATTATAAACATCTGCTACACTTCTAGAGACATATTTATAAAACTTTTCACCAGTACTTCTTCTATACAAAACAACAAAAAGTGCAAGTAATAAAACAATTAAAATCTCTAAGTACATAATAGCCTCCTATTAAAATATTTCTATATCTTCTTTTTTTGCCTCTAATAATTCTTCACTTGCTTTCACAAATGTCTCTCTTGGTAAATAAATACCTTGTGCATCTAAGTAATCTAATAGTTTACTACTTGGATTATGATAAACCTCAGTACCATCCATATTCTTCTTATATAGAATATTACACTTAGCTTCATTATCATCACTTACATAAAACTCACACACTTCAACAATCTCTCTTTGGAATCTTCCATACTTCTTACTCATATACCCTTTAACGTGTACACCTAAATGTATATATCTATGTATAGTTTTTAAGAATTGATCCACATCCAAATTAGTTTCAAGAAGACTATACAAACGCATTGGAATACCACTTGCTTTATCTGAGTGTATAGTTGACAAAATATTATGTCCACTACTAATCGAGTTTCTAACAGCAGTAACCGCCTCAGCACTTCTTACCTCCGACAAAAGTATCCATCTAGGATTCTGTCTCATACAAGTAACAAGCACATCACTATAACTAGCAATATTATTAGTCTTCATAGCAACAATATCTCTATGAGGAAATATTCTATCTAAATGAAGTTCTAATGTATCCTCTATAGTAATTATCTTTTCATTCTCTTTAGTATGACTTGCCAAATACTTTACAAGTTCAGTTTTACCACTACCAGTTTCACCACTAACTATAATATTGCAGTGACCCTCTACACATTTAAACAGAAAATCATGCATAGGCAAACTTACATAATTTTCACTCAATAACTTTTCTTTATTTAATCTTATTTTAGCTGGTGTTTTACGAATAACACAAGCTATACCATTTGTAGCAATAGAATCGTGAACGAAGTTTAAACGAAGTTCAGCACTTTCAGCATCCAAAAATGGACTAGCCATATTAAATGTCTTACCCATAACATTTGAACACTGAAATGCTATTTTCTCCATTAATTCATTATTTACTTCAGGTCTCTCTACTTTAACTACACCTTTGCTTAAACTCTTAAGCCAAATTTGTCCACCGTTAGAATATGAAATATCAGTGATATCATCATCTTCTAAGAAATCTTTAAGTGGTCCAAAATCAATTTGGTCAAATATAGTACTATTCATATCCTAACTCCTCTTATTCTTTATTATTAGTTAATTTTCTATCTTACCAACATCACTATTTGATTGTTCAGGTAAAATTACTGTCTGACTTAAAATATAATCTTGAATATATTCACTACTTACCTTAGTAGCCTCAGGATTCTCTGTATAAGCCTTATTTCTTGGTACAGGTATAATTTCACCACTTAAATAACTTGCTTTTCTTAATAATAAATGTAAGTTTTCAGGAACAGCAAATATAAGTGAATTTGGTTGTTTAAGTTCTGCACTATTTTCAAAAACGTGATTGCCATCAGCATCTTTTACTGCAAGTACTTCAATACTAGAAATTAACTTTCCTAAAAGTAATTTACCAGTATCATCAAAAGTTGAATAATACAAATCAATATAATTACCAGGGAATATAGAATTACCATAAGTAGTATCAGTATCAACTTTTAAACTAACAACTGTATATCCATCAGGAATATTTTCCCAAGCTGAATCAGGCATCTCTTTCCAAGTAACTAAAGTACTTCTAAAAAATGGACTACCAGCAGGAATCATAGTATTATAATTAGCATACATTCCTACAATCTCACTTTGGACTCTCACTAAATTATCTGATGACATACCTCCAGGTATCTCTTTCCATTCAACCATATCTTCTGTAATCAACGTTCTGGGTTGAATATCAACTTTAGCAACAGGCACCCTTACTGGATTAGTTTGTTGTTTAATTCTATAAGTATATCCAAAATATATAACTAAAACAGCTATAATCACACACAAAATAGTAACAGTATTTTTATTACCAAAAAATTTTTTTAATGTTAAACCAATATTTTTCATTCTTCCTCCTCTATTCTATATACCATTATACAAAAAAACACTTATAAAATCAATTATAAGTGTTATAAATTTATCATTTTTTTCTTAGTCCAATAAAACAATTTTGACTAGAATTTATGTTTTCAACTAATACTTTATTACCGTTAATACTTATCTTTGCATCCCCAGTACAATAAAGTTCTGACGGGTTAGTCAAAGTATAGCCATCATTTGCTGTTAAAGTAAAAGTATAGCTACCATTTGCAGGGACAGAAACATTACCACTTGGCTTTACAGTACCATTAGCATTACTTAAAGAAATAGTATAAGGTAGCTTATTCAAAGTAAGTGTGCAAGATGTTTTTCCTTTTACAGAACCAACAGTAACGGTGCCTTTTTTAGAATTACTGGCATCTATATCAATTCTTGTTGTAACATCAGACCCAGGACAAGCAACAGTTGCACCTTCCAAAGTATAACCATTTATAGCAGTAACATCAAATGAAACCGCACCATTATAACTAGCACTCTTTCTACCACCAGTAACACTATCTGCATTAGAAGTTAATGTTACTGAATACTTACTACTTCCACCACCATACTTAGTCTCAAGAATACCACTCATAACAGTCAAAATATCAAAATTAACAGTAGAATCAGTAGTAACACTATAATCCTTAGTAGAAGTAGAGACCTTAACAGTAGCTTTAGGTGGATCTTCATAAATATCATAAAACTCTAAAGTATAATTCTTACTATTCTTAACACTATCAGCAAATCTTCTAGTAAAATTTTCTACAAATTTACTTTCAATAATCCTAATAACGCCAGTGTCCATATAAACTCCATAATCTATACTATCCACCATAGCCGCTTCCATAACTTCTTTAGTAAGGTAAAAATCTTCCTCATCAGTTGTTGTAACATCTTGAATAAGCATCATAACCACTATAACAAATAGTCCTAAAACAATAAACAAATACGCCCAAAAAGATTCCTTCACTAACTTTCACCTCACTTATTTATATAATAGAATAAACTATCACTCTTTATAGAACTAACTTTTGAATAAAGATTTCTATAATTACTACTACCCATAATATTCTTAAGATCTTTATCTAAGAAACTACTATAACATATCAAATTATCATCACACTTATAAATAGAATTATCTAAATATGTAGTATTATCATTATAACTACGTATCTTTTTCATAATAGACGGAGTTAATTTTACTACATACTGTGGTTTCTTATCCACTATAAGATTATCTCCACTAGATTGAATTTCTTTAACCACCTTAACAGCTTTAGCTGTAGTCCAGTTTTCTCCAATATTTCTTGTATTAACATTTATAGTTCCACCAACGGTAGGACTATATGAAGAATGTGGAAATACATCATTCAAACTAATAGGCCTATAATAAACTCCCATTCCAACTTGACCATCTACATTCTTGCTACAATCAGTTCCATCCAGACACTTACAAGTATGATCATCATAATTATCATCACAATCATATATAGTAAGTTCATTTACAACATCATACGAACAAGTATAATTTCCATTAGCCATTTTTCTTGTACTCTTTGGATCGCCCAAATTACTATAAGTTACTTTAATACCATAATTACCTGATCTTCTCACAGAACTTACTGGATATAAATGTTTATCATTATCTTTAAGTGAAAGCCAAAATCCAGTATTAGACTTTTTAGTACTTACTAATCCAGTAAATGCTTGAACATAAAATTCATTAGATTGATAATGTTGAGTTTCACGTTCCACTTCTATATTAGCAAGTCTATTTTGTGGAACATTAACTCCTGTGTTACTGCAAATTGCAGAAGTTTCACTACCACTACAATCCCAATAAGTTAAAGTAACATTATTACTAGAACTTGAAAGATTACTTAAATTTCCATTACAATCCTTACCACAGAAACTACTCCAATCAGAACTATTAGCATAAGTTCTTTTAACAACTTCATTACTTGTAGAGACATTTTTGATATTAATATCATAACCTTGATTATATTCAAAATTCTCTGCATAATAAATACTTATAGTATTCTTAGGATTATAATCCATAACTTTATTATAAGCATCAGATCCCTCTACAAAATTACAACTAT
>CAKOHL010000023.1 GCA_934085635.1 uncultured Bacilli bacterium | reverse complement strand
TGATAATACTATTACTAGTAAACTAGATAATATTACTATTAATTCTTTTTTTCTTTTCATTACTTCTCCTCTTTCTTTTTGTTACACGAAAAAAATGATAGAATCTCTCCTATCACTTTAAAGCATATGAAAAACAACTAGGGTTTACTTTACTTAGAGTAACCCCCCCCCCAAGTGCAATATTTTGTACTAAGTTGTTGTTTTTCATATACATTCACGTCCTTATTTTTTTGAAGATTTGTGAACTCTGATGTACAAATTCGTTTATCTTCTACTATCAAAATTTTAGCATAAAACAAAATAATTTGCAATAGACTGCAAATTATTTATTTGTTATATTAACAGTTATGTTTTTAACTTTACTTGTGTAAGTTAATTTTACATCTGCTCCAGTTACATATACTGGCACTGTGTAAGTTCCTACTTCAGTTATGTTAGATAAGTCTATGTATGCTTTTATGTCTGTTGCTTCTAGACTATCTAATAAGCTTCCTACACCCTTTACAGTTACAGTCACTTGAGCATCATCTTTAGAAGCTGCTATTACTTTAAATTTAGTTGTATCTAGTCCTTCTTGACTTATTATTATGTTTTCAAAGTCTTTAGATGTTTCTTCTTCCATAGTTACTGTTATTGTTGTACTTGTATCACTTATACTTCTACTTCCAGTAGGTTTATTAATTATTTTTTGATATGTTTTATTTGAACTTAATCCAGTTACATCTATTTCTACTTCAACATAATTTATTTCTTCAAGTACACTTTCATCAGCATATACTGTTACATTAGTTATTGAACTTGTTATACTGCTTATTGCACTTCCACTTCTAACTTCTCCTACAGGTACTACTTTTAATGGTACTGTTTTACTAGGACTAGTTATTGTTACTGTAGCTGTTACCCCACCTGGCACTATTTCTATTCCACTTATTTCTTTACCATTTTCATCATATGCTATTAGTTTAACATCTTTAAGTGTATATGTTCCACTTTCTTTAGCATTAAGAGCATTTATATCTACTATTGCTTTTACATTTGCAACAGTATTTAATTTTTCTTTATAACTCTTTATTATTATATCATCTCTATCTAAAAGTACATTTGAAACTACTAGTGTTTCTGATAATTTATCAGTATTTATTACATCTATAGATAATGTTCTTACTTCACTTACTTTAGGATATATTACTATTGTTGCAGTTCCAGGGTCTAATATGTATTTTAGTTTTCTAATTGGATTATTATAGTTTAGTGTTACTTTATGTGTACCTGGTTCTAAGTCTGTTAAGTCTAGACTTACTTTATGATCTCCATATTGTTGTGCTAAATAAAGTTCACTTTTTTTACCCATTAGTACTATATCTGCTTTTTTAGGTAATCCTTCTATTACATAAGCTTCATCATTATATTCAACTTCTACTGGTAAGTTAGACATAGTTATTGCTTTTGTATCAGAGAAACTTAAATATTGTTTTTGCACTAGTACAAACATAGAGAATGCAAGTACTAATGATATATATAATAATACATTAGGTTTATTAAGCATTTTATCTATGAATCCAGGTTTTAATGATAATTTATCTCTTAAGTAATAAGCTAATTTACTTATTGGAGTTATTAAAATGTTATCAAAGAATGTTATTATACTTTTAAAAATTTTAACAAATATATTAGTTTTCTTTTTGTTCTTCATTTTCATTTACCTCCTTTTCTTCTTGTAAGTCTAAATCAGCATCAAAGAAAGTATCTTTTTTAGGTTGTAAACTACTTATTAGCATCATTCTTGCATCTTCTAAAGTTAAGTTATAGTTTAATTCTCCATCCATTGCTATGCTTATTCTTCCTGTTTCTTCACTTACACATATTGCTACAGCATCTCCTACTTCTGCGATTCCAAGAGCTGCTCTGTGGCGAGTACCAAGCCTTTTACTAAGCTGTGAATTCATACTTGTTGGAAGTATACTACCTGCACAAGTAATTCTATCACCTTGTACAATTACTGCTCCATCGTGTAGTGGATTATTAGGGAAGAATATACTTATTAATAGTTCACTACTTATATCAGCATATATTTTATTAGCATTTTCTATATATTGATTAAGTGAATAATCTCTTTCTATTACTATAAGAGCACCTATTCTATTTCTTTTCATATATTCAACTGCTTGCATTATTTCATATACTACTTTTTCTCTTTCATCTACAGATAATACTTTATGTCTACCAAGCAATTGAGTTCTTCCTATACTTTCTAGTACATTTCTTATTTCTGGTTGGAATAATACTATAATTGCAATAGGTACACTTTCTATAACATATTCAAGTAACATTCCTACTGTATTTAAATCAAGCCAATCACTTAATAATTTTAATAATATTATTATTAATACTCCCTTAAATATTAGTGTTAGTTTTACATTATTTTTTATATATTTTAATATGTAGTATAATATAAACCAAAGTATTCCTACATCTAATACTTTCTTTAATATTGTAAACATTTCTTCTAAAGCCATATTAGCCTCCTTCAATCATTTATAAGTTAATTATATAATAAAAAAGATATAATTACTATATCTTTTATTAATTTAACACTATCGTTTACGTTTAGAAGTTCTTATCATCTAAGTCTAATTCTTCAAATTCTACAGGTTCTTCAGGTGTTTTTTGACTATTTAAGTTTTCTACATTATTTAAAGTTTCAACAGGTGCTTCAGGCACTTCTTTTAGGTTTAAATCTTCTCCTACTAAAGCAGGTTCAGCATCTAAAGTTTCAGGTTCATTTTGAATATTTTGATTTAAAGTAGTTTCATTAAATGGTATATCATTAAATTCTACAGTTTCTTCTTTTGGTTCATTTACATTTAATGCTTCAGGTTTTGCTGCTACTAAAGTATCATTTACTGGTGCACTTTCTAAATTATCACCAAGTACTGCTTCTCCACCAACATTTACAGTATCTCCATCTACTTGAGCTGGTATATCTTCTTTAATGCTTTCTCCTTTAAATTCATTTTTCTTCTTTCTTTTTGAATCTATTATGAATCCAATAAGCGCAAATAATAAAACTCCAGCTGCTACAAAAAACCATATATAATTATCTGCTAAAAAATTCATCACACTGTCCATTATGTGTCCTCCTTACTATACTTTCATTTTATCAAATAATGAAAATAATATCAATATAATATATTCTTCTTTTTTTAAAACTATTACTATTATTCAGTTATTTTTAATGTTCTACCTTGTGGTTGTATTTGAATCCAAGTATTTCCATCATTTACTCTTAATTCTGAACCATCTTTATATTTATATACTGTTTGACATTCACGACAAGTTTTTTCCCAAGTAATTGGTACAGCATATCCTTCACTTATAAAGTATCCATTTCCACTACCAATGTTATATAGTGTTTGTCTATTTTTCTCATCATATCCAACATTTTTTACTTGATAAGTTATTATATTTTTAGTTGTATATTGTTTTTTAGTATCTAAGTCTACACTTATTTCTCCACTCATACTTCTTAAGTATACTTTATTTGCTTCATCATATTTATAAGAAGTATTATGGTAATTAGAGTAATCTATTAGAACGTTATTTGCTTTTTGCGCTCCTTCTTTTTCACTTAAATTTACACTTTCAGCACTATATTTAAGTGGTAACCCTTTATCAGTTGTTAGTCTTAATTTTTTACTTTGTGCTGCTTCTATTACTTTTTCTCCTTTTATAAATCCACTATGAACACTACTTCTTCCAACATTTGCTCTGTAGAAGTAACTTGAAGTTATTCCATCAAAATGGTCTACTTTTAAGGTCTTCATATCTTCATATGCTTCTGGACTTCCTCCCCAGTGATAATATATTGCATCACTTTCTAAAGCATAGTCTAAGTAGTAAGCACGACTACTTCTAATAGACCCTATTCTTTCAGGTAATTTATCTTCCATAAATAAAGCCATTATTCTTGTTATTCCACCTTCAACTATTATTTCATAGTTAAGAAATGAATTTTGTAGTCCATCTAGTGGCCAAGCTTGATGTATATTGTTTATCATTATTGCATAAGGTCTTTTATTGCTTGTTAAGTCAACTATTTGAACTTTCTTTTCATCTGCTGTTACTTCTGGTTTATTTGGTTTTACCTCTTCTTTTTCTTTTCCACACCCTACTACTAATAGTAGTGTACATAAAATCACTATAAATTTTTTCATTTTACACTTCCTTCAAGTATTAGTATAAAACAAAACTTTAAGAAATGGAATAGTTTTATTTATATTTTATATTTTATTTTACAAAAAAAAGAAAACTTTTTTAAGTTTCCTTGATTATCATTATTGGTGGAGCTGACGAAGTGCGACTTCGTGTCCAAAGTATCAACCATACAGACTTCTTACAAGTTTAGTTGGTTTTTAATTTCAAAAAATATTATGGATTGCCAACGTTCCTATATTTTTCTAAGTCCAGTAAAAATTCATTATATTACCTAGACACTCATACAATATAGTTCACTTTTATGAGTCCGGTTATTATCCTCGTGAACAAAGAATAAGCCGAACCACCTTACGCCTTAATTAGGCAAAAGCAGGTGCGTAATTGTAATCTTTTCCGATTATTTTGTTTTGCGTTTAAAGTACGCCTACTACTTGCATCCATACGTACAACTACTCTGTCGAATCAAATACAGCCCCGTACTACATAGTTATTTTATCAAAAATATAGGTATTTGTCAATTCTTTTTGTATTTAATTTGTTACTTTATATAACCATATATTAAATCATATACAACATTTATTATTATGTCTTTCATCTTGTCATAATCTAACTTATTATGCTTGTGATAAACTACTTCGTGATAATAATTATCAATTATACCAATAATAGTATGAACTTTTTTATCCAGTTAAAATTAAAAAAAGCACCTAAGTGCTAATTAAATTTATTCATTTGTTTCATTAATTGATTAACTTGTTTCTGATTAGGTGTTCTACCCATACCTTTCATTAAAGTCTTAATCATTTCTTCATTTATTGGTGGATTTTTCTTAAGTTCTTTAACCATCAATTTTTTTGCTATTAAAAATCCTATTATAGCTCCTACTACTAGTCCAATTAATACATATAGTATATCCCAAATCATTATTTCACCTCTTTCTTATATAATTATATACGCTTTCAAAGTATTTTACAATAATTTTGTTTCACTATTTAGATATTTACTCTCTAGTTCACTTATAATATAGCTTAGATAGTTTTCTCCTGAACTAGACATAATTGAATTTAACAGAATTTGTCAAATTTTAAAATCATCTGCAAATATACATCTTTTATATCAAAGTCTTTAAGTAATTTATTAATGTGTTTCAAAGCATAATCAGCTTTAATTTCTCTTAATACTTCAAACTCTGACTAAAGGGGTAAAGCTAGTCAATTTACTATATATTTCTTTTATTAAACTTTATAATAAATTCTTCATCGTTCCAAGGAAAAACCATATTTTTATACTTTTCATCATATAAATCAAATTTACTTTTTATGATTTTCTTTTGTTCATCATCCATTTTAAAAATATCAGATATAAAGAAATTACCCACATTATATATTTTATAAGCATTACCAATATCTTCATAGTCAAAACATAATGGTTCATCTACTTTAACTTCTATTACGTAATATTTAGAAATTAAAGTATAATCATCTTTGATTAAAGGTTTCACATCTACTTTTGAACGACTCTTTTTAATTATATTACCTTTATCATCTTTATAAAAATAATATATAGTTCCAATTATGTTTGAGTTTCCCTTAAAACTTTCAATTTCTAATTCGAATTTATCATCATTCATTTCTTTATAATTTTTGTTTTCATCAAATAACATAATCTACTCCTTAGTTACATCATACTTTTAATAAAAAACTTTGTCAATATTAATTATCTAGTATATACTTTCCTAAGATAGAAATAATCCATATTAATAAAGTCACATACAAATAAGTTAGGTATACTTTTAATTGTCCTAAAGAATGTTGGATATAATGAATTACTTTTTATTTTAATATGACTATTATATAAAGTTAATTTACTACTTTCATTATTTAGAAAATCATTTATTATATGAATATTTTTAAAACACGTATAACATAAGTTTTCAGATAGTTCATCTTTTATTAATTTGTTTAAATTCTTTTTAGGTACAACTCTGCATATTTTATCAAATGTTTTAAAGCCAAGATTTAAATCTTTTTTATCCAGTAAATAAATACTTTCTAATAGTCTAAATAAATTGTCTGGACTATCTTTTGTTATGTTATAAACTTCTTTTTTAATTAAAAAAATATAATATGTTCTCACTTAACTCACCTATAAGTGATTATATTATATTTTATGTGCGGATTATGTCGTATTTTGTTCACCTTCAGTATTTTCTTCAGTTTTTTCTTCTGTAGTAAATTTAGTTTTTAAGTTTACACTTATGTTTTCCCCTTTTATTACTTCTTTTCCAGCAATATTAGACCCATAAGCATATCCAAACCCATCAAAGTTAAATGTTACACCAAGAAGTCTTCCGTAGTTAGTTATGTCCGACCTAGACCAATTATCAATATTTACATATTTATATTTTTCTCCAGTCGTTACTAAGAATACTTTATCATTAGCATTAACTATACTTCCTTTTTCAGGATATTGTTTTATTACTCTCTCACCTGTACCAATTACTACTACATCTAAGTGTTTATCATTTAATTCTTCTTTTACTTTATTTATATCTTTATTTATGTAAGAAGAAAGTTCATAATTTGAGTATTCAGTTTTATCTTCTGTTACAATTCCTAAATATGTACTTACATCATCTATTAATTGCTTTACAGCCTGACTAGTTAGTTTAGAATTACTAATTTTACTAACTGCTAAGTATACTATTATTTGAGGATCTTCATATGGGAATAATCCTACGAAACTTCTTACATAGTCAGTACTTCCCTTTAAGTATCCACCATCTTTACTAGCTATCTGAGCAGTTCCTGTTTTACCAAATGTCACTACTTTTGTAGTTTTATAGCTTTTTCCTGATGCAGTTCTAAAGTCACTATTAACAACGTTCCACATCATATCTTTCATCTTGTCTACTGTTTCTTTACTATATATTTTTCCTACTTCAGTTCTTGTATTTTCTTTTATTATTTTTTTAGTACTTGGGTCTACTATTTTTTTGACTATATAAGGTTTAAGCATTACCCCATCATTAGCAAGTGTTGTGAATGCTTGTACCATTTGAACTGCTGTTGCACTCATACCTTGTCCGAAAGATGCATTAACTACTTCTATTTCATAGTTAAAATTTATTTTACCTTCTTGTTCATTAGGTAAGTCTATTCCTACTTTCTTACCAAATCCTAATTTTTGATAGAAATCTTTAAGTCTATCTCTTCCTGTTCTTTGTACTAAAAGTGTACTTGCTACGTTAGAACTTCCCCAGAAACCTTGATCGAATGTTATTCTGCCCCATCCATATCCATTCCAGTCTTTTATTGTATAGTCTCCTACTTTTATAGTACCTGAATCGTATTCTTCATCTCCATCGTATAAACCACTTTCTATACCAGTCATAAAACTAAATATTTTCATTGTACTACCAGGCTCGAATGTGTTACTTACAAAAGGATCATAATAACTTGTTATCTCTTTAGTATTAGGATCAAAATTAGGACTAGAGCTCACTCCTAGTATTTCTCCCGTTTTAGCATTTACCACACTTAATGTTGCCCATTCTAGGCTTGATGCACTTTCAAGTACCATCATTGCTTGCTCGGTAAACATTTGAATATTAGTATCTATTGTTAAATAAATATCTTTACCATCTTTTGCTTCTACTATTTCTTCATTAGTATTTGCTATTTTATAACCATATATATCACTTTGGAAAGTTCTTGAACCATTAACTCCAGTCAAATCATCATTAAACTGAAGTTCAAGCCCCATCTCTCCCACTATAGAGCCATCATCATTTGTTTTAGCATATCCTAGAGTATAACTCATAAAGTTTCTATTTGGATAATATCTTTTAACACTTTTTATAAAATCTATTCCAGGTAAATTAAGAGCTTCTATCTCCTCTTTTAAAAGTTCAGTTATACCTCTTCCACCTGGCCCGAGTTCTACTTGATACACGTTTTCAGTATTTAATAATTTAAGTATTCTTTCTTCACTCATATTAATAAGTGGACTAAGCGCTTTAGCAGTACTTTCTTTATCTACAACGTGTTTAGGACTAGATATATCTGTTGTTCTTGATTCACTTAAATATGCTATTACAGTATAAGAGTTTACATTAACAGCAAGAGTATTACCTAAACTATCATATATAGTTCCACGACTCGCAACTATTGTTTCTTTAGTAGTATTTCTATTCGAAGCAAATTTCTTTAAATCTATACCATCTACTTTAGGACTTAATACTACATAAGATAATTTAAATATTATGATTCCAAATAAAAAAACAAGCACGAGTAAAAAAATCTTACTAATTTTTACAGTTCTTGTTTTTTTCATTTTTTCCTCCTACTCATTTATTGTTCTAATATTACTATTATTATACTCCAATCCATAAGTAGTTGCAACTGATTCAACATTTTCTAAACTTGCAAGTTCATTTATTTTCATTTCTAAGCTTTGATTTAAAAGTGCTTGTTTATCTATTTTTCTTTTCATACTTTCTACTTCTATATTAGTTTTAGATAAAAGTGCCATTGAAAAAGATGTACCAAAAATATTTCCTAGTACTAATAATCCAATTAATACATATAATACTCTTTCCCCTTTTAATATTTTAGCTTTCTTCTTCTTTGCCATTTTTATCCTTCTTTCTATAATTTCTCTATTATTCTTAATTTAGCACTTCTACTTCTTGGATTTCTTTCTAACTCTTCCTTACTTGGAGTTATTGGTTTTTTATTTATTAGTTTTGCTTTTGCCTTCATTTCTTCTGGCACTACTGGAAGAAATCTAGACATTTCATCATCTTTTGATAACCTTTGAAAAACATTCTTTACTATTCTGTCTTCTAAACTATGAAAAGTTATTACAGACATTCTTCCACCACTTTTTAATAAGTCAAACGCATCTAGTAAACTTTTTTCTAATATTCCTAGTTCGTTATTTACTTCTATTCTTATAGCTTGAAATGTTTTTCTACAAGGATTTCCCTTTCTTCTATAGCTAAGGGGAACATTATTTTTAATTGTTTCAGCAAGTTCTAGGGTAGAGTTAAATGGTCTAGAACTTACTATCCCCTTAGCTATAGATTTAGCATTTGCTTCCTCTCCATAGATAAACAAAATATCTACTAATTTTTCGAGTGGATACGTATTAACAACAGTCTTTGCATCTAACTCTTGTCTTTTATCCATTCTCATATCAAGAGGTGCATCCATATGGAAGCTAAACCCTCTGTCTTTTTGATCAAGCTGTGGACTGCTAACACCTAAGTCAAATATTACTCCATCTACTTTAGTGCTAATAAAATCTTTCATATTTTTAAAGTTTGTATGAAATATTTTAAAGTTATTACCTATTTTGGATAACTTCTCAGTACTATATTTAACTGCTTCCTCATCTTGATCGAAGGCGAATAGGAACCCCTCAGTTTCTAATCTCTTCAAAATTTCCCCTGAGTGACCAGCATACCCGAGTGTCGAATCAATATATGTCCCATCTGGTCTTATATTTAAGCCTTCAATACTTTCTTCTAGTAATACACTTTTATGCATTTGTTCCTCCTCCAAACAAGTCTTCAGCTATTTCACTAAAGTTATCTATGTTTGCCTCAATGTAAGTATCGTAGGCTTCTTTGTCCCAAACTTCTATTCTTTCATTAACACCGATAATAACACAATCTTTCTTAATACCAGCATAATTAATTAATGAAGTTGGAATATTTATTCGACCTTGTTTATCGAATAAGGTAGTAGACGCACCACTTAAAAGCAATCTAGTAAATGCTCTTGCAGTACTCTTTGTGAAAGGTAGTGAACTAATCTCGCTAGTAATCTTTTCCCATTCTTTTTTAGAATAAATGAATAAGCACTTATCAAGACCCCTAGTGATAATGGCTTCACTTCCAAGTTCATTTCTAAGCTTAGAAGGAATAATAAGTCTATTTTTATCATCAATGTTATGACTATATTCTCCCATCAACATAAAACCCACCACTTTCTTCCACTTTGTTCCACTATCTACCACTATTTTACATTAATACATTTAATAAGTAAAGACTAAAATATAAATTTTAAAAAAAATAAAAAAACTTTACATTATTTTGTAAAGTCCTTTAACTAAAATTACCTGTTTCAAGTAAATTTAATCCCTTTTTATAAACATTCACTAAATCATCATCACTTACGCTATGGTCTTTAATATATGAACTAAAAATTACTCTTCCATCACTTACAAATAATGTAGTTGGAGTATTAATTTTAAAGTATCCAGTTTCTACCAAATTACCACTTGGTGTTTGAATTAGATATCTTTCTGTAAAACTTCCAAGTTTTTGAAGAAGTTTCTCATAATTTTTACTCATACTTTGTTTTACAACTACTTCATTATTAGATAACTCTAGTACTAATTCCTCATCTTTAGCATTATAAACATATATCCTTTCATTTATATTAATTTTCATAACTAAACTTATAAGTCTATTTATATCTTTTCTATCATTTACAATTAATACTATACCCTTTTTATTATCTAATATATTTAATAGTTCTGCTGAATTTACATTTGTAAATATTTGATCATTATATGTCACTAAGTCATTTTTTGTTTTATCTACTTTAAAATCAAAGTAAGTTAATAAAACAAAAAAGAAACCTAGTACTATACACAGGCTTCTTTTAAGATATTTATTATTTTTTTTCTTCTTTTTACGCATTGTTAATTTGACTCATAACTTCACTAGCAAAGTCATCATTTCTTTTTTCCATACCTTCTCCAACTTCGTAACGAACCATATTTGTTACTTCAGCATTATTGTTATTTAGGTATGCTTTAACAGTCAAATCTCCATCTTTTACAAATGCTTGCTCGATCAAGCATATTTCAGCATAAAATTTATTTAATCTTCCTGCGATTATTTTATCAACGAATTCCTTTTTAGCACCTTCGTTTAATGCTTGTTCAGTTAGAACAGTTCTTTCGTGTTCTACTTCTTCAGCTGGTACATCATTAATACTTACGTATTTTGGTTTCATAGCCGCACTTTGCATAGCGCAATCTTTTGCAACTTCTTCAGTACCTTTTACAGTTACTAATGAAGCAATCTTACCACCCATATGAATGTATGAGCCAAATACTTCATCATCACTTTTATTAACTAAAGTAAATCTTCTTAAACTTAACTTTTCTCCAATAGTAGCAGTTTCATTAATAATCAAATCATTAACTGTACCATTTTCTAACTTTAATTCTAAAGCTTCTTCCACAGTTGTAACTTCACTATTTAAAATTGCTTTTCCAATAGTTTCAACCATACCAATGAATTCACTATTTTTAGCAACGAAGTCAGTTTCAGAGTTTACTTCTAATATAACTGCTTTATTTCCATCAGTATATATAGCAGCAAGTCCTTCTGCAGCAATTCTATCTTGTTTCTTTGCTGCTTTACTAATACCTTTTTCTCTTAAATAATCTATAGCTTTATCAATATCACCATTAGTTTCAGTTAATGCTTTTTTACAATCAAGCATTCCTGCTCCAGTCATATCTCTTAAAGTTTTTACATCACTTGCTTTAATATCCATATTTAACCTTCCTTATTTTAATACACTTAATAATTCTTCTTTTTTCATTGAAGAGTAACCTTTAATACCTTGTTCCTTAGCAATTACTTTAAGTTCAGATAATTTCATATCTGCATAATTAGCTTTTTCTTCTTCTACAGGCTCTTCTTCTTTAGTTTCAACTTCTTTTTCGATTACTTTTACTTCTTCTTTAACTACTTCTTTTTTCTTATTTGGTTTTGCAAATTCTTCTTCAGTTACATAGTCTTCTAGTGGTAAACCATTTCCTTCACATACTGCATTAGCAAGTACACCAAGTACAACTTTAACTGCTCTTACAGCATCATCATTACCAGGAATTACATAATCTACTAAATCTGGATCACTATTTGTATCTACTATACCAAATGTAGGTATTCCAAGTATTTTAGCTTCTCTAACTGCATTTAATTCGATTCTTGGATCAACAACCACTACAGCTTGAGGTAATCTTTTCATTTCTCTTATACCGCATAAGATTTTGTTTAATTTGTCATATTCTTTTTGTAATTTTGCTACTTCTTTCTTTGGAAGTAATTCAAACTTACCATCTTCTTTCATCTTTTCTATTGCATCAAGACGATTAATTCTTTCTCTAATAGTTTTGAAGTTTGTAAGTGTTCCTCCAAGCCATCTTTCAGTTACATAAAAGCCACCACATCTTTTAGCTTCTTCGATTGATGCCTCTTGTGCTTGCTTTTTAGTACCAACAAATAATACTTTACCACCATCTTTGCAAGCATCTAAAAGTGCTGCATAAGCTTCTTCTAACTTTCCTACTGTTTTCTCTAAATCGATAATATAAATATCATCTCTTGATGTAAAGATGTACTCTTTCATTTTAGGGTTCCATCTTTTAGTTTGATGTCCAAAATGAACACCAGCTTCTAATAAATAACTCTTTGACACTACTGCCATAATATCACTCTTCCTTTCGTTCTTACTTCCATTTAGTTCTAAATACTTACACCATTTGGCACTAGTAAGTAAAATTCCTAAATGTGTTTATTTTTCAAAGCAATTAATATTCTACCACATAATTATATGAATATCAAACGTTTTTATTGCAATAAACAAAAAAGGTGCCTATGCACCTATATTTTTAGCAGCCACCGTTTTCAACTATTTCGTAAGGATTTGTTGCTGACCCATTCCCACTTTTCCATTGTACGCAAGATTTGAGAAAAACTGCTGACCGCACGCCGATAGTGCTGTCACCGATGTAGTTGACTTTCAAGTTACCAGGATTATCCGAACC
>CAKOHL010000022.1 GCA_934085635.1 uncultured Bacilli bacterium | reverse complement strand
GTAAACTTTTATTTATAACAATATAAGTATCAGCAGGAAGTAATGTTACACTATTTTTCATAAAGTCACCTCTCATAATAATGATAACACAAAAACAAAGAAAACTCTATCAATTAAGATAAAGTTTTCAACATTTTCGACCGAGATCATTTATAACTCGCACCACTCGGAAGCGACTAACATTTCGCGATTGGAATCACTTATACCCCGCACCATCCATAAGCGGCTAACATTTACGTAATAGTGCATCTCCAGCACATTACAAATATACCATATTTTTATGAAAATGTCAATTAGTATATCTACTTTTAATATATACAATTACACTTAAATTATTACCAAATTAATTGTTTTCCTTTAAATTAATATAAGCTTGAGCAGCAGCAAGACGAGCAAGTGGAACTCTAAACGGACTGCAAGAAACATAATCAAGTTTTAACATTTCACAAAATTCAATCGAGCTTGTCTCTCCTCCGTGTTCTCCGCATATACCAAGTTTAATATTTGGTCTTGTTTTTCTTCCAAGTTCAGCACCTATTCTCATAAGTTTACCTACACCATCTCTATCAATTTTTGCAAATGGATCACTTTCAAAAATATTCTTCTTATAATAGTCATTTAAGAATTTACCAGCATCATCTCTAGAAAATCCATAAGTCATTTGAGTTAAATCATTAGTACCAAAACTAAAGAATTCGGCGTGTTTAGCAATTTCATCAGCAGTAAGAGCAGCTCTTGGAATTTCTATCATAGTACCAACAGTATACTCTAAATTAGAATTATTTTCCTTAATAATACTATCAGCTGTAGAAGTAATAATATCCTTAACAAATTTAATCTCATTAACATCACAGACAAGTGGAATCATAATTTCAGGTTTAACAATAATTCCTTCATTCATAACCTCTAAAGCAGCTTCAATAATTGCTCTTGTTTGCATTCTGGCAATCTCAGGATAAGTAACATCAAGTCTACAACCTCTGTGTCCCATCATAGGGTTAAACTCTTTTAATCCTTGGACTCTATTCTTCAAACTTTCAAAACTAATACCCAAACTATCAGCAAGTTCTTTAATCTCTTCATCAGTATGAGGTAAAAATTCGTGTAAAGGTGGATCAAGTAATCTAATAGTTACCCCATACCCATTCATTGCTCTGAAAAGTCCAGCGAAATCATCTCTTTGATAAGGCAAAATTAACTTAAGAGCTTCTTCTCTTTTCTCTACAGTATCTGCAGTAATCATCTTTCTAAAATTAAATATTCTAGTTTGTTCAAAGAACATATGCTCAGTACGGCAAAGTCCTATACCTTCAGCACCAAACTTTCTAGCAACAAGTGCATCTTTAGGAGTATCAGCATTTGTTCTAACTTTTAACCTTCTAATACTATCAGCCCAAGACATAAATACTTCAAAGTCTCCACTAATACTTGCTTCTTCAGTTACAATTTCTCTATCATAAACTTTACCAGTAGAACCATCCAAACTAATGTAATCCCCTTCAGTAAGTTCTTTACCATTAGGTAAAATTAATTTTTTATTTTCTTCATCTATAACAAGACTAGAGCATCCACTAACACAAGCAGTTCCCATTCCTCTTGCTACAACAGCTGCGTGTGATGTCATACCACCTCTTACAGTTAAAATACCGTGAGCAAGATTCATTCCTTCAATATCTTCAGGACTAGTCTCAAGTCTAGCAAGAATTAAATCCTTCTCTCCATTATTATAAGCTTCCATTACACTTTCAGCAGTAAAATATAATTTACCAGTAGCAGCTCCAGGACTCGCAGCAAGACCAGTACAAACAGCCTCAGCTTCATTAAGAGCTTTCTTATTAAAACTAGGATGTAAAAGTTGATCTAAACTCTTAGGTTCAACTCTTAAAATTGCTTCTTCTTTACTAATCATACCTTCATTAACTAAATCTACAGCAATCTTAAGTGCAGCTTTAGCAGTTCTCTTACCATTTCTAGTTTGAAGCATAAATAACTTACCATTTTCAATAGTAAACTCCATATCTTGCATATCTCTATAATGATTCTCTAAAATTTCACAAATTCTATTAAACTCATCAAAAACAAGAGGCATCTTTACTTTTAAAGTCTCTATACTCTCAGGTGTTCTAATTCCAGCAACAACATCTTCCCCTTGAGCATTAATTAAATACTCACCAAAAAGTTTCTTCTCCCCAGTAGCGGGATTTCTAGTAAAGGCAACACCAGTACCACTTTCTTCTCCACTATTACCATAAACCATTTCTTGAACATTAACAGCAGTACCCCAACTAGAAGGAATATCATTAAGTCTTCTATAAGTCTTAGCTCTTTCATTATTCCAACTTCTAAACACAGCCTTAACAGCTTCGATTAATTGTTCTTTAGGATCACTAGGAAAATCACTTCCACTTATATTCTTATACTCGTTCTTATAAATAGAAACTACTTCTTTAAGGTCTTCACTAGTAAGTTCTGTATCATATTTTACACCTTTTTCTTCCTTAATCTTATCAAACTTTCTTTCAAAACTTGATTTTGGATAACCTTTTACAACATCTGCAAACATTTGAATAAATCTTCTATATGAATCGTACACAAATCTAGGATTATTAGTAACTGTACTAAAACTTTCAGCAACTTCATCATTAAGACCTAAATTAAGAACAGTATCCATCATACCAGGCATACTCGCCCTAGCGCCACTTCTAACACTAACTAAAAGTGGATTTTCTTTATCTCCAAATTTCTTACCAGTCTTCTCTTCTAGTTTCTTTAAATTTTCAAAAATTTCTTCTACAACATCATCAGATAAATTTTCATTATCTTCATAATACTTAGTACAAGCCTCAGTCGTAACAGTAAACCCACTTGGAACAGGAAGTCCTATGTTAGTCATCTCAGCTAAATTAGCTCCTTTACCTCCAAGTAAATTCTTTAAATCTTTATTTCCTTCACTAAACATATAAACATATTTCATATTAATATTCTCCTTTCATCTTTCTTACTTTTCTTAAATAACATTTACCACACAAGCTTTCATATTGAACATCTCCATCAATAGCAACTTGGTCTCCCATAAGAGTAAACTCTCCATTAACTATTCTGGCATTAAATCTTGCTTTTTTACCACATCTACAAATAGTATAAAGTTCTTCAATGCTATCCGCTAGTTCAAAAAGTTTCTTACTACCAGGAAATAATTCACTTCTAAAGTCAGCTCTAAGGCCATAGCATATAACTGGAATATCAGTCATTTTCGAGAAAACAAAAAGTTCATCAACTTGTCCTTCCGATAAAAATTGTGCTTCATCCACTATCACACAGCTTACCTTATCCTTTATTAGCATCAAATAACCTTTAAGTTTCTCATCAGGCATAATTAAATGGTCAACTTCTCTCTCCACGCCAATTCTACTGCTTACTCTACTGCTAGCTTTAGTATCAATTGCCGGTTTCAAAAGAACAACATTCATACCCCTCTCTTCATAATTATGTGCAACCTGAAGTAAATTAGTAGTCTTACCACAGTTCATCGCACCATACCTAAAATATAACTTACTCATAATTAAAACCTCCCTCTTGGATGACTCTTAAAATAGACATCTTTAAGCCTCTCACTAGTAACGTGAGTATATATTTCAGTTGTATTAATATTCTTGTGTCCTAAAAGTTCTTGAACACTCCTTAAATCACATCCATTATCAAGCAAATGCGTTGCAAATGTATGCCTAAGTGTATGAGGACTAACTTTAATTTTAAGTGCCGACTCATTAATAATTGAATCAATAATTTTTGCTATTCCTCTAGTAGTAATCTTATCACCATATTTATTTAAAAACAAGAAATTATTATTCTTACCACCTAAGAGTTTACATCTTAAATCATTCATATAAAGAGTAAGCGCCATCTTAGCAGCATCTCCATAAAATACAGTTCTCTCATAGCTCCCTTTACCAAGAACACTTATCTTTTCTTCTTCAAAATCAATATCACTAATCTTAATATTAACAAGCTCACTAACTCTCACACCAGTAGCATACATAAGCTCAATAATAAGATTATTCCTCTGCCCATACTCTCCACCTTTACTAACTTCAAAAAGAGTGTCAAGTTCATTATAATTAATAAACTTAGGTAGTAGTTTCTCTAACTTAGGATACTTTATACTAGCCATAACATTAGTGCTAACCAAATCATTATCCTTTAAATATCTATAAAAACTTTTAAGAGTACTTATTTTCCTACTAACAGTCCTATTAGAATTATCTTTATCAAATAAATACTTTAAATATGCTTTAACATCTTCTTTGGTAGTACTCTCATAACCTTTATTAACAAAATTAAAAAACTCTACTAAATCATTATGATAGCTTTCTATAGTTAGCTCGCTATAATTCTTAACATCTCGTAAATAAATTAAAAATTCTTCCATAACCCCACCTATTTAACACTAGTAACTACCTCTCTATCAGTATATTTAACACATATAGTAACATCATTCATACTTTCATTAGTAATTGGATTAACTAAATAAGTACCTTTTTCATCATCAGGAGTAATATACCCTTTTTCAATCAAATCCCCGATTGTTATATAAGTACAACTGCCATCATTACTAAGTGAATCTATATTTTCCTTACCATACTTATACGCAGCTGCAAGAGAAGACTTAACCTTAGAATCATATAATTGCTTTTTAGTTTCCACGTCTCCCTTAGCTAAATTAGGGATAACAATAACCGCCATCAAAGCTATAAGTACAATAACAATTATTATCTCAACAAGAGTAAAACCTTTTTTATTCATTATGTCTCACCTACCATTTCATTAATATAATTTTATCACGAATTTTATTTAAAATAAACCTTGTATTTAGTCACAGTTTTGTTATATAATATATATTAGAATAGAAAGGGTCATAAGAATATGAAAGAATTTGATTTTGAAAAATTACCTATAGTTGAAATAGCAAATGAAATTATAATTGACGCGGTTAATAAGGGTGCATCAGATATTCACTTTGACCCAACTAAAGACAGTATTAAAGTAAGATTTAGAATAGATGGTATATTAAATGACTATGCAATAATACCAAATAAATATAAAAGAAATATGATAAGTCGTATCAAAATGATAGCTGGTATGAACATAATGGAAACAAGGCTTCCACAAGATGGTGCTATTAAAAGTAAAATCGGTGATAGACTTTTGGATTTGCGTGTAAGCTCACTTCCAACAAACAATGCAGAAAAAATAGTTATAAGAATTCTAGACTACTCAATGAGTTTAGCAGGACTTGATAACTTAGGATTTAGTCCAGATGCAATGGAAAAAATTAATAAACTTATTAGAATGCCAAATGGTATCATATTAGTAACTGGTGCTACTGGTACTGGTAAAAGTACTACCTTGTATTCAATACTTCAAAAACTAAACACAGAAAGTGTTAACATAATAACAGTTGAAGACCCAGTCGAAATGGACATTGCCGGAGTAAACCAAGTACAAACTCAATCAGAAATTGGTTTAACATTCGCGACAGTACTAAGAAGTATACTTCGTCAAGACCCTAACATCATAATGATTGGAGAAATTCGTGATGATGAAACTGCAAGAATCGCTGTACGTGCTTCTATCACAGGACACTTGGTTCTAAGTACACTACACACCAATAACAGTTTAAACACAATTGAAAGACTTGCTGATATGGATGTAGAAAGATACTTACTAGGTAGCTCACTTGAAGGAATAATAAGTCAAAGACTTGCAAGGAAACTTTGTACAGAGTGTATGATAAAAAGAGAAACTACTCCTTATGAAAAAGAAGTATTTAAAACAGTATTAGGAAAAGAAGTAAATGAAATGTATGTTCCAAACAAAGAAGGTTGTCCTAAATGTAGTCACGGTTATAAAGGAAGACTTGCTATTCTAGAAGTACTAGTACTAAATGATAAAATAAAAGATGCTATAACAAATAACTTGCCTAAAAATGAACTTAGAGAATTAGTATACACAGGAGAAGTTGTAACGCTTTTACAAGATGGACTTAATAAAGTTGTTGAAGGCGAAACAAGCTTTGAAGAAATATTAAAAATTATTGACTTAGAAAACGACGTAACAACTTATAAAGACGACAACCTAATGAGTAACTTACAAATGGCTCAAAAAGCACACAAAGAATCTGAAGTTCAAAATAACACAGTAGCAACTCCAGACAGCATATCAACCTTTGAAACATTAGAATTTTAAGCACATCAAGTGCTTTTTTATTTACAAAAAAAACATACTACTTATGTAATATGTTATCTACTCTTGCTACTCTTAATCTCTTCAGTAATATTCATATTCCTATACAAATTATCAATCATTCTAGCAAAATATTCTCTTTCGTGATACTTATTCTTAAACTCATTCTCAGTAATAACTATCTTAGCCAAAAATTCTTTATATTCTTTATCCTTCAAAAATTCTTTATACTTCAAAAACACAGAAGACTTAAGCCTTTCAATTTCTCCTAAACAAGCCTTTACTCCTGCTTCAGAATCATCATCACTAGTAAGAAAATTATATATCTTCTTATAGCAAGATTTTAGTTTCTTATTAATCATTCTCTTAGCATACAAATTTTTAAGATAATCACTAACTATAGTAGTTTTACCTTTCTTAGTCTTAACTAAAAGTCCATCAATTTTAGACATACTCTTAAATTTACTTTTTTTCTTATCTCTCTTTAATATATACATAAACCCACCTACTTTAATAAATCTGGTCTTTTTTCCCTAGTTATTCTTAATCTCTCACTATTTCTATATTCATCTATCTTTTTATGGTCACCACTAACAAGTACATCAGGCACTTTCATTCCCCTATATACTTGAGGTTTAGTATAAACTGGATAATCAAGAAGTGAATCTTCAAAACTTTCACTCTCCAAACTATCAGCAGATATAACACCAGGCAAAAGTCTAATAATCGAATCAGAAATAGCCATTGCAGGCACTTCTCCACCAGTAAGGACAAAATCTCCTATACTAATTTCTTCATCTATTATAGTTTTAATTCTCTCATCAAATCCCTCGTAATGTCCACAAAGTAAAATTAAGTGTTCGTAATTTTTAAACTCTTTAGCCACTTTTTGATTATAAGTTTTACCAGAAGGAGACAAAAGAACCACATGAGATTTATCAGATTTAACACTCTCGACAGCTCTAAAAACGGGGTCACACATTAAAACCATTCCAGCTCCCCCACCATAAGGAGTATCATCAACTTGATTATTATTAAGAGTACTAAAACTTCTAATATCGATAACGTTCACAGAAACTTTACCACCAAGAATAGCCCTTTTAATAATACTCTCTTCAAGAAAAGGCTTAAACATACCAGGAAACAAAGTTAAAATATCAATTCTCATAAAAGTTCCCTCACATTCTTAAAAAATATCTTATTTCCTTTAATATCAACACCGTCAACAAACTCACTATTAAAAGGAATATATTTACCATTAACAAGAAATAATCTATATCCATTATTATCAATTATATCAGTTACCTTACCAATAACTTTATTTTCAAAATAACCATCAAGTCCTATATAATCAGTAAGAAGTAAATCACCATCACTAAGCAAAAGTTCTTTCTTATCAATATATACTTTCTTACCCTTAAACTTTAAAACATCATTAATATAAGAATACTCTTCAAAAGTGAACATATCAAACATCTTATGATGCCTATAAGAATTTATAGTAACCTTTTCTTTCTCATCACCAATATAAAAATGATTACCCTTCTTAAAAGCTTTATCTTTATATTCAAAATTACTAATTAATCTAACTTCTCCCTTAATCCCGTGAGTATTAACAAGTTTCCCAACATACACTAAGTCCATAAAATCACCTAAACTTACACATTATTATACCACCTGTAACTGAAACATTCAAACTTTCACACTTATCATTCATAGGAATACTTATTCCTTCATCACAGATATCTTTAATATACGCGCTTATTCCTTTACCTTCACTACCTAAAACAAGTCCATATTTGCCTATTTGAGCATCATCTAAATTAACAGTCCCATTCATATCAGCATAATAGGTCTTAATCCCTCTAGACTTAAGAACACTTATAGCTTCCTTTAAATCCATAACAACAACATTCATATTAAAAATTGTTCCCTCAGTACTTCTAATTAACTTATCATTAAATACATTAACTGAATCAGGACTCAAAATAACAGTAGAAACATTAAATGCAAGTGCACTTCTAATAATAGTGCCAACATTACCAGGATCTTGTACGTTATCAAGTAAAACTATTTTATCCCCAATAATATCATTACTCATTTTAAGTTTAACAACTCCCATAACACTCGGAGTACTCTTAAGTAAACTAATCTTTTCTAAACATTTCTTGCTAACTAAAGTACACTTACTATTCCATATATTTAATGACTCATCAGAAGTAATAACCTCAAGTAAAAGTCCACTTTTATATGCCTCAGTGATCAAATGATCCCCTTCAACAATAAACTTGCCTTCACTTAAAATAAACTTCTTATCTCTAAGTTTCTTAAAATAAACAATCTTTTCATTATTTACACTCTCTATCATTTCTACTCCTCATTCAAATGTTTCTTATTAACCAAATAATCTGGTTTCAACTCTTTCACTAATTTCCAAAATTCCTTACTATGATCAAAATGCACAAAATGTACAAGTTCGTGAACAATAACATAATCAATATCATCTATATCATGCTTAATAAGTTCTTTGTTCAGAGTAATAAGTCCCTTACTCTTATTACAATAACCCCATTTCCTAACCATTTTTCTTATATTTACAACAGGATAATTAATAGGTAAATTAATTCTATCAAAAACTATTCTAACTCTATTAGTAAGTACTTCTTTACTCATCTTATCTAAAAACTTATCAAGATCACTCTCTTTACTAACATACGCATAATCCAAATCAAGCACGCAGTGTTTAACAAGATTAGTAATAACTACATTATACTCTTTACCTAAATAATAAAACTTACTAGCCTTATCCCTTTTCTTACACTCTTTTCTATACATCTTAGTAACAAAATCAATATTATTATTAATTAAATTACTCACATACTTATCACTAACAAAATAATTAGTTGTAACATATATACATAAATCACTCTTAACTCTAATATAAGTATTCTTATTACTTTTTCTAATTATTTTAACTTCTACATCTGTCCCATCAATTACCACTTTCATAATAAAAGTATATCATACATCTAAAAGAAAATAAACAAATTAAGAAAAAACTATCACGCTTCAAACGCATAATAGCCTATTTACTTAATAATCAATCCATATTTTTTCATCATTTTTAAATGATTCTTAAATTTTGAATTAGATAGTAGATATTTTTGAACATAGATATTATTTTTCCAATTAGGAAAATTCTCATTAACATATTTAACACATTTAAAAATGTACTCTTCCTCATAATTTTCAACACTCATAATTCTATTAACAGTACCAAATAAAATATGACTAACAACAGCAAATTCAATTCTATCAGCAAACATTTCAAATTTACCATTAAGCTTTGCAAATTCACAAATAGAATCGAAAGCTTTAAGTGTATCAAGTTGATTTAGTCTATTACTTCTTAAAGAACTATCTGAATGAATAACATAAGTGTATAACGGTTCATTTACAAAAGAAACATTTTCATTAAATATTAATAATTTAAAAATAAATTCTAAATCTTCAGCAATTTTCAAGTTTGAAAATCTAATACCAGACATATTAATAATATCTTTGTTAAATAATCTTAAATCAACTGATGGACTCTGTAATAAAAGTAATTCTTCGATAGTTCTAAAAGTTTCAGTTCTAATACCATTAATCTCCTTAAAACCTCTTAACATACAAGAAAAAGAATCATTTGGAGATATCGAGTTATAAAGTAACTCAAGACACCTCTCTTCAATATAATCATCACTATCAAGAAAATAAACATATTTAGCCTTAGCAATATCTAATCCTTTATTTCTTGTATATCCAACTCCCATATTATTTTCATTTTCATAACAAAGTATTCTCATATCTATCTTTTTATATTTTTCAATAATATCCTTAACTTTATCAGTCGAACAATCATTTATAACTATAATTTCGATATTCTTATAAGTTTGATTAATAACAGACAAAATACATCTTTCAAAATATTTTTCATTATTATAAACTGGAATTATCACACTAATTAATTCTTTCATTAACTACAACTCCTTTTTAAAAAACATTACTTTATAAGCTCCAAAGCCCTATTATCACTTACTAAAGAAATCATATCCTCGTGACTAAACATACTTCTTTTCATATATTTTTGCTTTCCGATTTCATAATCCAAATGGTCAACCATCTTACGGTAAGAATTAAAGTCTTTAAAATTACTTCCTATTTTATCCAAAAGTTCCTTTAAATCATTATAATTATAGAAACCTCTAATATTAGAATTACAAACTCCAGCTTTATCAACATGATGATAACCAATATGTAAAACTATATATATAACTGGAATATACTTAAAATCATTATGTAAACTTTGAGTATAAAAATATTTTCCTTTAGTAACATTATAAAAAGTATAAAATTCAAAATAGTTACGTTTCTTATCCTCAGCATACTCTTTGCTTACCAAAACTATAACATCTTCCACTACAAAAACCTCCTAATAAAAAAAGTATATCATAAATAAGCAAAAGAAAAAAGCACCTAAGTGCTAAATCTAACTAATTATTAACTACAGCAGTTTCTTCTGCTTCTTCTTTTTGTTCTAAAGGTACTACACCAAGAGTATAACCGATTGGTTCTAAAAGTCTGATAAGTGTATTTATTTGAGGACTATTTAAATTATTCTCAATTTTGGCAACTGTTTCTCTAATAATACCAGCACGTTCTCCAACAACTCTTTGACTCAAATGTTGACTCTTTCTAGCAACTACAATTTGTCTAATAACTTCCTTTTCAAGTTCTTTTAATCTTTCATCCCTTTTTATTTCTTCTTCAGTTTTAACGATATTTTCTTTCTTTGGTCTTCCCATTTTTCCTTCACCGATTACTATTGTACCAAAAAAATGTACAATGTCAACCTTTTTTATTAAATTTTTATACTTTATTTTATACAGAAAAATATAAATTATCATTTTAATATATTAAAATTACACCAAAATTAATTAACTGTTTTTAAAATAATAACATTCCCAGTGTTTTCGGGCATTTACAAAAAAATTACACAAAAATTTTACGACTTTTTGAAAAAATAAAGAAAAAAGGCTATTCGCCTTCATGAATATCGCTTTTTGGTTTATCTAAACCTTCAATTTTAATACCCTTTTTCTCAGCATAATCCCAAAGCGCTGCACGCACAGCCTCTTCAGCAAGTAAACTGCAGTGTACCTTAACTGGAGGAAGTCCATCTAGTGCCTCCATAACTGACTTATTAGTAATCTTAAGAGCTTCATTTATGTGTTTACCTTTAATAAGTTCAGTAGCCATAGAACTAGTTGCTATAGCAGCCCCACAACCAAAAGTCTTAAACTTAACATCTCTAATAATTCCATCATCATCTATATCAAGATAAATTCTCATTATATCTCCACACCTTGCATTACCAACAGTACCAACACCACTTGCATTTTCTATCTCTCCAACATTTCTTGGATTAGTAAAGTGATCCATAACTTTTTCTGAATACATAATTATTTCTCTCCTTTCTTAACAAAATCTTCATATAAAGGACTCATACTTCTTAAATCACTAATAATTTCTTTTAAAGTATCAACTGTATAATCAACCTCTTCAAGTGTATTACTATGATTTAATGTAATTCTAAGTGATCCATGAGCTATCTCGTGAGGAAGCCCAATAGCAAGAAGAACGTGACTAGGATCCAAACTTCCACTAGTACAAGCACTTCCACTTGATGCACATATACCTTTAGCATCTAACTTAAGAAGCATACCCTCTCCCTCAATAAATCTAAAACTAAAATTAGCATTATTTGCTAGTCTCTTATCTCTAGATCCATTTAAAATACTATAAGGAATCTCATTTAATACTCTATCTATTAAATGTTCTCTTAAAGATAAAACATACTTATTATTTTCTTCCATCTCATTAAATTTAATTAGAGCAGCCTTAGCAAAACCAACTATAGAAGCAGCATTAGTAGTTCCAGCTCTTTTGCCTTTCTCTTGACTTCCACCATTAATAAGAGGCTTAATCATAACACCTTTTCTAACATATAAGAAACCTATTCCTTTAGGTCCTTCAATCTTATGAGCACTAGTACTCATAAGATCAATATTCATCTCATTAACATCAATTTTCTCATTACCATAAGCCTGAACAGCATCTGTATGGAATATAACTCCGTGTTTCTTACAAATCTCTCCGATTTCCTTAAGTGGCATAACAGTACCTATTTCATTATTAGCAGCCATAACACTAACCATAATAGTATCAGGTCTAATTGCATTTTCAAGTTCTTCCAAACTAATAAGTCCATCCTTATCTACATTCAAATAAGTAACTTCAAATCCTAATTCCTCTAAATACTTAGCACTTTCTAAAATCGCATGATGTTCAACCTTAGTAGTAATTAAATGTTTTCCCTTGTTCATTCTACCAATCATAATTTTCTTAATAGCCCAGTTATCACTTTCAGAGCCACCACTAGTAAAATAAATCTCATCCTTACTAGCACCTATAGTACTTGCAATCACACTTCTTGCTTCCTCAACCTTTTTACTAACCATTCTAGATGGCGAATAAATACTACTTGGATTAGTAAAGTATTCAGAAAAATATGGAAGCATTTCATCTAAAACTTCTTTTCTCACTTTAGTAGTAGCAGCATTATCTAAATATATCATAACATTATCTCCCTTCATTAATATGCTCTAGACCATACTTAAGTATAACTTTTATATGCTCATCACCTATACTATAAATAGCAGTCTGGCCTTCCTTTAAACACTTAACAAGATTTAAATCCTTAAGATATTTAAGCTGATGACTAATTAATGAATGAGACTTATTTAAAGAAAGTGCAATACCACTTACACACTTACTACCATTTAATAAACTATTTAAAATCATTAACCTAGTAGTATCTCCAAAAACTTTATAAAACTCACTTAATTTATCATAATCTATTTGCATACCTTTCTCCTTTTATGAATACCCATTCATATACAAAATTATAAAACTAATAAAAAAACTTGTCAATACTTTCTGACAAGTTTTAAAAGTAACTTACTCTTCTATATAATCAATTACTTCCCCAG
>CAKOHL010000021.1 GCA_934085635.1 uncultured Bacilli bacterium | reverse complement strand
TATGAGAGGTGACTTTATGAAAAATAGTGTAACATTACTTCCTGCTGATACTTATATTGTTATAAATAAAAGTTTACTTAATGAAAATGATAAGGTCACATTAAATATGCTTTATATGCCTATTATAGGGAATACTGCAATTACTCTTTATAATATTTTATATAATGAACTTAAGGCTAATAATTTCATTAGTGCAGAACTTACTCATCATCATTTGATGACTAATTTAAATATTACACTTGATAAGATAAAAGAAGCTAGGATTAAACTTGAGGGAGTTGGACTTTTAAAGACTTTTGTTAAAGAGGGTAATCTTAATAATTATGTTTATGAACTTTATAGTCCTCTTTCTGTTAATGAGTTTTTTAATCATCCTGTATTTAATATAGTACTTTTTAATAATGTTGGGAAGGAAGAATATTTAAGAATAAAAAATTATTTTAAGCTTCCTACTGTTAATTTAAATGGGTATGTTGATATTACTAGTCCTTTTGATATGACTTTTAAAAGCAGACCATATACTAATTTAGAACTTATTAATGAAGATGAACTTGTTAAGAAAGAAAAGAATCAACTTTGTTATGAAGAAGTTTTTGATTTTGATGCACTTTTAAGTAGTATGCCTAAGAGTTTGCTTAATGAACGTGCTCTTACGAAGTCGAGTCGTGAACTTATTACTAATTTAGCTTTTTTGTATAATTTAGACCCACTTACCATGGCTGATATTGTTAAGACTAGTTTAAATGAGAAGGGACTTATTGATAAGGAACTACTTAAAACTAATGTTAGAAAGTATTATGGATTTAATAATGATGGTAGACTTCCTAGTTTGATATTTAAGAGTCAACCTGATTATTTAAGAAGTCCTAAGGGAGATAATAGTCTTAAGGGAAGAATTATTAAAGTTTTTGAAACTACTAAACCTTATGATTTTCTTAAGAGTAAGTATAAGGGAGTAAGACCTACTGAGAGGGATATGAAGATACTTGAAATGCTTGTTGTTGATTTGAAACTTAATCCTGCTGTTGTCAATGTTCTTATTGATTATATTTTAAAAATCCAAAATAATCGTTTAGTTAAGAACTATGTAGAAGTGGTGGCTTCTGAATGGAAAAGAGCTGGGCTTGAAACTGCAAAAGAAGCAATGGAGTATGCTGAGAAGAGTCATAAAAAAATGAAGAAGATAAAAGAAACTAAAAATGCAAGTGTTAAAAAAGAAGAGAATACACCTGATTGGTTTAATAAGAATTTAAAGAAAGAAGAATTAGAAGTAGAGACTAAAGAGGTACTTGAAGATTTTCTTAAGGAGTTTGTATGAGAAATATAAATAGTGAAATTAAAGTTAAAAAAGATTATCAGAGTATTAATGAGAAGAATTTTATGATTAGCATGGAAAATAAAGAGTTTGCTTCTTTATGTTATAAGTTAAATCTTTCTGAAGAGATTCTTTGTAAGTATACTTCTAAATTAGAAAATACAGTATTAGAGCTTAATAATTGTAAGAATTGTAAAGGTTTAGAGTTATGTAAGAATGAGGTTAAGGGGTATGTTAATTTTCCAAGTATAGATGGAGATAATGTATTTTTTAATTTTACTCCTTGTAAGTATAAAAAAGAATGTGACAAATATAAGAGTAATGTAACTTTTTATGAGACTTCTAGTTTGCTTAGAAATGCTAAGATGAAAGATATTTATCTTGATGATAATGCTAGAGTGGAGTTAATTAAGTACATTAAAGACTTCATGAATGATTATCCTAATAAGAAAGGAGTTTATTTGAGTGGCTCTTTTGGTACTGGGAAAAGTTATATTTTAAATGCTCTTTTGAATGAACTTAGTAGAAGAGGAGTAAAATGTACTAGCATATATTATCCACTTTTGCTTAAGAGGCTTAAGGATTCTTTTAATAGTAAGAATGAGAGTTATGAGAAGGTTTATAATGAACTTATTTATACTGATGTTTTACTTATAGATGATATTGGAGCTGAGAATAATACTTTATGGAGTAGAGATGAGGTTTTAGGTGGTATACTTCAAAGTAGAATGGATAATAAGAAGATTACTTTTTTTACTTCTAATTATACTCTTGAAGAACTAGAAGTGCATTTGTCTGATACGGCTACTGGTAGTGATAAGATTAAGGCTAGAAGAATTATTGAGAGAATTAAAGAGCTTACTGTACCTATTAAATTAGTCGGTGAAAATAAGCGTGGTAAATAAGTTAAGAGAGTTTTTTCTTAACTTTTTTTATGTGTAAGTAAGTACTATATATTAATGTGATTATTGTGGATATTATTAATGAATACATACCTATTTTTAGGAATGCTAATAAAGTTAGTAAAAATAGTTTTACGAAGCTAGTTAGAAGTGTTATTTGCATTTCATCTTTGGACATATCTAGAGCCTGCATAGCACTTGCAAGAGGAGTATTTATGAAGTAAAGTAAGAAGAATGGGGCAAGTACTCTTATGTAATTAGCGCCTAAGTTTGTGTTATATATTAAGTTTAAGAAGTATTCTGGCACTGCAAATATTATTCCTGTACTAAAAGCGCCTATCATTAAAGATAATCCTGTTATTTGGAAAAGTCTTTTTTTACAGTTTTTAATATCTTCTATGGAGTAACTTTTTGATAGTTCTGGTATTAAGGATGTACTTATGCTCATAGTGAAAAATTGTGGAATTAATAGAAGAGCAAGAGAGTAACCATTTACAATACCGTATTCTGTGACTATGTAGTTATTAGAGTATCCGACGTAAGACAATACATTTATTAAAACTATTGGTTCTAAGAAGTGACTTATGCTTCCTACAATTTTACTGCTTGTTGAAGGAACGCATATATTCATTATGTCTTTTATGTATTCTCTTGATGGCCTTAAGTCTTCTTTTGTTATTTTTACTCCTTTGGGTAAACCTAGAAGCATTACAATTATACTTGATGTTTCACTTAGTACGTTAACTAATATTATTAGAGATATTGTGAGTACTAGAGACACTTTTATTACTTTTGGAATCAAGAAGATGAGCACAATTATTCTTACTATTTGTTCGACTATATTTGATAGAATGTATATTCCCATTCTTTGTTTTCCCCAGTAGTAACCTTTTATTATTGAAGATAAGCCTATGAATGGAAGAGTGAAACCTATTGATAGAAGTGGAATGTATAGTCTTTGATCTTTTAGAAATATATTTGCAAGTGGTTTTGATATTAAAAATATTATTAGTAAAGTGAATAAATTTAATATTATAGATATTGGTATTATAGAGAATATTGCTTTTTTTGAACTTTTTCCTCTTGCACTTATGATTTTGCTTATTGCTACAGGGTAACTGAATGTTGCTATTGTTATAAATAATCCAAATGTAGGCATTACAAGTGAGTATAAGCCTATTCCTTCAGTTCCGATTTGTCTTGTGATTATTATTCTTAATACGAAACCTAGAAACTTTGAGAAAAAGCCTCCCGTTAGTAAAATGATAGTACCCATAACAAATTTATTTTTCATTATATTTTTTATCATATTTAATTATATTCTTAGTACTTAAAATTATTTAAGTAAAGCTTAATTTTTTGCCAATTTTATTTGACTAAAGGGGGCTAAATATGTATAATAAGTGTTACAAGGAAGTGATTTGTGTGCAAAGGCCAAAGGGGACACTTGATGTGTATGGATTAGAAGGCAAACTTTATGATTATATTTACGAATATACAAGTAATTTTATGAAGCTTTATAATTATGATTTTATTAAATTACCTACTTTTGAATATACTGAACTTTTTTATAGAGGTGTTGGTAGTACAACTGATGTTGTTAATAAGGAAACCTATGATTTTGTAGATAAGGGTGGTAGAAATATTACTCTTCGTCCTGAGTTTACTGCTGGGGTTGTTAGAAGTTATATTGAGAATAAACTTTATGTAGATGGAGTTAGTAAGTTTTATTATTTTGGAAGTGCTTTTAGATATGAGAGACCTCAAAGTGGTAGGTTAAGAGAGTTTACTCAGTTTGGAGTAGAAGCATTTGGTATTAAGAATCCATATTTTGATGCAGAGATAATTAATCTTGCTTATAAGTATTTGAGTGGACTTAATATTACAGATTTAAAGGTTTATATTAATACTCTAGGGGATAATGAAAGTAGGGATAATTATAATAAAGTAATTAAAGAATATTTAGAGAAAGATTATAATAATTTATGTGATACTTGTAAAGAGAGACTTAATAAGAATCCACTTAGAATATTAGATTGTAAGTATGATAGTGATAGAGAGTATATTAAGAATGCACCTAAGATTATTGATTATATAAATAATGAGAGTAAAGAATATTATGAAAAGGTTAAAGAAGCACTTACTCTTTTAGATATACCTTTTGAAGAAGATAAGACTTTGGTTAGAGGACTTGATTATTATAGTCATACAGTTTTTGAGATTAAGAGTAATCTTGAATTTTTGGGTAAAGCAAATACACTTTTAGCTGGTGGTAGATATGATACTTTGGTAGAAACTCTTGGGGGACCTGTTACTCCGGCTATGGGATTCGCAGCAGGTATAGAAAGAATTATGACAGTACTTGCTGAACTAGAGGCATATGTTCCAACAAATGAAGTAGACATTTTTGTTATGAATCTTTCAGGGAATGCTTATGCATATCAAATTGTTGATGATTTAAGAAATTCTGGTTTTATTGTTGAAACTGATTATACTGGTAAAAATATTAAAGGTTTATGGAAACTTGTAGATAAATTTAATCCTGCTTATATACTTATTGTTGGAGAAGATGAAGAAATGGGTGCTTATGTGACAGTTAAATGCGCTAGTACTAAAGAAGAAGTTAAAGTTAAAGCTTCTGAATTACTTGAGTATTTAGATATGAATATTTAATATTTTTTAGGGGGTAAATATGAATGATAATAAACTTAAGGTAGCCTTGATTTTGGGAGAATATCAAAGGCCTGATTTTGATGGTGTATATTATTTAGTGGAAGGTATTTCTATTGGAAAAGAGAATGAAAATGGAACTAAGTTTACTGAACTTTTTACTAATAAAGAATATGTTAATACTATTGTTGCTAGTGAGTTTGGACTTGATATTAGTTATACTAATCCACTTCCAATTGAAAGGTTTTTTGTAGAGAAAGAATGCGTTAGGAAAGATGGTACTAAGTATACAAAAACTATTAAGAAATTTGATAAGGATAAGTGTATAGAGTATTATAAATTTATGGAGAAAATGGTTTTTGTACAAACAGAAGAAGTTCCACTTCTTGGTATTAATGTAGATGAGTTTGAGAAAGAGTTTAAAGTTGATCTTGGACTTAATTATGTGGAAGATGAGAATGTTTTAGTTAATGCTTTATTAAATGGAGATTTAACTGAGGAAGAGTTTTTTGATAAAATTGAAGAAAAGTATGATTTAAAACCTCAAGTTACTAGAGGAGAAGATATTGAAAGTAAGCTTCAGAAGACTCTTGATAAACCTATTAGTGAAATAGTTAATAAGCTTAAAAGTAGTATTATTAATCAAGATGAGGCTATTAAGAAAATTGTTTTGGCAATTTATAAGTATGCTTTGTTTGGAAAAGATATGAAGAGTAATATTCTTTTATATGGGCCTAGTGGTGTTGGTAAGACTGCTCTTATTAATGAAGTGGCTAAGGTTATTGATTATCCTGTACATATTGAAGATATGAGTAATTATTCTGCTACTGGATATAAAGGAGCTAATGTTGAGGATATACTTATTCATTTATATAATAATGCTGGAGGAGATATAAATAAAGCTGAACATAGTATTTTATTCTTGGATGAGATTGATAAAAAAGCTGGTAAAGATGCTGATATATCTGTTTCTAAGAGTGATGTTCTTAAAAGTCTTCTTAAGATAGTTGAAGGAGGAGTGTTTACACTTGAGATTAATCACATGGGAGATACTATTAAATTTGATACTAGTAAGCTTTTAATTATAGCAGGCGGGGCTTTTACTGATCTATATGATAAACAGGCTATGGAAAAGAAAAATAATATTGGTTTTGGGACTGATGTTAAGTCTAAAGAAGAAGTTAAGTATGGTAGTGAACTCACTATTAAGGATTTTGAAAAGTTTGGTATGCCTCTTGAGTTTATGGGTAGATTTAAAACTATTATTAAAATGAATTCTTTAAATATAGATAATCTTATTACTATATTAAAGTCTAGTAATTTAAGTGAGCTTAAGAAGTATGTAAATGCTCTTCAAAGTAAAGGTGTAACACTTAATATACCTGATGCTATTTATGAGAAGATTGCTAAGACAGCTCTTTCATATGGAACAGGCGCTAGGGGACTTAATTTAGTTGTAGATAAGATATTTGAAAATGTATTTTATGAGATATTTAATGATGGAAAGAATATCGAGGAAGTAACACTTGGAGACGATATAGTCGAAAACCAAAGTGATTTTAAGCTTAAAAAGAGGTTGTAATGGATATTAAAGATATAGAAAGAAGCATTATTAAGAGGTTTAGAAAAGAAATATTTAGACCATTTACTAAGGCAATTAATGAGTTTTCTATGATTGATGAGAATGATAAAATTGCTGTTTGTATAAGTGGTGGCAAGGATTCATTTCTGCTGGCTAAGTGTTTAGAGGAACTTAAAAGACACGGTAAGATTAAGTTTGAACTTGAGTTTATTATGATGAATCCAGGGTATGATGAAGAAAATTTAAATTTAATTAGAGAAAATGCTAAGAAGTTAAATATTAATTTGACTGAATTTGAATATAATATTTTCGACACTGTTGATGGAGAAAGAAATCCTTGCTATTTATGTGCTAGGAAAAGAAGGGGTGCACTTTATAATAAGGCACAGAGTCTAGGATGTAATAAGATTGCACTTGGGCACCATTTTGATGATGTGGTTGAGACAATACTTATGAGTCTTATATTTAATGGAGAGTTTAAGACTATGATGCCTAAACTTAAGAGTACTAATTTTGAGAATATGGAACTTATTAGACCACTTTATTTTGTTAGAGAAGAAGAGATTAAGAGATTTTGTAGGTATAATGATTTACATTTTATAGATTGTGCTTGTAAGGTTACTAAGAAAAGCCTTGGTATGAGAAGAGAGATGAAAAATTTAGTAAAAGAGCTAAATAAGTATTATCCTGGGGCTGATAAGAATTTAATGAATGCTACTTATAATGTTAATTTAAATACAATTATAAGTTACATAGAAAGAAAGGATGAGGAAGATGTTAAAAGACAATGAGGGTCAATTTCTTGACCTAAAACAAGTTGGAGGTGCTATTTATTCTACTGAGGATAGAATATTAGGAACTTTAATGAGAGAGAAAGGTGCTACTAAAGCTGAACTTTCTAAGATTACTGGAATTGCTTATCCAGCAATTAGAAATACTATTATAAAGATGGAGGATAAAGGTTTTGTTGTAGGAAGAAGACAAGATGATACTGTTTATTTCTATTTAACTATGGCTGGTGCTTATGAAGCAGAGGATAGATTAAATGGAGAGAATGTAGATAAATGTATTGCATACTTTATTACAAAGGGTGCTTCTTATGTTAATACAATTAAATTTTTAAAGAATAGATTCTATAAGTTTTATATTGCTGGTGAATGGAATTCTGAAGATTTAGTTAAACAATATATTGAATGGTGCAATAGCAATAATATTGAATGTGAAATTGAAAGTTCTGCAAAAAGAACACTTAGTTTGTAATAAAAACTTTGACTACTTATGTCAAGTGAAAGTATATTGCATTATAGATTAATACTATGTTATAATTAAATTACCAAGATGATTTGTCATAATAAACCGACAAATAAGTAATTTGGGGACCTAATTAATGATTGGTGTTGAATGCTTATTTATTTAAGAATCCTAATAATCATTATGTGGACTACCACCTCGCAGATGAGCGAGTTTTATTACTGCAGTCATTTTGGTTTTTTTTGGAGGAAAAAATGAATTTAGAAAGATTTGAGGCATTAGTTGGTAAAGATAATTTAGAAAAAATTAAGAATCTTAATATTCTTATTGTTGGAATAGGCGGGGTAGGTGGATATACTTTTGAGAGTTTAGTTAGAAGTGGCATTCAGAATATAACTATAGTTGATTTTGATACAATTGATTCTTCTAATTTAAATAGGCAAATTATTACTGATACTTCGAATATTGGTAATGCAAAAGTATTGGAAGCCAAAAAACGCGCTACTAAAATTAACCCTGATATAAATGTTAATGCTCTTCAAATGTTTTTAGATGAAAATAATATAAATGAAATAATTCTTAGTGATTTTGATTATGTGGTTGATGCTTGTGATTCTGTAAGTGCTAAAGTTCTTCTTATTAATACGTGTTTAGATATGAATGTTAAAATTATTAGTTCAATGGGTACAGCTAAGAAAGTAGATGCTACTAAACTTAAGTTAACTACTCTTGATAAGACTAGTTATGATAAGCTTGCTAAGAAGTTAAGAAATTTAATTGATAAGAAAAAGCAGAAAAAACTTGTGGTTGTTTCAAGCACTGAAGAAGCTATTAAATCTAATGTACTAGGCTCTTCTAGTTATGTACCTGCAATAGGTGGACTTTTAATTACAAACTATATTATAAATGATGTTATTTCAAAATAAAAATTAAAGAATTTACTCTTTAATTTTTTTGTTATATTGGGACATTGCTTGTTCATATTTGTTGTCTCCAGGAAAATAGTATTTACTTGTTTTTATGTTGTCTGGCAAATACTGCTGTTTTACATAGTGATTTTTGTATATGTGTGGATATTTATAATTTGGGCTTGTCGTTCTGATGTGTTCTGGTACTCTTCCGACGTTGTTTTTTCTAAGGTCATTTATTGCTGCTTGGTATGTTTGCTCGATTGTATTACTTTTAGGACTAAGAGCCATTTCTATTACTGCTTGTGTAAGTGGTTTGTATAATTCTGGAAGTCCTAATCTTTCTGCGCTTTCTATTGCTGTTAATACTTTGGTTTGAAGAGTAGGATTAGCAAGACCGATGTCTTCATAAGCAATAACAAGCATTCTTCTATATAGAATATCAAAATCTCCTGCATCAATTAGTCTAACTAAGTAGTGTACACTTGCATCAACGTCACTACCTCTTACACTTTTTTGAAAAGCACTTATTACATCATAATATCCATCTTCATTTTTATCATAAAATATATTTGTTCTTGATGATATTTCTTTAATATTTTCTATTGTGAAACTACTTCCAAAACTATTGTAGCAAAATTCTACTAGGTTGTATGCATATCTTAAGTCTCCAGCACTTAGACGTGCAATGTAAGACTTTATTTCATTAGTTAGGACTATATCACTATATATATTTTTAACTTTATCTAAGGCATTTATTATGTCTTCTTCACTAAGTTCTTTAAGTTCTATAAGCTGACATCTACTTCTTATGGCTGGATTTATTGAATGGTATGGATTTGAACTAGTAAGCCCGATCAGAATGATTTGACCACTTTCAATAAATGATAATAGCAAATCTTGTTTGTCTTTATTCATTCTGTGTATTTCATCTACTATTAATACTAAGTTATCATATATTTTACTTTCTTCAAATACTACTTCGAAATCTTTTTTACTATTTATAGTTGCATTTAATATTCTATAATTTATTTTAAGTTCATTCATTAAAGCAAGTGCAATTGTGGTTTTACCTATACCACTTTTACCATAGAATATTGTATTAAATATTTTTTTGTTTTTTACTAAATTACTTAATATTTTATTTTCACCAATTAGATGTTTTTGTCCAACAACTTCATTTAGAGATGTTGGTCTTAATTTGTTTGCTAATGTTTCCATAAAATTATCACCATTAATATTTTATCACATTAATTATTTTAAAACATCTTTTTCTTCTATTTTACTTTTAGGATATGGTTTTCTTTCGTCGGTTAAATATAGCAAATAGTCTATACTTACATTATAATATTTTGCTAGAACTTTTAATGTACTTGTTGGTATGTCGTGCATTTCAGTTTCGTATTTAGAGTATCCTGTTTGTGTTATGTTTAAATAACTAGCAACTTCTTTTTGAAGTAAATCTTTTTCTTCTCTTAAGTCTTTTAATCTATTCATTTTTATCACCGCCTAAAGAATAACATAATCTAAAATGGAATATTGACTTCCATTCCAAAGTGGAATATAATTATAATGAGAGTAGGTACAATATGAAGTATGGATTATGGAAAAAGTTAATTTTTGGTTTTGCTGTAGTAGTATTTTTATTATTAGCAAGTAGTGCATTTATTATTAACGAGAATAATAAAGTAGAAAAATCTGAAAGTACAAGTCAGTTAAATGTTCTTGATAAACCAGCAGGAATAACCGCGTTTACAGTTAATGATGAGAGTACGAATCTTTCTTATGAGGAATTAATTAGTAGTTATGTAATAGATAAGGTTACTTGCAAGAATGGGACAACTGCTCGTTATAATAAAGTAGATAATACACTTAGTTTTAGTGATATTAAGATTCCTGATTATTGTACTATGAATTTTAGGCCTACTATTTATTCTAAGGTAGTTAGTGATAATCCTACTGTGAAAACAAGAAGTGACTTTAATACAATTTTTACTGAGAGTAATACCGGAACACTTTATAAGACTACTGAAAGTATAAGTGGAAATGATGGGGTGCCTGTATATTATTTTGCTGGAAATGCTAAAAACAACTGGGTTAAGTTTGCTGGTTACTACTGGAGAATAATAAGAACTAACCATGATGGAAGTGTAAGACTTTTGTATTCAGGAACAAGTCCTGATACAACAAAAGGGTATATTTTGGAAAGTCCATTTAATAGCGTGCTTAATGACCCAATGTATGTAGGATATATGTATGGAACAAGTGGAACACTTGCTTTAAACAGAACAAATGAAAATGATAGTACTATAAAAGGAGTAATAGATACTTGGTATAGTAATAATTTATCTGCTTTTACAAAATATTTAAGCAAAGAAGCAGTATATTGTAATGATAGAGAGTTAGAGTCTGATTCAATGTATAGTGTAAGTTCTGGTTTTAACTATGCAGCAAGAGGAAGACTATTTACAAATAAAATGCCAAGTTATAATTGTACTAATAGTGAAGATGCATTCTCAGGAAGTAATACAAGAGCAAAATTAAATTATCCGGTAGGGCTCATGTCAGCAGATGAAGTTGCATATGCCGGTGGGAAAGCAGGTAGTGAAGTATCTGCAGTATGGTATTATCTAAATAGTAATGGCGGAAGTATAATAGGGAGTACATGGTGGTGGCTAATGTCACCTTATTTCTGGAGTGATGATGGTTCGGGTGTCTGGAGCGTTCGTGGGTCAAGCAGCCCAGGGCACCTCAGTTATGTCGGCGTTGACCATTCATACGGAGTTAGGCCTGTTATAAGTTTAAAAGGAAATTTAGTATGGAAAAGTGGAGATGGCAGTAGTAATAATCCTTACGAGGTTGAGGATTTACCCCCTACTTTATCGGAAACAATAAAATCATATGCAACTAGTCATACAAATGGAATATATAATGAGAATGGATACAGATATGAAGGAACTGATCCAAGTAACTATATATACATGACTAATAAAAGTACTAATGAGAAAGAGTTATGGAGAATAATTGGTGTATTTAATGATGGGGAAAATGGAGAAGAAGTAATAAGAGTAAGAAGACATTATGAACAGGGGAGTTATCCAACTATGGCATATGATGAAAAGAATACTAACCATTTTCCAAATACAACAATGTATAGCAGTTTGTCAAACGTGTACAACTTAACTAACTATAGTTATACTGTTAACTTTAAGATGTATCTAGGGACATCAGATTCATCCAGTTCACTTACAGCATCAGAATTGTACTTGATGGAAAGAGGAAATATACCTGGTTATACAGCAGCAGAAAGCTATTCAAATGCAGTTATATTTACTGGAAGTGTAGGATTAATTTATTCGAGTGACTATGGATATGGGGTATTAGCAAGTGACTGTGCAAGAACCGTTAAACCATACAATTATGATGGAACAACATTATGTCATAATAATAACTGGTTATTTCAAGGAAATAATCAATGGCAAAGGTTTATAGGACCATCTGCTTCTCGAGCCAATCTTTCGTTTGGAGTAGAAGCAAATGGCTGTGCTCACAGTGGTAATTACGTTATAAATCTAGGCGCTTATTCCCCAGTCATGGCTTTATCAAAAGATGTACTTGTAACAGGTTCTGGTACTAAAACTGATCCATATGTAATAAGTATGTAAATAAAAGGTAGATTTATCTACCTTTTATTATTATTTTATGAGATAATATTAGTATGAAGAATATAGAAGATTATGAATTATTTTTGAAAACTGAAAAGAAACTTGGGAATAATACTATTGATTCTTATATTTTGGATATAATTAAATTTTATGAATGGAATAATAATTCTGATATTACTTATATGAGTAAAAAACAAATATTAGAGTATATATCATTTTTAAGAAGTTATCTTAATGAGAAGAGTATCAATAGACATATTAGTTCACTTAAGGGATTTTATTTGTATTTAGTAGATAATAATATAATTCGTGAGAGTCCTTTAGAGGAAGTATATTCTTTGAAGACTAAGAAGACATTACCTAAGTATTTGAGTGTAGAAGAAGTTGATAGGCTTTTAAACATTAATCTTAAAACACCTTTTGATTATAGAAATAAGGCTATGCTTGAAGTGATGTATGCGACTGGACTTAGGGTTAGTGAACTTGTTGGTTTGTGTTTTTCTAATATAGATTTTGAAAATTCACTTATTAGGGTAAATGGTAAGGGTAAGAAAGATAGAATTGTGCCTTTAGGAGAAATAGCTCAGTATTATTTGAAGACATATATTAATGATTATAGAAGTAAGCTATTAAATAAGAATAATTATGATTTGATATTTTTGAATAATCATGGGAAACCTATTAGTAGACAGGGATTTAATTTTATTTTAAATAATATTAGAAAAGAAGTTAAAATTGATAAAGATATTACACCACATACTTTAAGGCATTCGTTTGCTACTCATTTACTTGAGAGAGGTGCAGACATTAGAAGTATACAAGAGATGCTTGGACACGAGAATATAAGTACAACAAATATTTATACTTATGTAGTTAATAATGTTTTAAGGGAAAATTATGATACTTATTTTCCTAGAGCGAAGAAGGAGTGAACAATATGTTTAAGAGAATATTTTTGATAGTTATGGATAGTTTAGGAGTAGGAGAGGCAAAAGATGCTGATAAATTTAATGATAGTGGTTCTAGTACACTTGGGCATATTTTAGATCATAATGGATATCATTTGCCTACTTTTGAGAAACTGGGACTTGTTGATTTGGTTAAGAATGAGAATAAGTATAAGATTGGGTATCACGGGAAAATAGAGCCTATGAATAAGGCTAAAGATACTTTGAATGGTCATTATGAAATGATGGGTATTGTTTATGATAAACCTTTTATGACTTATCCTAATGGGTTTCCTATTTTACTTATAAGTGAAATTCAAAGAATTACTGGTAGAGAGATTATAGGTAATGTGGCTATTTCTGGTACTGAGATTATTAAAGAGCTTGGTGAAATGCATATGAAGACTGGGGCTTTGATAGTTTATACTAGTGCTGATTCAGTTTTACAAGTTGCTGCTCATGAGGATGTTATACCAGTAGAAGAACTTTATGATATTTGTGAGAAAATAAGTAAGGTTGTTTTTAGAGAAGAATATAAAGTTGGGAGAGTTATAGCTAGACCTTTTATAGGTAAGCCTGGAGATTTTACTAGAACTCCTAGAAGGAAAGATTTTACTCAGGTGCCTCCTAAGAATGTTATGACTATGATGTATGATAAAGGATATGACGTTATAGCACTTGGTAAGATTAAAGATATTTTTGCTGATACAGGTATTACTGCTGGAATTAAGACTAAGAATAATGTAGATGGTATGCTTAAATTAAATGATTTTGCTAGAAGTGATTTTAATGGACTTTTATTTCTTAATTTAAATGATTTTGATAGTAAGTATGGACATAGAAGAGATAAGGATGGATATTTGAAATGTCTTGAGGAGCTAGATTATTGTTTACCTTATTTCTTAAATAGACTAAAAGAAGATGATTTAGTTATATTTACTGCTGATCACGGCAATGACCCTACTTACAGGGGGACTGATCATACTAGAGAAAATGTTCCTGTTATATTCTATTCTAAGAGTTTCAAGTATAGGGGAGTGATT
>CAKOHL010000020.1 GCA_934085635.1 uncultured Bacilli bacterium | reverse complement strand
AAAGTGTGCTATAATAGGTACACTTTTTATTTAAGGGGGAAATTATGGAAAGATTAAGTAAAAAAGAAATAGAAAAAATGAATTTAGAACAAAAAAGAAAATATTATGATGAATTAAGAGAATATTATACTGGATTAAAAGAAAATAAACTAGCTCACAAAGTGCATCAAATATTTAATCCATTAATAAAAGTCATTGCTAAAAATTTAAATGGAACAAATAAAGACGAAAATAAAATAGTAATATTTAAAAATGAGTGGAATCAAAATAATTACAATGGACCAGTAATATACGCTTGTAATCATACCAATTCACACGATATGCCTTTTGTTATCGAAGTAGCCAGAAATCAATATTATGTATATGCTGGAAATGAAATAGAAAACGATATTAACGGAGCATTATTCAAATTAAACGGAGTCGTATTTGTAGATAGAACAAGTAAAGAAGATAAAAGAAAATCATTTGATAAATTACTTAAATTATCTTGTCAAGGAAAGGATACATTAATATTCCCAGAAGCAACTTGGAATGTAACACCAAGTAATCCAATGAACAATATTTATAGTGGAGTAATTGAAACTTCAATTATAAGCGGTAATCCGATAGTGCCATTAGTAACTGAATACACAGATAATAAATGGTATATGTATATAGGTAAACCAATATTTATCTATTATGGTGCTGATATAAATCAAGCTAGAGAATATCTAAGAGATACAATGGCTACTATGAAATGGACTATATGGGAAAGTTTTGGACAAATTAAAAGAGAAGAAATACCTGCTAATTATTATGAAGAATATTTAAATAAAATATATACAGAATATCCAAAATTAGATCCTGAATTTGAAAGTCAATTTGTATATAAAGATTATGTGACTGAAGAAGAAGTGTTTGAAAATATTAAAAAATTAACTAAATAATTGTTTTGGTTAATTTTTTTTGTTATAATGATTATAATAAAGAGGTGAAAGTTATGCCTAACTTATATATACCAGGTTGTGCTTTGATTTTGGCTACTTTACTAATTACAATATTTTTCTCCAAAAAAAGAGCCAAAAATGATGAAACTAAAATTTATACATATTTATTAATTAGCAGCCTTATTGATAGTTTATTACTTTTTATAATTCTTCTAATAGGTTATGTAAGCCCAAATAGTGAAGCAGTTATATTTTTACTAAATAAAATTGATTTTTCTATGTATATTTTATGGATATGGTTAATGTTTATATATTTCTTTAAGATAAGTATTACTAAAGATAAAGTACTTAAATATTATAATATAATTTTAAAAAGTACATTTATTATAAACATAATATTAATAATAGTTATGTGGATACTACCAATTAACATAATTAACCAAAATGGTCAAATGGGAGTAACAGGTATAGCAGTAGACTTTGCTATGTATGTATTTGTTATATATTTGTTACTAATTATAATGGTAAGTCTATTTAAATTTAAAATTATTAATAAAAAATATGCACCATTATATTTACTAATCATTTTACTAGGAATATCACTTGTAATAAAAAAATATAATCCAACATTTTTATTCACATCAGCTGTAATTTCTTATGTTAACTTAATAATGTTTTTCACAATCGAAAACCCAGACGTTAAATTGGTAAAAGAATTAGAAGTAGCAAAGAGTTCAGCAGAAAAAGCAAATAAAGCAAAAAGTGAATTTTTAAGTAGTATGTCACACGAACTTAGAACTCCATTAAATGCAATAGTATGCTTTAGTGAACTGTTGGAAACTAAAGAAGGATTAGATGAAGAATCTAAAAGCTTTGCCAAAGATATCGTAAGTGCGTCTCATAACCTATTAGAACTTGTAAATGGGGTACTTGATATAAGTAAAATTGAAGCAGGTAAAATGGAATTAATAAATAAAGAATATAATCCATATGACTTATTTAATTCTTTAGGTACAATGGTAATACCTAGAATAGGAGACAAAAACATTACTTTTGAAACGCATTTAGCAAGTGATTTGCCAGGTACTCTTAAAGGAGATACTGGTAAAATAAAGCAAATAGTATTAAACCTTTTAACTAATGCAGTAAAATATACAGATGAAGGATATATTTCATATAAAGTAAATTCATTAAATGATTTTAAAAATAATAAATGTTATTTGTATGTAACAGTAACCGATAGTGGTCGTGGAATAAAACCAGAAGATTTAGATAGACTATTTGTAAAATTTGAAAGATTAGATGAAGACAAAAATAGCAGTATAGAAGGAACAGGTTTGGGCCTTGCAATAACACAAAGCTTAGCTAACCTTATGGGTGGTAAAATTACAGTAGTAAGTAAATATGGTGAAGGTTCTACATTTAAGTTTGTATTTGTACAAGAAATAATAAAAGAAGAAAATGAAATTAGTTTAGAAGAAGTAAAAGAAGAAACTTTAAATTATGACTTTACAGGTAAAAACATATTAGTAGTAGATGACTCAAAATTAAACCTTCGTGTAGCACAAAATGTTTTAAAAACGTTTAATGCGAATGTAATGACTTCAACAAGTGGACAAGAATGCTTAGACTTATGTAAAACCAATAAATATGATATAATACTTATGGACATAATGATGCCTTTAATGAATGGAATAGAAACTCTTAAAAGAATAAGAATAGATGATAAAAAAGTTCCAGTAATAGCGCTAACGGCAGATGCAGTAGAAGGTATGGAAGAAAAATATTTAAGTGAAGGATTTAATGACTATCTATCAAAACCAATAGATAGAAATAAATTAGGAATTATTCTAAATAAATATTTGAAAGGAGAAGAAAAAAATGAATAATGAATATTTAAGAAATGCTGGTATTAATGTAGATGAAGTACTAAACTTTTGGGGAGATATGGAAGCATATAGTGATAATCTAATAGAATTCTTAAATGGAATAGATAAAAAATTAGATGAACTTGAAAGTTATAAGAATAATGGAGAAATAAGTAGTTATACCATCTTAGCGCATAGTCTTAAGAGTGAAACTAGATACTTAGGATTAAATAAATTATCTGACTTATTCTATAATCACGAACTTAAAGGAAAAGAAGGTAATATAGACTATATTAAAAATAACTTTATAGAACTTATAAATGCTGTAGGAACTCTTAAAAATGACCTAAAAGATTACCTTCATAGTACTACTCTTAAAAAGACATTACTTGTTGTAGATGACTCAAATATAATAATAAACTACATAGAAAATTTAGTAAAGAATGATTACAATGTTGTAAGAGCAAATAATGGTATTGAAGCTGTGAACAAAGTAAATGAAAACATATATGCAATCTTACTTGATATAAATATGCCTAAAAGTAATGGGATAGATGTACTTAAATACTTAACAGATAACGATTTAATTGAAAAAATACCAGTTGTTATAATAACAGGTAATGACACTAAAGAAGCAATAAGAGAAGTAATAGGATATAATGTTCTAGATGTACTAAATAAACCATTTACTCCAGACAATATAAAAAAAGTAATATCACTAATAGAGAATTTCCATAATTCATAGGAAATTCTTTTTTTATACAAGTCTTTAGTGTAAACAATTGTAAAACTCGTGTTAATCTATTTTGTAAATCACAAAACACGTAGTAAAATAAATATAGGTGATAATAATGGAAAAGAAAAAAACAAAAAAAGAAATAGTAAAAATGTTACTAAATCAAAACTTAGAGACTGAAGATGAAAATGAGCTTTTGGATATGTTAGTAGATAATCCAATTGCAATAGATGTAGATAAATTATCAAAAGATAATGAAAAAGTAGGAGACAAAGTAGCAGATAAAATTACAAATGTAGCTGGTAGCTGGGGCTTCATAATAGGGTTTACTTTATTTCTAATACTTTGGATATTACTTAATATATATATATTTAAAAACCTAGACCCATTTCCTTTTATATTGCTTAACTTAGTACTATCTTGCATAGCTGCTCTTCAAGCACCAATAATAATGATGAGTCAAAATCGCGCTGCTAAAAGAGATAGTATGAGAAGTATGAATGACTATAAAACTGATTTAAAAAGTGAACTAATACTAGAAGAACTACACGATAAAATGGACAATATAATAGCAAATCAAAATAAAATAATAAAAGAGTTAACTAGGGAGGATAAATAATGGATTCAAACCAAATAAAACTCGAGCATTTCTTTATATGTGATACAAGAATAAAAAAAGATTTATATGACCTAGCGCCAAATGAAAGTGACAAATATAATTTAGATACAAGAATTAAATATGGAGATAAACTATATAATACATTAAAAGATATACATATAGAAATTCTTACTATACTAAATGACTTTAAAATGGGAATTCCCGCTATTAGAAAAGTAGACGACTTATTTCAAATATTCGAAAAAATACTATTAGAAACAAACTATGATTATGATAAAATGAGTAATTTCTATAAAGTATGTATAAGTAATATGAAACCAGAATTTATAGATAGAGTAAAAGCAAATACTGTCGGGCATAAAATCGAAAGGGAAAGTTTAGATAGTTTACTTATGAATTGCTCATCATTAAATGAATTACTTCACGCAGTACACGCATACATAGTTAATAATGAAAACATATACACAAGCGTACCATTTTTAGGCTGTAAACAAAATATTTATGAATATCCCATTGCACTATATGGTAGAAAAACTGAAATATCTGAACTAATATATAACACAATACCATTAGACTTAGATGTAGGGGAAACACTAATAGTAGGACTGAGTAGCTCTGCAAAAACATTAATGATGGTAAGAGACCGTGGACACGCATTAAGTATAGAAATAGAAGAAGAAAAAGATACTATGAAAATAAGCTATCACATTCCAAAACTATGCAACATTGAAATGGTAAATAATTTACCTGGAATAAACAAAGTAGATGAAAAAGCTGATACCTTTGCGGGTGCTAATGGAATGTTTATAGTTAAAAAAGAAAACTTTACTGAAGAATTATTTAAGTTTATAAATATGGTACCAAAAGATATAGACTATTACCGTCGTACTAATTTATAGATTTACACAAAACTCCTCGTTCTAAAATTAAAAATTTAGTATAATGAATACAGAAGAGAAATCTTTACAAAATAAAAAGGAAGCATTCAGTTACTGAATGTCTACCTGTATGGTATGACATTTATCCTAAGGGATAGATGTCTATTTTAATAATTAGAAGTATTAAACTAATAACTATCAAAATGTTAATTATGCGATTAAGTACTTTTAAAATAAATTTCCTTCTCGGCATAATTACTACCACCCTTCTTTCAGCCAAAGCCCCCAGATCGGTAGGTAGACACCCAGCACTTCCTGCTTTCATAAAAACTATAACAGATAGGGTAGATAAAGTTAACAAAAATTGAACATATTTTCAATATTGAATAAAATAATAATAATTCGAGTGAGAATACTATACAAATTTAGGGACTAATAATTGGCTGACAATTATAAAGGAGAAGAAAAATAAATTATATTAATAGTTTTAGAATAATAGTGACAGTATATTGCTAGTAATATCTCTCTATGAAAAGAAAACTCTTTGCTTTTTTTTATGCTTGTTTATGACTTACTATAATGATAGAATATATGTTAGAAAAGTTGTAAAAAATATATTTGAGGAGGAATGTTATGTTTGAATTAGTAAGTAAATATAGTCCTAGTGGAGACCAACCAAAAGCAATAGATGAACTTGTTAAAGGACTTAATGAAAATAAAAAGTATCAGGTTTTACTAGGTGCTACTGGAACAGGTAAAACTTTTACGATAGCAAATGTTATTAAGGAAACAAATAAACCAACTTTAGTACTTGCGCATAATAAAACTCTAGCAGGTCAATTGTATGGAGAATTAAAAGAATTGTTTCCAAACAACAAAGTGGAGTATTTTGTATCTTACTACGACTACTACCAGCCAGAAGCATACGTGCCTAGTAAAGACTTATATATAGAAAAAGACTCTTCAATTAATGATGAAATAGATGAACTTAGACACGCAGCTACTAGTAGTCTTTTGAAAAGAAGAGATGTTATAGTGGTAGCTAGTGTGTCTTGTATATATGGTATAGGAGAAGTAGAAGAATATAAAAATAAAATGTTATCTTTATCAGTGGGAGATATTATAGATAGAGATGAACTATTAGAAAAATTAGTGAATATGCTTTATGAAAGAAGTACAATAGATTTTAAACGTGGTACTTTCAGGGCTCACGGAGATACTATTGAAATAATACCTGTATATGAAAGAAAAAATGGTATAAGAATAGAATTATTTGGAGATGAAGTAGAGAGAATAAGTGAGTTTGATACATTAACTGGAGTTATACTAAATGATAAGAAAAGTGTTAGTATATTCCCTGCAAGTCACTTTGTAACTAGTGATGAAAAACTTAAAGAAGCAATTAAACGTATTGAAAAAGAACTAAAGGAAAGATTAGAAGTCCTTGATAAAGAAGGAAAAATAGTTGAAAAAGAAAGACTAAAGCAAAGAACAATGTATGACTTAGAGATGCTTAGAGAAACTGGATTCTGCCACGGAATAGAAAACTATAGTAGACATATGGCACTTAGAGAAGAAGGGGAAACTCCAACAACATTAATGGATTTCTTTCCAGAAGATTACCTATTAGTAGTAGATGAAAGTCACGTTACCCTCCCGCAAGTAAGGGCTATGTATAACGGAGACAGAATGAGAAAACAAACTCTAGTAGACTATGGCTTTAGACTACCAAGTGCCCTTGACAATAGACCACTTAAATTTGAAGAATTTACTAAAAAAATAAATGAAGCAATATTTGTAAGTGCAACACCAGGAGACTATGAACTAGAACTTGTTAATAACAAATGTACTGAACAAATCATACGTCCTACTGGACTATTAGATCCACTTATTGAAGTTAGAAAAACTAAAGGACAAATAGATGACTTAATAGGTGAAATTAATGAAAGAATAGAAAAGAATGAAAGAGTATTAATAACAACTCTAACAATAAGAATGGCAGAAGAGTTAACTAACTATCTAAAAGAAGTAGGAATTAAAGTAGCATACTTACATAATGAAATTAAAACTCTTGAAAGAATGAATATAATTAGAAATCTAAGACTAGGAACATATGATGTAGTGGTTGGAATAAATCTTTTAAGAGAAGGTATAGATATACCAGAAGTAAGTCTAATTGCAATAATGGATGCTGATAAACAAGGATTTTTAAGAAGTACAAGAAGTCTAATACAAACAATAGGTAGATGTGCTAGAAATGCTAGTGGTAAAGTTATAATGTATGCTGATACTTATAGTGATGCTATGAATGAAGCAATAAAAGAAACTCAAAGAAGAAGAAGTGTACAAGAAAAATATAATTTAGAACATAACATAGTGCCTAAAACAATAATAAAAGATATAAGAGAAGTAATAACTAATGAAATATCTAAAGAAAATAAAAAGAAAGAAAAAATGACTGCTAGTGATAAAAAACAAATGATAAAGAATATTGAAATAGAAATGAAAAAAGCAGCAAGCGAATTAGATTTCGAACGTGCTATGGAACTTAGAGATATAATGTTTGAACTAAAAAGTGAAGACTAAAAAAGCTGGAATACATATCCAGTTTTTTTCTGTAAAAAAAGATGAAATTTAATATAAAAAAGTAGAAGTTAATAAAACTTTGTGATAATATATTTAAATGGAAGTGAAGTATAAATGAAAATAAAAGATAAATATATATATAACTTACTAATAATGATAATTACTTTATTTAGTATAGAAATGTTTTTTAAAGTATTAAATAACTTTAATATAATATCTTATTCAACTATAAGAATATTAATAAGTGTTAGTATTATAAGTATAATCTTTGTGTATATTTTTAACTTATTTAAAAACAGAAGAGTTAGAAATATATTAAGTATAATTTTTGTACTAATCTATACTGCCTATACATTTATGCAGTTAGGTTTTATTAACTTTTTAGGAGTATATATATCATTTCATACATCAAGTCAATTTGGTGCAGTAACTAATTATATTGGAGACTTTTTATCTAGTTTTAAATTAACTTATTATTTAATATTTATACCTCTTATACTTTATATAGTTTATTATATTTTACTTAGAAAAAAGAAGTATTATAGAGTTAAACCAGGTAAAAGAAATTTAATTTTAGTATTAATCGTTATCATTTTATCTTTAATGTATAGTTTTACTCTAAGAGCAAAATTTATGCATAATAAATTTCAAACAAAAAAGACTATAGACTTATTTTATAATCCAAGTGTACCTACTATTGCAGTTCACGAACTTGGACCTGTCATCTATGGAATTAGAGACTTTAAAACATTTATATTTCCAGTGGATGAAGAAATAATATCATCAAACAATAATACGGGGCCAATAGAGAAACCAACTAGAGACGTGCTCCCAGTATTAAATGAACTTGCTTCATCAGATGAAAATAAAAAATATAGTTACTTAAATAATTTCTATGCTAATCAAAAAGTAACTGATTATAATGATTATACAGGTATGTTTAAAGGTAAAAATGTTGTAGTAATATTAATGGAAAGTGTTAATGAAGGAATAATAAATGAAAAATATTTTCCTAACTTCTATAATTTATATTCAAATGGTTGGCATTGGATAAATAACTATAGTCCAAGAAATAGCTGCGCTACTGGGAACAATGAATTTAGTGCAATGACTAGTTTATTCTCAATATATAATACTTGTACATCTAATGTGTATAAAGAAAATACATATTTTGAAAGTATATTTGGAGTATTTAAAGACTCTGGTTATAATACAGTAAGTATGCACGATTTTACTGAATGGTACTATAGAAGAAATACAATACATTCTAACATGAGAAGTGATAAATATCTAGATATAGATGACTTAAATATGTCTATTAAAGGAGTATATGGGGAGTGGCCTAGTGATGTAGAATTTTTTACAAAGGCATTTGACTATATAACAAATAGAGAAGACAAAGAAACTCCATATCTAGCTTGGTTAACAACAGTAACAAGTCATCAACCTTATATTACAAGTTCAGAACTGGGAGACCTTCACAAAGACTATTTTATGAGTGAAGGATATAGTAAACCGGTTAGTAGATATTTTAGTAAATTAAAAGTACTAGATGACGCAATTGGGGTAATGATGAATAAACTAACTGAAAGTGGAGAATTAGATAATACTGTCATTGTTCTTCTTGCTGACCATTATCCATATGGATTAAAAAATGACTATTTGAGTGAATTTATAAATCACGATTTAGATGATTATGAAAGAGAAAAAACACCATTTGTAATATATAATTCTACTATGCAAAATAAAGAATTTGATTCTTACACTTCATACATAAACTTACTACCTACAATAGCAAATCTTATGGGAGTAGAATATGACCCAAGACTATATATGGGAACTGACTTATTTAGTGAAGACTATACATCAAGAGTGGTATTTGCAGATGGTTCTTGGAAAAATGAAATAGCATATTATGATGCTAGTACTAGCAAAATTACTTACTTTACTGATAAAGAATACACTGTAGAAGAAGTACAAAAAATAAATGAACTAGTAACTATGGAAATAAGTGTAAGCACAAGTTCTATAAAACTAAATTACTTTAACTATTTAGAAAAGAAAATAGATGAATATGAATCATCCTTAAATAATGAAGAGACTACTGCACTTGAAGAAAATGAATAAATGTTGTATAATTATGTTCATTAGGGAAGAAGAAAAATGATAAATAAATGTAAAAATGAATATAAAGAAATTACAAATGATATAGTAAATGATTATAGATTTAAACTAACTATGAATGACTTTCATCACGGAGGAACTAAATATAATCACTTAGTAAAAGTATCTAAACTTTGCTATATATTATCTAAAATATTTAAAGCAGATACTAAAGTTACTACAACCGCCGGGCTTTTACACGATTTATTCTACGGAGAAAGAACATTAAAAGAAGAGAATGACTACTTAAATCACCCTCATACAGCAGCAGTAAATGCATATAATTTCTATAATATTTCTGAAGAAGAAATAAGTGCTATAGAAACTCATATGTTCCATCATATGCTACTTAAGAAAATGGCCTTCTTCAATAAAGATAATAGAAACTTACCTTTAAAAGTAGGTAAACCAAAAAGTAAAGAAGGCTATATAGTAATGATATCAGACTTACTTGTATCTACTTATGAAAGTAAAACATTTTTAAAATATAAATTTGACTTAGCATTTCTATTAATAATAAGTATATTTTTAAATAAATAGATAATATGAGTACTTGAAAAACATTATAATGTTTTGTATAATGAGTGTAGTAGAGATGTTTTCATAAAATAAAAAAGGATATATTTTATTAATGAATAGTATTAAAACTATTATCAATAAAATGATAATTATACGGTTAAGTACTTTTATGATAAATTTTCTCTTACTCATATGAAAATAAAACATTTTTAAATAAATAGATAATATGAAGACTTGAAAAACACCATAATATTTTATATAATGAATACAGAAGAGAAATCTTCATAAAATAAAAAAGGAACATTCGTTAATTCGAATGCTTGCCTAATTTACGGTTTGCATTTATCCTAAGGGATAGATGCTTATTTTATTAATGAATAGTATTAAAATTATTATCAATAAAATGATAATAGTATGGTTAAGTACTTTTATAATAAATTTCCTCTTTCTCATACTCTTACCACCATCCTTTCTTCAGCCAAAAGTCCCTGGTTAGGGTGGCAAGCACCTTTTATCTGTACAAAATAATGCACAAAACAATATAAAAATACACATAAAATCGTTATCTTTATAACTGATAATGCATAATCAAAATTTTAAAAATTTGATACTGCTTTATACTATAAGAAAAGTACAAGTTTACAGATAATACTTGAATATTTTAGTAACAATTAATACTTGAATATTTAAAAAAATTATTTTATAATTAAAGAGTAAAAACGAAAAAGAAATAAGTAACTTTTGAATACTTATAGAGAGCTAGTGGATGGTGTAAACTAGTAGTAGAAGAAAGTGAAATCTATTCTTTAGTGCTACTAATACTAGCCGGTTAACAGCCGTTATCTAATTAAGTTAAAAAAGTGATGGCACCGCCTCTTAGGCTCATTTGAGGTAGGTGCTTTTTGTCTTTAGAAAGGATTAATATGAGAAAAATAAAAGTAGAGACTAATAGTATATGGAGGCATTTTAAAGGAAATATAATAACTGTAATAGCAGTTGGTAAGTCCTCGGAAACTCTAGAAGAAATGGTAGTCTATGAACATAGTGGAGAAATTTGGATAAGACCACTTAGTGTGTTTTTAGATGAAGAAAGTGTAAAAAATAGACCAGACAATAAAACTGGTCAAGAATATAGATTTGAAAGGATACTTAAAAAATGATAGATATTAATTTAATAAGAGAAAATAGAGAATTAGTAAAAGAAAATATAAAGAAAAAATTTAAAGATGATCGCATTCCATTAGTGGATGAAGTATATGAACTAGATATAAAATTTAGAAATGCCAAAAAAGAAGCAGATGACTTAAGAAATGAGAAAAATAAATTAAGTAGTGAAATAGGTTTTCTTATAAAAGAAAATAAAGTAACTGAAATAGAGAATAATAAAAAAAGAATAAGTGAAATATCAGGTAGAATAAAAGAACTTGAAGTACTTGAAGAAGAATATGAACCTAAAATTAAAAGTATTATGTATAAAATACCTAATATAATTGATGAAAGTGTACCTATTGGTAAAGATGATAGTGAAAACGTTGAAATAGAAAGATTTGGTGAAGCTACAGTCCCATCATATGAAGTACCTTATCACGCAGATATACTAGAAAAATTAAGTGGTTTAGATAAAGAAAGTGCTGGAAGAACTAGTGGTAATGGATTTTATTATTTAATGGGAAATGTAGCAAGACTTCACTCAGCAATGTTAAGTTATGCTAGAGACTTTATGATAGAAAAAGGGTTTACATATTGTGTACCACCATTTATGATAAGAAGTGATGTAGTAAATGGTGTAATGAGTTTTGAAGAAATGGACGCTATGATGTACAAAATAGAAAATGAAGACTTATACCTAATTGGTACAAGTGAACATTCAATGATAGGTAAATACAAAGGTCAAATAATAAATGAAGAAAATCTTCCTATCACACTAACATCATATAGCCCTTGCTTTAGAAAAGAAGTTGGTGCTCACGGCATTGAAGAAAGAGGAGTCTACAGGGTTCATCAGTTTGAAAAAGAAGAAATGATAGTACTTTGTACTAAAGAAGAAGGAATGGACTGGTATAATAAAATGCTTTCTTATACAGTAGAATTCTTTAGAAGTATGAATGTACCTGTAAGAACATTAGAATGCTGTAGTGGAGACTTAGCAGACTTAAAACAAAAATCTGCAGATGTAGAAGCTTGGAGTCCAAGACAACAAAAATACTATGAAGTAGGTTCTTGTAGTATACTAGGAGATGCTCAAGCAAGAAGATTAGGAATAAGAAGTAAAGGAATAAATGGTACAAAATTCGTAACAACTTTAAACAACACAGTAATTGCTTCACCAAGAGGAATGATTGCCGTAATAGAAAATAACTATAACGAAGATGGAAGTGTAACAATTCCAGAAGTACTAAGGCCTTATATGGGTAATTTAAACGTAATAAAATAATATAATATATCAGGGGAGTAGTAATGAAAAATAAATTAAAACAAAAAGAACTAATGTGTAGTGAATGTGGATACATATATCCTTTTAAAGAAGTAAGAAAATATGTAAAAATAAAGGGATTTAAATATTGTTATTGCTTTAGATGTAGTCAAATAACTAAACATCAAACAATAGACCCACTTGATTTATATAAGGAAGAATTAAAAACAAAACCATATGAAGAAATGACTGGTAAAGATAAAGTAGTAAAAAAACTAATTGCAAAAAATAGATAATAAAAAAATTTAAACCGCGTACTATTAAGTAGGTGGTTTATTTTGAAAAAATATTTTGAATATATAGGTCTCTTAACATTCGCACTTTGTAGTTTCTATTACACTAATAAAGTAACAAAAATAATGAATGCTAAAGATCCAGTAATGATAGAAATAAAAAAATATAATGAAAAAAATAAAACTAATTGTAAAGAAGGCTATATTAAAAATAATGAAGTAGTATTAGGTTCTAGTGGTAAAGAAGTAAATATAGAAATGTCTTACTCAAATATGCAAGGCAAAGAATTTGATGAAAGTAAACTAGTATTTAATGAATTAACTTGTAAAATAAATGTAGAAAGTGCAAAAGATAACTATATAATAAAAGGTAATGAATCTAAAAATATGGTTAGCTTATTAATTAAAGTAAATGATACTAGTTTATTAAATGAAATATTAGAAATAGGTAAACAAAGTAATATAAGTTTAGGAATAATAACAGATGGAAATATATTAGAAAAAAATAAAGAATACTTTGAAAAAACACTTAAAAATGGTAACTATTTAGTAAATGATGGCAATAATTTTAATACTTACTATAACTTTATGAATGAAGTAAAAATGAATAAATACTGTATAGAAACTAGTTCTAATGATAACTTAAATGACTGTAAAAAAGGAAAAGTTATTTTATTAAGAACTAACGAAATATATAGAAGTAATATCTTATTAAATGTTAAAACTGATTTAGAAAAAGGTAAGTTTTATGTACTAAGTGAAAACAATATAACACTTAAAGAATTAAATGCTTTAATAAAAGTAATAAATGCTAAAGGAATAAGTATAGTAAGTTTAGATAAATTATTTAACTAACTTTTTCTTTGAATTATAAAGAAAATGTGGTATATTAAATACGGAGGAAGTATTGTGGTAAAGATTTATAATTGTCCATTTTGTAATCAAAGTGCTAGAATTATAGATAGTTTTGAGGAAGAAGAAAGTAGTTATAAAGTAGTTAATGATGAAAAGTTAACTAAAATAACTTGGTATAAAAACTATAAAATTAAAAGAACCACAAAAAATAAGATCACTTGTTTATGATACCTATAAAAATAGATATTTTTAGCAGTAAGGGGGATAACAATGGAATCATATGAAAATAGTATAGTAGGAAATATAGTATTAGTTAGGAACTTAGTATTTTATAATAATGTTAATAGAAAATATGAGTTAGACCACGCATATAAAACAGGTAGACCCTGCTTAGTAATTTATAGTGATGATGAATATGATTATTTTCTTCACTTAATAACAGGTAATGATAGTTTCAAATACTATAACTATGAATACTTTTTCCTCAATCATAAAACTGATCTTTTATATGAGCATACCACACCCAGAAAACCAACAAGTTATGTTTACTTAAGAAAAATATACAAAACACCAATTGCTTGGAGAAGAAATCTTTCAAAAATAAAATTTGATGTATATTCCCAAATAATTGAAGAAATAAAAAAGACATA
>CAKOHL010000019.1 GCA_934085635.1 uncultured Bacilli bacterium | reverse complement strand
TTTTTAATTGCTATGTTTTTCATATTTTGTGCAGCACAAATAAGCCACGTATAGTGTTGATTTTTCTTAACACCTTTATACATAGCATATCTATATCCGTGATTCTGTTTTGAATCTGCAAAACTTCTTTCTACGTGTTCTTTTCTTCTTTGATATAATTCCTTTCCTTCTTTTGAAAGTCTATTTTCTCTAAAATATTCATTCCATTCCTCGTGAATATGTCTTCTAACAACTTTTGTTTTGTCTAAGTTTCTATATGTTTTATATCCATTTTTATCTATTAAACCAGAATATTTTAAAACTTCTCCAGTTGACTTTTCTACATATATATCCAATTCTTTATTATACTCATACTTGCTTTTTTCTTTTCTTGATTCTGATGTACCAAATCTTCTATATCCAAATACCCCAAATATTTTGTTATCTATAAAATATTTTTTTATATCTAATGTTAAATATCCTGAATCGACTGCATATTTCTTTATTTCAAACCCAAATTTATTTTTTATGTATTCTGCTCTTTTTATAAATGGACCTGAATCGTGTACATTTCCTTTTGTTACATATGCGTCTACGATAATATTACATTTATCATCAACTGTTCTATGATCTAAATACATAAAGCCTTTCTCTTTATTATCTCTATGATAATATCCACTTTCTTTATCCGTTGTACTTACCTTTATATGTTTTTCTTCAGTTTCATCTTTATATTCAAATGGTTTTCTTCCTTGTTTTTTCCTCTCTTCATTTATTTCTTCTTCTAGCCATTTTCTTCTCTCTTTTATATCTTTTACTATTTCATCTTCATACTTATTTTTATTTGCATTTGCTTTTTTATGAGTTGAATCTGTATAAAAAGTTGTTCCATCAACCAAGTTATATTTTATTGCTTGATTTACTATCTCTACAAATATCTCTTCAAATATATCCGAATCTTTAAATCTTCTTTCATAATTTTTACTAAATGTTGAAAAGTGTGGAGTATCTTGTCCGAATGAAATTCCTATGAACCACCTATATTCTGCATCTACTTTTAATTTCTTACAAGTTTGCCTCATTGACTTTATTCCATCTAACGCTTGTATAAATATAATTTTAAATAAAACAACTGGATCGATACTAGGTCTTCCATTATTTTCACAATATAAATCTTTTACTTTATCATAAATAAAAGTGAAATCTATATATTTATCTATCTTACGAAACAAACTGTCTTTTGGAACAATTTCTTCCATAGTAGTCATTAAGATTTCACTTTGAATATTTTTATTTATAGTTATCATTTTATCACATCCTCGACATCTTTATTATATCATTTTTTCATATTAAAAGCGAGTATTGATAACATTTGTCGAGAATGTTTTACTCGCTAATATCATTATACACTATTTTTCCGAAAAATAAAAGAGTATTGACTTTGTCAACACTCTGAACAGTTATTTAGAACTGTTCTTCTTAACTTGTTTCTTAACTGTTTTTTTAGGTTTTTCTTCAGTTTCTTCTTCTAATTTATTAACTACTTCTTTAGCAGCTTTTAAAGCAGTTTCTTTTACTTCTTTAGCAGCTTTTTCTATAACAGGTGCAGATTTCTCTTTAGCAACTTCATAAAGTTCATTAGCCTTCTTTTCTATTTTCTTAGCTTGACTCTTAGCAATCTCTAAAGCTTTCTCTTTATCTAAATCTTTAACACCCATTCTTAATTCTTCTACTCTTTGAATTATATCAGCTTTAACATCATCTACATCAATTTGCTTTGCTTTATCAAGTAGTTCATCAAGTTTAATCTTTAATTCCTTTCTTGTCTTACTTCCTTCTTGTGGTGCAAATAATAAAGCTAATCCAGCTCCTACACCTGCTCCTAATATAAATTTACCTAATCCACTTTTCTTACTCATTACTCTTCTTCCTCTCTTTCTTTCTTACTAAATAATTTTTTTACAAACCCAAGTACATAGGTACTAATAGTTTCTCCAATCATACTAAATTTATTAGTAGTAAAATCAATTACATTAAATAAACTATCTAAACTCTCTGCTTTCTTAGTTAAATTATCAATCAAATAATTAGTACGATTTAACGTATCCATTAATTTTATGACAAATACTATCAAACATATTACAAATACTATTAATGTAATATAAAGTAGTATCACTAACGCATCAGCCATCACTATTACTCTCCTTCCTTCTCTTCATACATTGAATCAATTAAATTAAATAAATCATGTTCAAGTGTCTTATCATATGCTCCAGATTCATCATTTTCACTTTCCTCTTCTTCACTATAAGTATCACTTACTTTATCTAAACTAATAGGTTCACTTTCCTCTTCTTCCATTTTATCTTTAATCTTTTCTTCTATATCACCAATAGACATATTCTTATTACCTTCAATTTCATTTAACAAGTCTTCTATACTCTTATTATCTGTTTTCTCTGCAGGTTTCTCAGTATGTTTTGGTTCACTAAGCTCAGTTAAAGTACTCTCTAATTCATCCTCTAAAGTTCCATATGCTTTTCTTCTAACAGCATCATAATTCATATCTTTAGGACTAGTAGTTCTAGGAATAACTTCTTGACTACGCTCCATTATTTCTTCCTTAGTATAATTCTTATCAAGAACACCATACACTGGACTAATTACAGGACTAGGTTTAAAAATTCTCTCTGGTTTCTTCTCAGGAGTACTCTTTTCCTTAAACAAATCGGCATATTTATTCTCTCTCTTAGAACTTTCTTTAGCTCTCTCTTCAAGAACATTAACTCTACTTCTTTGTTTAGGTTTCTCCTCTTCCTCATCTATCATAGGAAACTTAAAAGAAGCACTACTCTCTGTCTTAAAAATCTCTCTTTCAGTATAAACCGGTGTCTCTAACTTTGGCTTTGGTTTTTCTTCTTCAACTAAAGGCCTTTCAACTTTTTCTATTTTAGGTTTAACTTCTTCCCTCTTTACTTTTTCTTCTGGGACTTCTATAATCTCTTCATCATAGAATACACTTTTTATCTTATCAAATAATCCCATATTAACACCTCTTTCTCTACTCACTTACTTCATTATCATAATAATCTAGTATACTCTTACTATCTTCACTCTTCTTAGGTCCCTTTAACTCATAACTACTTGACTTACCACTTGTCAAATTCCCATTTAGAAGAGCACTAATAACTTTATCATTATACTTCATTGAAGATAATATAACCAAAGAAGAACTAACTGCATCATAAACTTCATTTTTCAGTGCTAGTACCTCTATGTAACTATAATTATACAACATTTTTATATAAAAGTAATCATTTTTTCCTTTTCTAATTTCAACATAACCATTTTTATCATTATTATTAATCACCAAACTATAATATAAACTATCATCCTTTATATAGTTTGACTTAAATTTATTTAAGTATGCATTAGCATCTACATTTAAATAATACTTATTAGAATTGTGGACTAAAACCGAATTAAAACCATCACTAGAAAGCACACTAAAATCTCTAGGCTTATAATAAGAAAAGCCATTACCATAAGTGTTTCTAGACTTCACTTCATAATTTATAATTTTATTTACTTCATATTCTAAATTATCAATACTATTATAATCAGTTCTTAAATTACACCCAGTTAAAAATAAAATAGATAAAAATATAATTACTTTCTTCATAAAATTACCCACATTCCTTAAATAAATTATAACAAAAATATTCCTAAAATAATAGTGTAATTTTTTGTAAACTTAATTTACACAATTTTACACTATAACTTTACTACTTTTACATAATTTATATTTTTACCTTTACTTATAAATTTATTCTCATACTCAGTTCTAATACTATCAAAATAGTTTCTATTTTTCTTTAAAACAAAATAATGATTCCTCTTATAACTCTCTAAACTATAATCAAATAACATATTATTATCAGTCTTCTGTTCAATTACTTTAAATCCCTTAAAAATACTATTATACTTCTTAAGAAAAACATCACTTGTAAGTCTTCTCTTCTCGTGTCTCTTCTTAGGCCAAGGATCACTAAAATTCAAATATAACTTACTAATCTCTTTATAAAAAATCTTATCTATATTACCAGCATCAGCACATATTATTTTAATATTATCTATCTTCTCTTTCTCTATTCTATCAATAGCATTTAAAAGAACACTAGGATACTTTTCAAAACCAATAAAGTTTACACTTTTATTCTTTAAAGCATGTCCAATTAAAAAAGACCCTTTACCCATACCAATCTCTAAATATATCTTATTATTATTTCCAAAAACACTCTTCCAATTACCTTTATAAAGTTCAGGATTCTTAATTACTATTTCACTTTTTTCTACTATTTCTTCTGACCCTTTAATATGCTTTAATCTCATCAAATCACTCCTTAAATAACATTATACACAATTTATAGGAATTTGTCATATAATACTTTAGATGAGGAGGAAGAATTTATGAAACAACCACGTGATATGTTTTACTCTAATTATCAAGCAGGAGGTTTTGAAGGACCCAATGTAATCTATACTCCACCACAAGGTTATATGATTAACAATCAATATCAAGCATATGGTCCTAATGTATTCCCTGGCCAAAACCAAACTCAAAATCAAATACCAAACAATGGAGGATACACAAACACTTATGTAGACGAATATGATGAAAGAATAACTAAACTAGAAAGACAAATAAGAAGACTTGACCAAAGACTAAGAAAACTAGAAACAGATGGCACAATTGAAGAAAACATAACTGACTCTAATTTATATATGATTTAACTAATATGCAAAACAAAACAAGCACCAAAAATGCTTGTTTTATTATGTTTAACATCCACCATTTATTTCGTATGGGCTCTCGGCTGTTCCATTTCCACTATTCCATAAAGCACAAGATTTAACTGATATTACCGGACGAACCACAGGAGTAGTATTAACTTTGGCTGCTGCAATATAGCCAGGATAAACATAGTTACCTACATTCAAAACGTGTGCAATATTGGTATACCAGTAAACTGGAGACATAATCCACCACCAATATCCCCCAGTAATACTTTCTCCTTCACTGTTTAAATAAAACCAAGCATATGGACTAGTTAAACTAGTATTAGATTTACCACCTGCATACATTACCTCATCCACTGTCATTAATGCTATTGGATAAGTAAGTTTAGCACTTGCATTTGAAGCACTAAACGCATCAGCCGAAGCTGTACAATCATATGTAGGAACAAAGCTAGTATATGCTCTATATCTTGATGCAAAATAAAACGTTGTATCACCTAAATTATATGATCCTTCATCTTGTTCATTTCTATCATTACAATATACTGCAGTTGTACTTAAATAATTAGTAAAACTTGTTAAATTATTCTTATACCAATTATCTATAACCCCTTTAATAGTACTATCAGTAGTATTTTGTCTATTATTTGCAAGACTACCTGAAGTACCATATTTATATCCTACATACATAGGATTATCAGCGTTAGTATTAAACATGCTTCCACCTATATGAGCACTACTTCCGGCTGTTCCTTCACTTTCTGTTTCTGAATACAATAGCCTTACACTTCCATCAGAGTTTGTTCTTATAATCCGCCAGTAGAATCCCGCAAACTTAACCCAGTTATTAGTTGTATTTCCAGCATAATAGTATACAGTAGCATCGCTAGTATTATGTACATTCTTTTCAGTTGCCTTATATATTGTACCAGTTGTAGTATCTGTAAATCCTTCACTAAAATCAGTTCTCTCACTTACTGTAGGATTATCAGAAAGTATCTTTGATATAAGAGTAGGTTTAGCTTCTTCAACTTCATAAGGAGAAGTAGCACTTCCATCCCCACTTTTCCATAATAAATTAGCTTTTAAAGAAATTACAGGTCTTACTGATCTAGCAGAAATAGGATTTGCCATAGACAAATATGCATAATTATCTGATCCTTTAACTACAGTTCCATCACACTTAGTAGCATCATACATTCCAGGTGAAATAAGCCACCAATCTTTAGTATTAGTTATATAATTCCCATTACTATTAGTATAATACCAAGAATAAGATTCATCAGCACCTTTATATTGAAATCCTCCAGCAAATATAGCCTCATCCATTGTCATAAGTGCAATAGGATAAGTGAGCTTAGCTTCTGTATTATTTACCGAAAATGCATCTTTTATATTTGTACAATTATATGTAGGCTTTACATCTAAATTAAAATCATTTCTTCTATAAGAAGCAAAATAAAATACACTTTCTCCCAAATTATATGTCCCATTACCTATTTCTCTATCATTACAATACACTGCATCATTACTCAAATAACTTGAATAACTAGATAAATTATTCTTATACCAAGTATCTATTACACTTTTTACTGCACTATCATTAGTATTCGTTCTTGCATCAGCTAAAGTAGTATCTGCATTTCCATACATATATCCTATATATTTAGGACTATTATTTGTACTATTAAACACAGCTTCTCCTACATATGCATCAGTAGCACTTGTACTCGTTCCCGAATACAAAAGTCTCACACTCCCATCTGCATTTGTTCTAATAATTCTCCAATAATATCCAGCAAACTTCACCCAGTTATTCTGAGCATTACCTGCAAAATAATAAACAGTCTTAGTATCACTGCCTGAAATACTTTCAGTACTTGTATAAAGTGTATTTGGGCTTGTTTCAGTAAATGGTGTACTAAAATCAGTTCTAGTCTTAATTGTAGAATTATCAGAAAGTAATTTAGAATAAAATGAATGTTTAAAATCCATTGTACAATAATCTGGAATTTTAACATTAGATAAATTAATAGTATTATCCAAATTATTAAATGTAGCTACAGTACCATTCTTACAAGTTATACCATTTATTAAATTATTTTTAATAAGTAAATCATAAGATAAATTAGTTTTTTCTCCCTCCAAAGTATAAGCTTGAATACTACTAGGTTTAGATATTATTTTATCTTCTTTTAATATTTTATTATCTTCTTTTCTACTAATATTTAAATCTACATTAACTAAAATCACGCTTATTGTACTCACAAGCACTATAACAAATAATATTATCCCTTTATATTTATTCATTTCTACTACCTTCTTCCTTTAAAGAACAACCAAAAAATGATAGAATCCCTCCTATCACTTTAAAGCATATGAAAAACAACTAAGGTTTATTTTACTTAGAAAATACCCCCCCCCCAAGTGCAATATTTTGTACTAGATTATTGCCTTTCATATCTATCACTCGTCCTTATTATTTTGATGTTGATTTGCGAATTAAAATGTACAAATCCACTACCTCTACTGTTAAAATAATATCACATTTTTAATGTTGTTTCAAGTACAAAAAAGATACCGATTAATTTCAGTATCTTCGTATTTTATTTAAATAAATTTTTAATTCTTGTCCAAAGTGTTTCTTTTTCTTTAGTTACTTTAACAGTATTTTCTTTTGGTGCTTCTTCTTTATTTATAACCATTATAAATTTAGTATCTGAATCCATATTTGAACCAGCAAAGCTATCATATTCACTACCTAAGTTAACTAATGCTTTTACTTTTTCTTCCATAGTTTTAGCATTATTTAGTGCATTTGATAATGTATTAATACCTTCTTTATTGTATTTATCAAGTCCATTATAAAGAGCATTCATTCCATCATCTATTTTAATTATACCTAAGTATAGTTCATTTAAACTCTTCTTAGTTTCAGTAAGTAATTGATTAGTAACACTAGTGCTTACTTCTACACTTATACTTTTAGCTGTTTCTAGTGCAACATTTTTACTAACACTAGCGCTTACACTTTTACTAACTTTTTCAGCAACATATGAACTTACTTCATTAGTTAAAGTTTCAAAGTATGGTAATGCTTTATCAGCAAGAACTAAAGCACAACTTCTTTGTTGTTCACTTGTCATTTCTCCGCCCATACTAACAACTGCTTTACCAGTTTCACAATTAACATAATCTCTTAAAAGACCAACTTCAGTTAAATAATTAACTAAAATATTTTTAACTTTTGCTTCTAAAGCTTCATCTCCATTAGCCATACTGGCTTCTACTTCTTTCCAAACACTTTCACTTAAATTATTAACATACTCTTCAGTAAAAGTTTTATTAACACCATCTACTGCTGATGAACTAATTAAATCTTTATTTTCTTTAGTAAGTAAATTCTCTGTAGTTAAATTACCAATACTATTATTAAGTGTATTTTTTAAAAGTGATGTCCCATCCTTTAACTCCTTACTAGAACTTACAATTAAATCCATATTAGTTTGAAGTTCAGAAAATTTCGAATAAATAGGATCTAATTTATCAAAGTTACTTAGTATACTTTTATCTACTATTTTAGGCATTACTACAGAATATATAGAGTTAAGTTCAAACTTAGTTGTTTTATAACTTATCTTAACCTCATTAAGTTCTTTACTTCCACCTAAAGATTCTATAAGACCAGGAGTACTAATCATACTAACAAATGTCTTACCAGCTGTTTCATATGTTTTACCATTAGTAACTTTAATATCACTATTATTCTTATTATCAATATAAGTACCAGTAACTACTACAAATGGTGTATACATTGTAGTTTTAGTACCATTTACATTAACAGTATGTTTATCTAAATTAGTATAATCTATAATAATTTCTACATTACCACTTTTACCTAAAATATCTTTAAGTTCTTTCTTTTCTCCATTTAATTTATAAGTAACTTTAACACTTATAGGTAAACTTTTATCAGTAGTACCTTTATATAAAATATTACTATCATTTAAAGACCAAGTTAAATTCTTACCATTTTTACTATATTCACTTCCAGAACTTAAATTAATAATATCATCAAGTACAGTATAATCATTTATTTCTTTAACATTCTTTTTATTTAAAATACTTTCATTAACTGTAGTTTTATTAACAGAACCATCACTATTTAATATAGTATAAACAGTTTCATTTTTAGTAAGAGCATATGTATTAAGTGGCATTAAAGTTAATCCAATTAATAAGCCCACTACTAATTTTTTATTTAATTTATCTTTTTTCATATTATCACGTCCCTTTATTAAAATTTTATCAAATGTAAGAAGTACAGATGGAAGTACAATTAATACAACAAGCATACTTATAACTGCGCCTCTACTGATTAATGAACACAAACTTCCTACCATTTCTAAATCACTATATACACCTACTCCAAATGTTGCAGCAAAGAAACACATTGCACTTACAATTATACTTGTACTTGTATATTTAAGCGTATCCTTAATTGCATCTTCCTTACTCATAGTCTTACGATTCTTTAAGTAAGTTGTAGTTAAAAGTATTGCATAGTCTATTGTCGCACCAAGCTGGATAGTACCAAGAGTTATAGGTGCTACAAAAGGAAGAACTGAACCGCTAAAGTATGATATACCTAAATTAATAAATATTGCAAACTCTATTGTCATAACAAGTAATATTGGAAGTGCTACTCTTCTAAGTACAATTATTAGAATAAATAATATACATATAACACTCCAAGTATTAACATTATTAAAGTCTTCATCACTAATAGTAATTAAATCTTTCATAAGTGCTCCTTCTCCAGCCACAATCGCATCTTTATCATAAGATTTAACTACTTTATTAATTTCTGTAATTTGATCATTTAACTCATCACTTGCTACTTCATAAAGTGAATTAACAAATATAACAGTATATTTATCATTATTTAAAATGCTATTTATCTCTTCTGGAATCATATCCTCCATAAGTCCTAAATCAGTAATTTTACTCTTACTAAGAACTAAATTAACTCCATCCAAGGAATCTAGTTTATTAGTAAGTTCAGATAATTTATCACTCTTAATATTCTTATCAATAAGTATTATCTCTGGACTAACTATATTAAATTTTTCTTTAATCTCTTCATTAGAAGAAATACTTTCAAGTGTTTTAGGTAAAGTTTCATCTATTTTATAATATACTTCTACTTTAGAATTAGCTTTATACATTGGAAATAATAGTAGTAAGAATATTATAAATATTGCTATATAATGTTTTACTATAAAATTATTTACTTTATTAAATGGTTTAATAATTACTTTATGTGATGTTTTTGATATATATTTATCAAAAGTTAAAAGTAAAGCTGGAAAAACAGTTAAAACAGTTATAAGTCCTAAAAGTACACCCTTAGCCATTACTATACCAAGGTCTTTACCAAGTGTTAGATTCATAAGACATAATACTAGGAATCCTGCAATTGTAGTAAGTGAACTACCTGTTACTGATGTAAATGTTTCACTTATTGCTTCTTCCATAGCTTTTTCTTTACTCATTTTATTCTTTTTATTCTCATATGAATGATATAAGAATATTGAGAAGTCAGTAGTAACACCTAGTTGTAAAACAGCCACTAGTGCTTTAGTAATATAACTTATTTCTCCTAAGAATATATTAGTTCCCATATTATACATAATTGCAATACCTATATTAAGAAGTAAAAGCACTGGAACTAAATAAGAATCCAAACTAAATGCTAATACAACTAAGCAAAGTACAACCGCAATTACAATATAAATTGCTATTTCACTATTAGATAAATCCATAGTATCAAGAACCATACTACTCATTCCACCAATTTTATAATTATCTGAAAGAGTTCTTAGTTCTCTAACTGCATCGATAGTCTTTTCACTTGAAGTACTTTCTTCAAAAGTAACTAGAAGTAAATTACTATTATCTTTATTTAAGTGACTCCTGATATCATCAGGAAGTACATCTATTGGAAAGTCAGTACCTAAAGCATCATATAAGCTAACTACTTTATTAACTCCATCTACTTTCCTCATTTCTTCTTCTACTTTTAATATTTCGTCCGCTTTTAAGTTATCAGTAATAACCATAGCATAAGCACCCATATTAAATTCATCTGTAAGTATATTTTGTCCCTTAATAGTTTCAATATCATCAGGTAAATAAACTAGAATATCATAATTAATCTTAGTTAACTTCATACCAATAAAACTCAAAATCAAAAGAGCAAAAGATACTATTAAAACTAAAACTCTATTTTTACAAATAAACTCACTAAATTTTTTCATTTTATCTATTCCTCACTTCCGATATGATATTTTATTATTTTAATTAATAAAAATGAATATCAAATATAACTAGATGTATATTATCCAACACTTTAAATATTATTGTATTGTTAAATAATAGACAAGTGTTTTTTATCTTTACAAATGTACCAATAAAATGTATAATTCATATAAGAGGTGAAATTTATGAAAGAAGATTTAAGAATAACAAAAACACGTAAAGTTCTTTTTGAAACATTAATAAATTTAATGAAAGAAAAAAGTTTTGAAGAAATAAAAGTAAGTGATATTTGTAAAGAAGCACTTATTAATAGATCTACTTTTTATAGTCATTATAATGATAAATATGATTTATTTTTAGAACTAATAAATACACTTAAAAATAATTTAATAAATGCACTTAATACTAATGATAAAAGTATAAATACTAGAGAATATTTTATTGAATTAATAAAACTATTATTAGACCATATTGATGAAAAGAAAGATATTTATTATTTAATACTTATTAATAATAGAAATAGTATAGTTATAGATATAATATTAGATGCAATTACTAAAGATATAAATAGTCGTATAGATGATGATAAGATAAGTAATAAATATGTCCCAAATGATATAATAAGTAAATTCTATTTAGGTGGAGTTGTTAGTTTAGGAATAGAATACTTAAGTAGTAAGAATAAATATTCAAAGGATGAAATGCTTACATATATAGAATACTTAATACCAGAAGACATAATAAAAGAGGCCTAGGCCTCTATTTATTTTACATTTCAGGTTCTTTAGTAACATCAACCCAATCTACAAAATTAGAAAGTTTTTCAAGTTCATCTAAGCTTAACTTAATAGCAGAATTACCACTTCCACAAGCAGGATATACATAATTATACTGCTTAAGTGAAACATCTAAATAAACTTTAACATTATCATTAAGTCCAAAAGGACATACACCACCAGGGGCGTGACCAGTTAACTCTTCAACACTACCCCTATCTATCATTTTAGCTTTTACTTTAAAAGTTTCTTTAAACTTATGATTATCTACCTTATTATCACCTTTAACAACAATAATAACAGGTTCATCATTAATAAGAAAACTTAAACTTTTAGCAATCTCTCCAGGAGTACATTTAAGCTCGTGACTAGCTTCTTCTACAGTACCAGTAGGTAATGTAAACTCCATAATTCTATCATCATAACCATATTTCTTTAAATATTCTTTAACTTTAATTAAACTCATTTTTACCACCGAAATAATTATACAAAAAAAAAGACTAATTTACTAGTCCTAAACGTATTTATCTATATCCTTTGGTACTTTATCATTTATAACCATATTTACTATTTTATCTTCTTTCTCTTTAGATACTTCTTTACCAGTTATTTCACTTATCTCTGAAATAATATTCCTTAAAGTATTCTCATTTTTAAAGTCTCCATCTTGTAGTTCTCTAGCAAGTTTTAAAATAGTATCCTTACCTACCTTAGTCTTCTTTTCAATCTTATCAAATAAATCTTCTTTTCCCACCTTTATCACCTACATTATTATATGATAAAGTTAAATATGTGTTATTCGCCTTTATTCTTAAAATTTAATATTATAGGTGTTCCAGAAAAATCTATATTACTTCTAATCTTATTTTCTAAATATCTCTCATAACTAAAATGTACTAAACCTTTAGAATTAACTTCTATATCAAATCTAGGTGGTTTACTTCCACTTTGATGAGTAAAATATATCTTTAATCTTCTACCTTTATAAGATGGTGGTGGTGTTTCCATAAATGCATCTAATACAATTTCATTTATAACACTAGTCTTAATCTCTTTAGTAGCGTTTTCATAACTCTCAAGTACAAGTGGCATAAGTGTACTAATTCTCTTCCTAGTCTTAGCACTTAAAAAACATACCTTAGCATAAGACATAAAAGCAAAATTATCCTTAATCATCTTTTTCCAAGTTTTCATCTCTTCATCTTTATTACTCTCAATAGTATCCCACTTATTAACAACTATAACAACAGCCTTCCCAGCTTCAAGAGCATATCCTGCTATATGTTTATCGTGCTCTATAATACCCTCTTCTGCATTTAAAACAAGAAGACACACATCACTTCTATCAATAGCACGCATACTTCTAAGTAAACTGTACTTCTCTACACTTTCATATATCTTACCTTTTTTCCTTAATCCAGCTGTATCAATAAGAATATACTCATTCTTATCATAAGTTAAAACTGTATCAATAGCATCTCTAGTAGTACCAGGAGTATTACTAACAATAACTCTATCCTCATTCAAAAGTGCATTAACTAAACTACTCTTACCTACATTAGGTCTACCAATAACAGAAAATTTAAGTCTAGTATCCTCTTCCTCATCAGCAAAAGTAAAATCTTTAGTTGCCTCCTTCATTAACTTACTAATACCTATATTATGCTCGGCTGAAATAGAAATATATTCATCAAAACCAAGTGTATAAAAGTCATACATATTCTCTTCAGTAAGCTTATTATCTACCTTATTAATAGCAACAATAACTTTCTTATTAGACTTTCTAAGTAAATCTCTAATTAATAAATCATTACTAGTAACTCCTTCTTTACCATCTACAACAAAAATAATAACATCACTTTCATCTATACCAATTTCAACCTGGGCTTTAATCTCATCATTAAAAGTACCTTCACTAAAATCTATACCACCAGTATCAATTAAATAAAACGGAATATCTTCATAGCTAGCACTAGAATAAATTCTATCTCTAGTAACACCAGGTGTATCTTCAATAATACTTATCTTCTTACCAACTATTCTATTAAAAAGAGTACTTTTTCCAACATTAGGTTTACCAACTAAACAAATAGTTTTCTTTTTCATACTACATCTCCCTTCAAAGGCTTTGCCGTATTTATTATTATACAATATTTACAACAATTTCACAATATTATTACAAAATAAAAGTGCAATTAAGCACTTATTTCCCAAGTAACATTATCATCAGTTATTAACTTAGCAACTTCTTTACCAGATATATTATAAACCCCTATAACTCTCCACATAATACCACTGTAGAATAAATAGTTATTTGGATTTTCACCAGTATATAAGCAAGGATTATCAGGAGTTACACTAGTACAACTAAGTGTTTTCTTAACAGTCTCAATTAATACTTTAGTTTCTCCCGACTTCAAAGATCCATTCCATATTGCTTTAATACTCTTATTAACAACTTGAATCAAAATATTCTCATTATTCATACTAGAATCATCAACAGGATTAATAACACAACCTTTACCAGTATTATCCCCAGTACAATTAGTACTATTCTGTGACACATCTGCTTTAACATAACCTTCATTTATAAGAGTATAAACATATATCTGCATACTTGAACTAAGTCCCTTATCCTTAGCATAAAGTTCAGCTGCAGTAAGAATCTCTTTCTTCTTCTCAGAATAAAGTCTTTGATTAATT
>CAKOHL010000018.1 GCA_934085635.1 uncultured Bacilli bacterium | reverse complement strand
GATATTCTATATGTACAAGAAGAATTAACAAAACTATTAAACATAACAAAAGAACAATATAGAGAATTAGAAAAACTAATTAAATTAGAATCAGAAGGTAAAAGAGATTCTAGTAAATATGATAAAATACTTAAACATTATATAGATTTAGAAAGTATTACAGAATTAACTATAGATAGAATTAAAAATAATATAGAACATCTTAAATTTCTTGATTTAATTTTAACTGGTATGAAAAGTGAAATAAAAGGAGGCTTATTCTTACCTGAAAACGAAAAAGAATTAAATATATTAAGATTATACAGAAAAATAACAACATTAAATAGTAATCTAACAGAAACAGACCCAACAACAAAAATGAGTAACATTTTAAGCTTAGCAAGTACTTATGACTTAAATAACTCAAATATTTATTATTTAGATGAATATATAGATAGAATAACTAATAAAGAATTAAAAGGTAAACTAATTGAAATGAAATATAAAGTAGTATTTGTTAACTATCTAGTAGAAAAGACAATGTTAGAACTAAAATTTAAAAGACCAGAAAATGTTGTTTTAGTGACAAATTACTATATAGAAGGACTAAGATTACCAAGTAGATTAAGTTTAGAAATAGACTCTGATTCATCACTTTTCATTGCAAATTTATATATTAAAACAATCGAAGACATACCTAAAAATAAACTAAATGAAATAGAGGCCCAAATAATGATATATAGTGTATTATCATTATTAAAAAGTATCTCTATAAGACTAACTACTAAGGATTTAGAAAATTTAAAAAATAAACTTAAAAATCATCCCTCTTCAGTAGCGCCTTTACTTACAGAAGCACTAGATGAAGCAATAAATGACAAAGCAAAAATTTATAAACTAAAAAGAGTTCCATTTTAATATGTGAACTCTTTTAAAGTACTTTATCAACAAGTCCATATTTTTGAGCATCACTCGCACTCATAAAGTAATCTCTTTCAGTATCTTTGGCAATCTTTTTAACACTTTTACCAGTATTTAAAGCAAGTAAATCATTAAGTTTATGTTTAAGTTTAATAATTCTTTCAGCAGCAATTTTAATCTCTGTAGCTTGCCCCTGTGCACCTCCAAGTGGTTGATGTATCATAACTTCACTATTTTTAAGAGCAAGTCTTTTTCCCTTAACACCACTACTAAGAAGAAATGCCGCCATACTAGCACACATACCTACACAAATAGTAGAAACATCACTCTCAATAAAATTCATAGTATCATAAATAGCCATACCAGCAGTAACAGACCCACCAGGACTATTTATATAAAGATAAATATCATCATTACTAAGGCTATTAAGGTAAAGTAGTTCACTCACAACTAAATTACTAACTTCATCAGTAATCTCCCCACTTAAAAAAATAATTCTATCATTAAGAAGTCTACTATAAATATCATAGACTTTAAAAACACCATCTTCTTTAAAATTAATTGTAGGAATAATCATAATCTAATCACCTCGTACAATATATATTTACGAAAAAACAGAAATTTTATACAAATAATAACTCAAAAAAATAAAAATTTGGTATAATATATATGAAAGTAGGTGTCTTAAGTGAAAGATAACATAATTATAAACATAAAAGGCGAAGGTTCACTTGTATTAAAAGAAAAAACTACACTTGAAGATTTAGTAAAAGAATTAAAAAAAGAAAATTCAGTCATAGCTGCTAAAGTAAATGGAGAATTAGTAGAATTATCTACCGTTTTAAAAGAAGATTCAGAAGTAGAATTAGTAGACTTACAAAATATAGATGGTGCAAGAATATATAGAAGTGGCCTAAAATTTTTATACATAACTGCTGTCAAAGAACTATTCGGACTAAGAACAAATGTAGAACTAAAGCATTCACTAGACAAAGGTATCTACACAAGAATAAATATAAATGTTAATGAAAGTATAGTTGATAAAATAAAAGAAAAAATGACAGAATTAGTAAATAAAAATCTTAAAATAGAAAAAGTAAGTACTAATAAAAAAGATGCCATTAAATACTTTGATAGTGTAAATGAAAATGAAAAATCAGCAATATATAAACAAGTAACTGATGAAGTTGTTACACTATATTCATTATTAGATTACTATAATTACTTTTATACAAATATGCCAAGTAGAACAGGAATACTTAAATATTTTGACTTAACATTAACAAAAGATGGTGGTGTAATGTTAGAATATCCTAGAAAAGAAGATATGATAATCCCACCATACACACATATTGGAGCAGTACTAAAAGTATTTGATGAATACGAAAAATGGTCAAAACTTCTTGAAGTTAACTATGTAAGTGAAGTAAACAAAATAGTAATAGATGGAAAAATAAAAGAATTTATAGAATTAAATGAAATAAAACAAAACAGTGACCTTAATAGCATTGCAAATGAAATAGAAAAAAATCTTGATAACATAAAAGTTGTATTAATCGCCGGTCCTTCTAGTTCAGGAAAAACAACAACAAGTAAAAAATTATCCTTATATCTAAAAGGAAAAGGAATAAATTCCTTCGTATTATCAACTGATGACTTCTTCTTAGAAAGAAAAAACACACCAAAGAATGAAAAAGGAGAGTACTTATTTGACATACCAGAAGCTATAGACATAGAACTATTTAATCAAAAATTAAATGATTTGTTAGAAAAAAAAGAAACGCTTTTGCCAACATATAACTTTCTAACAGGAGAAAAAGAGTACAAAGGTAAACCAGTAAAACTAAAAGAAAAAGATTTAATCATAATAGAAGGAATACATACTTTAAACGACTTACTAACAAGTAGTATAGACAGAAAAAACAAGTACAAAATCTACATAAGTCCATTCACACCTTTAGGTCTAGACAGACACAACCACGTATCAACTTTAGACTTAAGGCTAATTAGAAGACTTGTAAGAGACTACAGAACAAGAGGCTACAATGCAAGTGAAACATTAAAAAACTGGACAGTAGTTAATCAAAGTGAAGAAAGATACATATTCCCATATCAAAAAGAAGCAGACACAGTCTTAAATACAGCTTTAATATATGAACTCGGAGTATTAAAAACATATGCAGTACCGATACTATACTCAGTAGACTACAAGAATGAATACTATATGGAAGCACAAAGAATAATAAACTTTTTAAGATATTTCTTAGACATCCCTGAAAGTGCACTTCCAAACACAGCATTACTAAGAGAATTTGTAGGCGGAGGATATTTTGAATAAAAGATAAAAGGAGGAATAAATAAAATGATAAGAGTAGCAATAAATGGTTTTGGAAGAATAGGAAGATGTTCACTTAGACAAATAATGGAAATGAAAAATATGGAAGTTGTTGCAATAAATGACTTAACTGATAGTTTGCAACTAGCATACCTATATAAATATGATTCAATCCATAGAACTATAAAAGAAAAAGTTGCCTGTGAAGATGATTATATTGAAATAGATGGCAAAAAAATAAAAGTATATAGTGAAAGTGATCCAACTAAATTACCTTGGAAAGAATTAAAAGTCGACTTAGTCCTAGAATGTACAGGGGCTTTCACATCAAAAGAAAAAAGTATGAGCCACATAGAGGCAGGTGCAAAAAGAGTTTTAATAAGTGCCCCAGCTAAAGACGAATGCAAGACTATAGTATACGGTGTTAATGAAAAAATAATAGATAAAAATGACAAAGTATTAAGTGCTGCATCTTGTACAACAAACTGCTTAGCACCAGTTCTTAACCTACTTAATAAGTGTTTCTGTGTAGAATCAGGATTTATGTCGACAGTACACGCTATAACAAATGACCAAGAAACACTAGACATTCCACACAAAAAAGGAATAGAAAGTAGACGTGGAAGAGCAGCATCACTAAATATAGTACCAACTTCAACAGGAGCTGCAAGTACAATAGGAAAAGTAATTCCAGAACTAAATGGAAAACTAGAAGGATCATCCTACAGAGTCCCAGTGGGCGATGGTAGTCTTGTTGATTTAATGGTAAACGTTAAAAAAACTGTAACAAAAGAAGAAGTAAACGATATGTTCAAACATAACTCAAGTGATGTAATTAAAATAGTAAATGTTCCGTTAGTAAGTTCAGACATAATTGGCTCAACTGAAGGTGCAATAATAGACGGATTACTAACTAAAACAATAAACACAGATAATAGCCACATAATTAAAGTATCAGCTTGGTATGACAACGAATGGGGATACACTAGCCAAATGCTAAAAGTAGCTGAATATTGGTGTAAGAAGCACTAAAAAAAGTGCTTTTTTCTTTACAATAAATAATCAAAATTATATAATATAAAACCAAGAGGTGTAAGTATGATAAAAACATTAAAAGCTATAAAAGAAGTGCTCTTGACTGAAGGTATTTATAAAGGAGAAATATTCTTTCTGCAAGATAGAAATGCAGGAAGATTATGTGATGTTTATTTTGCAAGCAGTGAAATAATAAAAGGAAATAAAAAAACTGGCAAAGATATATTATTTAAAACAGGAGAATCACCTTTTTATGTAAGAGAATTATTAACAGGCAAAAAAATACCGGTTATATATTTAGAACCTCAAAAATCATATGAACGTTATTCTTATAGTAGAAATCCTAAATTTAACACACCTAGAAGCAAACTGCCTGAATACTGTATAATTTTTGATAAATGGCTAAATCGTTTAGACAAAAGCTATGACTTAGGATTATTTAATTTAGATTACGTAAATGAAATCCTATATAACTACAAAAAACTTGATAAACAACTTGAAGAAAAAAATGGTGCTCATATTGTTGATGAAATAATAAAATCTTGTTTAAATTACACAAGAAAAGCTACAGAAGAAAGAGAAAGATTAGAAAAAAAGAAAAATGATGATGAAGCAATAAAAAAAGTTTTAATAGAAAGATACTTAAAAAACGAAAAATAAAATAGAAGCAGTTCACAAAAGAACTGTTTTTATTTGTAAAAGTAAACACTATGTATAAAATTAACAAAAATAATTTTATAATCTAATAAAAATAGTATAATAGATATAAGGTGATAAAATGCAAACTATAAGAGACATAAACTTAGAAAATAAAAAAGTAATACTAAGAGTAGATTATAACGTAAGTATTAAAGATGGAAAAGTGCTAGACAATAACAGAATAACAAGTTCGCTAAATACTATTAACTATTTAAAAGAAAAAAATTGTAAGATAATATTGATGTCACACTTAGGAAAAGTTAAAACAAAAGAAGATAGTGAAACTCTAACTCTTTTACCAGTAAAAGATGAATTAAGTAAACTATTAAATGAAGAAGTTAAATTTAGTAGTGAACTAAAAGGTAAAGAACTAGAAAAGAAGATAAACTCACTAAAAGAAAAAGAAATTCTTCTTTTAGAAAACACTAGAACTCTTGACTATCCAGACAAGCTAGAAAGCAACTGCGATGAAGAATTATCAAAATACTGGGCAAGCCTAGGAGATGTATTTGTACTAGATGCCTTTGCTTCAGCCCACCGCGCTCACGCATCAACATACGGCATAAGCAAATACTTACCTCACGTAGTCGGATTCCTTGTTGAAAAAGAGATAAAAGAACTAGACAAAATAAAGGAAGAAAAAAAAGTTCTAGTACTTGGAGGAGCCAAAGTAAATGATAAAATTGGAGTAATAAAAAACTTACTTAAAACGTCTGATAAAGTTTTAGTAGGAGGAGCTATGTGTGCATCCTTCCTAAAAAGTGAAGGCTTTGAAGTAGGAAACACTTACGTTGAAGATGATTACTTAAATGAATGCAAAGAATTAATAAACACTAATAAAATAGTATTCCCAATTGATGTAGTAACAGAAAATGGTATAAAAGAAGTAGGAAGTATAAATAAAGATGAAAGCATATTTGACATTGGCCCAGAAACAATAAAGCTATTTGAAAAAATGCTAAAAAACAAACCACTAATACTAATGAATGGTACAATGGGAAAATATGAAGAAAAAAAATATGAAAATGGTACAAAAGAACTATTTGAGTTTCTAAAAAAAGATGAAAGAAAAGTAGTAGTTTGTGGAGGAGATGCAGGTGCCGCTTCGAAAAAATATAACTTTACTCCATACTACTTATCAACAGGTGGAGGAGCAAGCTTAGAATACCTAGAAGGCAAAATCCTTCCTGCACTAGAAATAATGGAGGCATAATGAAAACTATCATATTAAATCATAAATGCTATCTATCAATAGAAGAAATAGAAAAATACAAAAAAGAAATAGAAAAAATAAAGACAAAAGAAAATCTTGTGCTTTTACCAAACACGTTGTATTTATCCCTATTCAAAAACAGCACCATCCCATATGGCACCCAAAACTTCTACACTTACAAATATGGTTCATACACAGGAGAAATATGTTTAGAATCACTAAAAAACATAAATGCAACATACACTATAGTCGGACATCCAGAAAGAATTTTGTTAAAACTAGACTCATATGAACAAATAAAAAATAAACTATTTGTAAGCTTAAATATGGGCTTCAAAACAATTCTCTGCATAGGCCACGATGAAAACTTATCAACAATCAAAAAAGAATTAAAATATTACCTTAAAGGAATAGAATATTCATCCCTAAAAAACCTATACATTGCATACGAGCCAGCATCCAAAATCGAAGGAGAAAAAGTAAACATAAAAGACATAAGTTACTTATCAAAATTCCTGAAAGAATACTTTGAAAAACACTTTGAAGAAACCGTGCCATTCTTATATGGAGGCTCAGTAAATATAAATAACATAAACGAAATACTTGCCATAACTGATGGAGTAATTTTGGGAAAAATAAGTACAGACATAAATGAAGTAAAAAACATATTAAAGAACCTAAAATATGACTAGGTTCTTTTCATTTCGACAATTAACGACAAAATTCGACAAAATAAGACAAAATTAGCACTTTTTAACACATATACCTTTTATAATAAATGTACTATAATTTAAACTAGAAAGAGGTAGAAGATGAAAAAGAAAATAATGGTAGTAGATGACAATAAAGTTATGGTTGAAATGCTTAAAGAATATTTTCTAGAAAGCAAAACAGTTGAAGTTGTAGATGAAGCATATGATGGTCTAGAAGCTTGGAATAAAATTAAAGAAAATACTTACGACTGTGTACTATTAGACCTAATAATGCCTAAAAAAGATGGGCTCTTTGTCCTTGAACAAATAAAAGAGAACAAAATAAAAGCCAATGTAATAGTAGTAACAAGTTATAACGAACAAGAAACTATAAGAAACGTAAGTGAATTTGGAGTAAGATACTTTGTACTAAAACCATTTGACTTAAAAGACCTAGAAAAGAGAATAATGGAAGCAACTCGCGATAGAAGAGAAAACAGTGTTATAGATTTTGGAAATAACGACGCTCACATAAAAGTATCTAAAATACTTCACGAACTAGGAATACCATCTCACATCAAAGGATACCAATATATAAGAGATGCAATAACAATGGTATACAAAGATCAAAACTTAATAGGTGGAATAACTAAAGAACTATATCCTGAAATAGGAAAGAAATATAATGCTAGTGTAACAAGAGTTGAAAGAGCAATAAGACACGCAATTGAAGTATCTTGGAACAGGGGCGACTGGGACCTAATGGAAGAAATATTTGGCCACTCAGTAGACATAGACCGTGCCAAACCAACAAACTCAGAATTCATAGTAACAATAGCGGACAAAATGAGATTAGATAAACTAAGCATTAGCTAATACTTTAAAAACTCTAAAACTTGTGCTAGAATATATCTAGGTGAAACAAATTAATGAAAAAAATTATATTATTAATATTAGATGGTTATGGAATAAATAAAAGTGATTATGGTAATGCAATAAAAGAAGCAAAAACACCAGTAATGGATAAACTTTTAGCAGTATTTCCGCACGCCGAACTAGAAGCAAGTGGCCTAGAAGTAGGACTTCCTAAAGGACAAATGGGTAACTCAGAAGTTGGACACATGACAATTGGAAGTGGAAGAATAAATCTAGGTGCTTTAACATACATAAATGATAAAATAAAAACAAAAGAATTCTTTAATAATGAAGTATTAAATGAAACAATGGACTACGTAAATGAAAATAAAAGCACATTACATTTAATAGGCTTACTATCAGATGGAGGAGTTCACTCTAGTATAAATCATTTCTATGCAGCACTTGCAATGGCTAAACTAAAAAAAGTAGAAAAAGTAGTATTTCACTTTATAACAGATGGAAGAGATACATATGCAAGAAGTGGAGTTAAATTTGTAAATGACTTTATGGAAAAAGCAAAAAAACTTAACCTAGGTGTAATAGGCACAATAAGTGGAAGATACTACACAATGGATAGAGACAATAGATGGGAAAGAATCAAAAAAGCCTACAATGCAATGGTATACGAAAGTGGAAATGTATTTCCAAATGCAGACGTATGCTTTAAAGAACATTACAAAAGAGACATAACAGATGAATTCATAAACCCAAGCATAATTAATGAAGGATGCACTATTAAAGAAAAAGATGCTGTTTTATTCATAAACTTTAGACCTGAAAGAATGAAAGAAATAATAGATGCTCTAACAGACCCCAACTTTAAAATGTTTAAAACAAAACACTTTGAAAAAACAAAATTTGTATCAATATTTAACATCCACAAAAACATACCATATGCATTTAATACTGAAAAACCTAAAGACACTCTTGGAGAATATTTAGATGAGCTTGAATTCACACAAGCAAGAATAGCAGAAACTGAAAAATATGCACACGTAACACATTTCTTTGATGGAGATAGAGACTTAAATAGTAATCGTATAGAAAAATTCCTAGTACCAAGTCCAAACGTGCCAACCTACGATATGAAACCAGAAATGAGTGTTGGCGAAGTAACAGAAACTGCGCTTAAAGAAATGGAAAATGATTATGACTTTATGCTAATAAACTTTGCAAATCCCGATATGGTCGGACACACAGGAAACTATAAAGCAGTAGTAGATGCAATAGAAATAACAGACTTCTGCTTAGGTAAAATATTTGAAAAAGCAAATAGCCAATTCTATGACTTAATCGTAACAGCAGACCACGGTAATGCAGAAAAAATGCTAAACAAAGATGGTACACCAATTACAAGTCACACAACAAGCAAAGTACCATTTGTAATCTGTAATGAAGAATACAAAATAAAAAGTGAAGGTGCACTAAAAGACATCGCACCTACTATAATAGACATGTATGAAATAAAAAAACCAAGTGTAATGACTGGTGAAAGTCTAATAATAAAAGATGAAGAAAACTAAAACTCTTCATCTTTTTTAAGTATATCTAAAACGTGACTCGAACTGCCAAGAAATTCTTCCCTTTCACAAATACTCAAATGATACTTTAAATAAAGTTCAAACTCTTCATCACTGAAATCATTAATATCTCTTCTAAAATAATCAGTAAGTCCATCCTGACTAATAATCTTAACCCTTTTTAAATCAGCTAAATCTTTAAACTTATTAATATCCTCAAGTCTAACAAAACTATATAAATCCTCAGGTCTAGAAACAATTTTAAAAATATCATCAACAAGCCCATTATTTATAGAATCTAAAATATTTCTATCTAAAAATCCGTGCTTAAATATTGCATAATCATTCATATAGTAACTAATAAAAATAAACCCACCATTCTTAAGCACTCTCTTTGCCTCCAAAAGAGCTCTCACTTTATCATCATCACTAATCAAATGATACATAGGTCCAAATAAAATAACTGCCTCAAAACTATTATCATCAAACCTACTTAAATCTAAAGCATTTCCAATATAACTCGGTATATAAGGATAATTCTTTTTAATAGTCATTAAATTGTGTTTAACCAGTTCAACACTAGTCACATCATACCCTTTATCATATAAATAACCAGAATACTTACCAGTCCCAGCACCAACATCCAGAACCTTTTTGCCTTCACCGCCCAAATACTTCAAAATATAATGAATAGAAGTATTAAACTCAACAATCCCGTGCCTTCTAGTAAGTCTCTTATCCTCATTAAATTTATTATAATACTTAATCAAATTTTCCTCATTCATAAACATCGCCAATTTAATAATAAAAAAAAGAATCAAAAGTGTCAACAAAATATTTTAGATGTGGATAACATTTATAAGGATAAACTTGACTACAAAGCATATTTTGGTATATACTAGCAATGAGATTAATTAAAAGGAGTGAAAAAAATGGATAAATTTTATATAACAACACCAATATATTATCCAAGTGGTAAATTTCATATAGGAACAGCATACACAACAATACTTGCAGACGTACTTGCTAGATACAATAGACAAAAAGGAAAAGAAGTAAGGTTTCTAACTGGATTAGACGAACACGGAGAAAAAATACAAAAGAAAGCAGAAGAAGCAGGAATAACTCCTCAAGAATATGTTGACAAAATGGCTGAATCAGCAAAAGAACTTTGGAAAAAACTAAACATAACAAACGATGACTTTATAAGAACAACTGATGAAAGACACATATTATCAGTTTCAAAAGCATTTGAAATATTATATAACCAAGGAGACATTTACTTAGGAAAATACAAAGGTAAATACTGCGTCCCTTGTGAAACATTCTATACTGAAAGTCAATTAGTTGATGGAAAATGTCCTAGTTGTAATAGAGATGTAAAAGAAGTAGAAGAAGAAACTTATTTCTTTAATATGAAAAAATATGAAGAAAGATTAAAAGAATTCTACAAAGAAAATCCAGACTTTTTAGTACCAATTACAAAGAAAAATGAAATAATGAACAGCTTTGTAAATGTAGGAATAGAAGATCTATGCATATCAAGAACAACTTTTAACTGGGGAATTCCAGTACCAAATGACCCAAAACACGTTATGTATGTTTGGCTAGATGCATTATTAAACTACGTTACTGCACTGGGATATTTAAGTGATGACGAAAGTTTGCTAAACAAATTCTGGCCAGCAGATGTTCAAATAATTGGTAAAGACATACTAAGATTTCACGCAATATATTGGCCTATATTCCTAATGGCTCTAAATTTACCTACACCTAAAAAACTATTTGTACACGACTTTATAATGATGAGAGATGGCAAAATGAGTAAAAGTAAAGGAAACACAATATATCCAGATATACTAGCTGATGCTTATGGGGTAGATGCAGTAAGATATACAATCCTAAAAAGCTTACCATATGGCCAAGATGGAGAATTCACTCCAGAATCATTTATAGAAAAATATAACACAGACTTGTGTAATGACCTAGGTAACTTAGTAAATAGAACAGTAGCTATGATTAACAAATACCAAGATGGAATAATAAAATTACCAAAAACTAAAACCCAATTTGATGATGAACTTAATAACTTCATAAATACTGAAATAGAACTATATGAAAAAGAAATGGAAAACATCAATATTCAAAATGCAATATCCCACATACTTAACATAGTATCAAGAACTAATAAATACATAGATGAAACAAGCCCTTGGGTATTATATAAAGAAGAAAAAATGGATGAATTAGAAAGTGTAATGTACAATCTATACGAAGCAATTAGGAGAGCAGCAATTTTATTCGTACCATTCATTCCAGAAACAAGTGAAAAAATCTTTAATCAAATGGGATTAAAAGAAAATCAAACAACATATAACACTTTAAAAGAAATAAACCTAGAAAACAACAAAGTAATTGAAAAAGGTATTCCACTATTTGAAAGATTAGATGCAAGTGTTGAAGTTGAAAGACTTAAAGAATTAATGAAAACAGAATAAAATACTTGATTTCCAAAAGGAAAAGTAGTAAAATCAAATTAAATTTATTTTGGAAAGGGAAAATATGATAGGTATTAAATATAAAATAAAAATATTTAAAAAAGATAATTTATTTATAATTAAAAATCAATCTGTAAACTTTTCTAAAATTACATCAACAAATAAAACAGTGACTCTAAATAAATAGAAGTCACTGTTTTATTTGTTAAAAGGAGGTAAAAATGCAAAGAGAAGTATTCGAAAAAGAAAAACAAAAACTAGAAGAAGTAAAAGAAATAACTGCAAAAGTTATTAAAGAAGAAGAAAACGACTTAGATGACTTAATGAAAGACCTAATAAAAAACAAAAAAGACAATTGGGTAACTATTGACAGAAAAAAGTTGCATATAAAAAATCTAGAAAAATCAAGGTTTTCTCCATACTTTGCGAGAGTAGACTTTATAAATGATGAAAGCAATATAACCGCATACATAGGTAAAACAGGAATAATTGATGGCTCTGACATAGTAGTAACTGACTGGCGTGCTCCAATAAGTTCATTATATTATGAAAGTGAAATAGGCGCGGTAACATATGAAGTAAGTGGAGTTAAAGTAAATGGAGAAATGCCACTAAAAAGACAATACGTAATCGAAGAAGGAAAATTAACAGAATATTTTGATGTGGACCTAGTATCAGGAGATGCCTTACTTCAAAAATATCTAAACAGCAATAACGACAGCAGACTAAAAAGTGTAGTATCCACAATACAAAAAGAACAAAATGAAGTAATAAGAAGAAAATTATCAGAAAACATAATCATAGATGGAGTTGCTGGTTCAGGTAAAACCACAGTAGCTCTTCACAGAATAGCATATTTAGTATATAACTATATAAAAACAATAAATGCGGAATCATACTTAGTAATCGGACCAAACGAAGTATTCTTAAAATACATAAAATCAGTATTACCAGACTTAGATGTATCAAACGTAACGGAATTAACTTATGAAGAATTCACGAAAAAATACATAGAAGAAAATATTAAAATATTACCTAGTAGCTTTAAAGTAAAAGACAAAATAAATGGTATAACATCTAGTATAGATAAATATAAATGTTCTCTTGAATATAAAGAATTATTAGATAAATACTTAAATGATTATATAAATAAAATTCTGCAAAAGCCTTTAGAAATAGAAGACTTCATAGTACTAAATAAAGACATAATAAAAGAAGAATTCCTATCATCACTAGGAGTATATACCAGAAGCATAACAGCTAGAATCGAAAAAACCACAGAAAGACTAGCTAAATACATAAACGCAAATTACCACAAAATAAAGTCAAGATACGACTCACACATATTTAGTATATATAGTAATGCCCAAACAGAAGAAGAACGAAACATAATAAAAAATAAAATTAAAAAAGACACTAAAGAATTAAATTCGGATTGTAAAAACCTATTAAAAGAATACTTTAAAGATCTTAAATGTAAACCTACCAAGATATATAAAGAATTTTTAAACAGTATAAATGATGAAAACCTAACATTTTTAAAAGAGCAAACACTCAAAAACATTAGTAAAAACATATACGAATATGAAGACTTAGCAGCCCTAATTTATATTAAATCATACTTAAATCCAAATAAAAAATTCACAGAAATAAGACACGCCGTAATAGACGAGGCACAAGACTTGGGATTATTTAACTACTATGTGATGAAAAAAGCATTACCAAATGCAACATTCAGTATATATGGTGACTTAGCACAGTCAATTTATGACTACAGAAGCATAACAAACTTTGACGAAGTAAAAGAAAAAATATTTAATAATGAAGCTGAAATAATAGGATTTACAAAAAGCTACAGAACCACAAACGAAATAATGTCAGTCGCAAACAAAGTGGCAAAAAGCATTAACCTAAAAGAAGCAGATTTAGTAATAAGAAGTGGTAAAGAAGTAAACTTTATCAAAACAAATGAAATTGCAAATATAATAAAGGCTAAAGTAAATGATGCAATTAATGACGGATATAATACTATAGCAATAATTAGCAAAACAGAAGAAATGTCTAGAATTATAAACAAAGAATTAAAGAAAATTGGATTAGACATACCAAATGTCGAAGAAACAGATGACTTAACTGATAAAAAATTTAAAATATGTACAATATCAAATTATCTATCAAAAGGATTAGAATTTGATGCAGTAATAATAAACAATGCAAGTGAAGAAATATACAGTAGTAATAATGACTTAGATATGAAACTTCTATACGTAGCAATCACTAGAGCACTCCACGAATTAACAATAATATATAATAAAGATTTAACAAAACCATTACTAAAATAGTTGAAATTTTAAAAAGAAGTGGTAAAATAATAAGTATGTTAAATGTATTGATTAGGACACGACTAATAATAATTATTTACAAAGCGAATTGTAGATGGTGAAAGGCAATTAAATAACTTATTAGTTACTACCTATAAACAGGACTCGAAAGATGATCCCGGGGAAAACCTCGTTAAATAAATGAAGTAAAAAAACGGATGGTACCGTGCATAATGCACTCCTTTAAAGGGGTGCTTTTTCATTTAACAAAAAAAGAAAGGAAGATAGAAATGATAAACATTAAAGAAAATGAAAAACTAAGTGTAATGAATCACTCTTGTGCCCACTTACTAGCGCAAGCAGTACAGCACTTATACCCTAATGCAAAATTCTGGGTAGGACCAGTAATCGAAGAAGGATTCTACTATGATATAGACTTAGGAGACAATGTAATAAAAGAAGAAGACTTAGAGAGAATAGAAAAAGAAATGAAAAAAATCTCTAAAGATGGTAAAAGAATAGTAAGACACGAAATAACTAAAGAAGAAGCTCTAGAAAAATTCAAGGGTGACCCATACAAAATAGACTTAATAAGCAGAATGGATGAAAATAGTACAGTAATAAGTTGTTACTCACAAGGAGACTT
>CAKOHL010000017.1 GCA_934085635.1 uncultured Bacilli bacterium | reverse complement strand
AATCAGTTCTTGTTTTTCTTGTTGGATTATCTGCAAGTAATTTATCAAGCAATTTTATATTTGATTTAAATGTAACTTTACAAGTCTGTGCTTTAACAACTTTACTTACTGTAACTGTTGTTCCACTTAAACTTGCTGTTGCTCCTCCATTACAACTTACTGTCGCTCCTGTTGCTGTATATCCAGAATTTGGTTTTACTCCTGTAAATGTTCCACTAGAATTATAATTTATGTTTTTACTTGTTGCACCAGTTCCTCCTACTACTGCAAGTGTTACTTTATAAGTATTAATCTTTCCTGTAAGTGTCTTACTAACCGCAGTCGTTCCCATCTTACCCGAGCAAGGACTACTTGCCGTACAAGCAGTGTATGTGTATCCAGTCGCAGCAACCCCATAGAAATAATATGTTGTACCATAAGTAACACTAAGTGTTGCAGTTGCATTAGTCGAAGTATACGTACTTGCTCCATTAACTTTATAATAAATGGTACTTATACCTGCTCCCTTAGTTAAAGTTAAAGCATACTTATTTGGAGTTGCAGCAAGAGTTTGAGTAGCAGCTTCTGCTTTCATCTTAGCCGAGCAAGGAGATGCCTCAGTACATTTTGTATATGAGTATCCTGTAGCAGCTTCCCCATAAAAATAATAATCTGAATTATAATTAACATTTAATGTAACATCAGCAGTAACTTTAGTATATGTACTTGCCCCATTTATTTTATAATAAATACTTGCTATACCAGTTCCTTTTTTAAGTGTAAGTTGATATTGATTAGGATTCCATTTAGCATATAAAGTAGTATTTTTAGCAATACCAGTGTTTTTATATAAGTCATTTACAAAAGTTCCACTTGTATTAACAAATTGTGTTCCACCACCATTAGTCTTAGTATAATATCCACCAAACGCATAACCTGTTTTACTTGGAACACTAATAGTATGACCACTAGTAAGACACGTACTTAAAACTTTATCAGTATAATAATAACACTTAACACTATCTATAGTTTTAGTAGTATTAAACTGATAATAAACAAGACTAGTTCCAGCAGTACTAGCACCCTGATTATCCAAAGTAACACTATATGTATTAGGAGACCATTTAGCTTTCAATGTAATATTAGCAGCCCCTTGTGTATAAGTACCAGTTTTAGTAGATTTATCAAAAGTAAAAGAAGCTCTTTTTAAATCAGTTGCACTAGTTCCACCAGTATCAGTATTAGATAAAGTATATCCATCTAAAGTATAACCAATTTTCCTTCTTTCAGAAATTGGTTCAACGTGTCCAAAAGGATAAGAAATCTTCATAACACTAGAATCATTATCAGGAACTCTATAACCTCCATTTGGATCTATAGTTAAACTATATTCTCCATAATCAAAATCCATAGAACAATGATCAGGTATATTTATATTACTAAAATTAATTAAATTAGTATCTTTATTATATACAGCAACTGTACCATTTTCACAAGTAATACCTTTAAAATCATAATACTCAATTAAATCAGCAAATGGTACACTAGTATATTCCCCATTTATTGTAACAGCCTGTATTCCAGCAGGTTTATTTAAAATTCTTTTAACATCACTGCCTTTATTATTATCACTTACTTTACCTTTAAAAACCACAAAAGTAAATGTAAAAGTTAAAACAAAAACAACCGTAAACAAACTTAACAAAGTTATTCTTTTCTTATTCATACAAATCACTTAATCCTTTGCCTATTATCTATGTTAAAATTTTATCATTTTTTGCCACATATAGTCAAGTCTATCCCAATCAAAAAAACTCCACTTAGAGAGTTTTTAATCAATCGCGTCCAAAACTGCAGGTACAATTTGTTGTTTTCTACTAACAACACCTTTTAAGAAAACACCTTGCTCTATTTTCTTAATATTAAATGCTTTCTTAACTACATCTTCACTCTTATTATCATATAAAATATAACTTCCATTCTTAATAATATCAGTAACAGCAAAGATAAATCTTTTAACCCCAGTTTCTTTCATTAACTTATCCATTTCCATTAAATAATTATCTTTATCTTTAAGTATATTATCTATATCTAAAGTAAATGCTTGACTTATAGTAAATTCCTCATCTCCTGATTTAAATGTCTTACTATCCATTTCAAGTACTTCTTCATATGTCATACCTTCTAAACTACTTCCACTCTTAAACATTTCAAGTCCAAACTTTTCTACATTTAGTTTCACTATTTTATTAATTTCTTTAACAGCCTTAATATCCATATCAGTAGTTGTAGGACTCTTAAGTAAAAGAGTATCTGAAATTATACCAGCAAGCATAAGTCCAGCCATAGTTTTATCTATCTTAACACCTTTTTCTTTATACATACTATAAATAATAGTATTAGTACTACCCACTATCATATTTCTAAAATTAATAGGATGTGTTGTACTAACTCTACCTATCTTATGATGATCAACTATTTCAACTATCTCAGCTTCATCAAGCCCGATTGCACTTTGCTCGATTTCATTATGATCAACCAAAACCACTTTTCTCTTATTAGAACCAGAAAGCTCACTCTTTCTAAGAAGCCCCTTACAAATACCATTCTTATCCAAAACAGGATAATTATCTATCTGTAAATCTTTACTCCAAGAAATAAAATCATCATAATAATCTTTCTCATAAAGAATATATTCTGCTTCTTTATCAATAATTTTTTTAATATAATTACTATTTAAAATAACCCTAGCAGTTTCAAAAGTATTCATATTAGTCTTAATAATATTTACTTTATTTTTCTTAGCCTCTTTAATATGCTCTTTCTTAGGAATATTACCTCCAACTATAATAATTAACTTAACTTTAGATTTAATAGCAAGATCAATTATATAATGTCTATCTCCCACTATTAAAATATCTTCATTAGTAAGTTCCTTTACATTTTCAAATGTCTCATGAGCAAAAGCAGCTGCAGTCACAACTCCCTTTATCTCATCATCAACTTTAACAACTGCTTCTCCATTTAAAGTATTCAAAATATTCTGATAACTAGTATAAAGTTCAGCATCATTAAGACCTAAACTCTTATTAAGAATATCTTTAGAAGTAATAATATTTAAAAACTTTTTATTAGAGTCCACTATAGGTACACCAGTAGTATTTTTATTAAGCATATAATTATAAGTATCCTCTATAGAAGCATTCTCATTTATATAATAGTTATGTCTATAATTTAAATCTTTAATTCTAAGTTTAGTATCATTTAAATACTTAGGTTCTTTTACTTTATAATAATCTAAAACATACTTAGTTTCTTTATTAATATTCCCAAGTACTCTTTCTTCAGCATTCATCCCTTCCATTCTCTTTAAATTAGCAAGTGTAATTGCCGCGCATACTGAATCAGTATCTGGATTTATATGTCCAAAAACGTATAATTTTTGCATTAAAATCAGCCCTTTCTAAATCACAATTAAAGAAAATTCTATCAATTGATAGAACTTTCAAAACATTTTCTACCGGGATCATTTATTGCTCGCACCACCCGGAAGCGACTAACATTATTCATAGGTATAAATACAAGTAAATTCATACTCGCAGATATATTTTATTACAATCTTATATATTTGTAAAGACTTTACTCTTTAATTTCAAAATAATTACCACTATCCAAATAAAGTATACCCTTATTAGTACCAAGTTGTTCTTTTATCTTATTATAATTATTAAGATTCTTAAGTTTAGCAAGTGTAACGTGAACAGTATTTTCATCTGTCATATAAAGTATAAATCTTTCCTTATCATACTTAGTAGGAGAATATTCTATCTCACTTATCTTACTAATAATACTACTATCTATCTTTTCAAACTTACTAACAAATTTAGAAAGTATATCATCTTGAACATAATTAATAAGAACAGGCCCTACATAGTCAATATCACTTAATTTCTTATTACCTTCCAAAACATACTCATCGGTACTTCTAATTTTAAAAAGCACTTTATACTCGGTAACTTCAATAACTAACCTCTCAAAAAAATGCTTATACACTTTAACATCTTTAACAAGTGGAAGCTTAAGAATATTCTTTTTAATCTTACCTCTAGAAGTCTTAATAAAAGATGGATAATCCTCTAAATTAGCTATCATCATAATCTCTTCATCAGTTATATTAGCCGTACCAGTAATAACAATATTTCTAATTGGTCTCTTACTTAAGAAAAAATACACTAAAAATATGGCCACTATAGTAAATATGAAACCAAAAAATTTTTTTAAATTAAGTTTTTTCTTCTTTACTTTTGCCACATTTTTACTCCTATCTTTAAATAAAATTATATTACTTTTTTTCTATTTCTTCAACTATAATAGTACTTGATTTTAATTTCTCTTGCTTTTTCAAATTACTTATCATATCTTTTTCATTCTTTAAAACATAATCAATTGCTTTTTCTAAAGATTCTTTATTTAAATCTTTCTGCTCTAACATATAAGCAAGATTCTTTTCTTTTAAATCAAGTGCATTATAATATTGATGATTATTAGCAACATATGGACTTGGTATAAGTATTGAAGGTAAATTCAAACTTAATATTTCACTAATAGTGCTAGCACCAGCTCTTGAAATAATCAAATCAGTACTTTTCATAAGTCCACTTAAATCATTATAATAAGGTAATATTTTAATAGATTTATCTACCTTTAAATCTTTATAATTATCATAACTAGACTTACCAGTTATAAATAATATCTCATTAGTTTTACTTTTATAATTAATAAGAAAATCTTTTATTCTAGAATTCACTTCTTCACTACCTAAACTCCCCATAACTATAAGAGTTAACTTTTTATTCTTAGAAAATCCAAGTTTAGTCTTATCGTGACTTATACTATTAAGTGCTTTCTCTGAACAAGGATTACCCGACATAATAACATTATTCTTAAAATACTTTTCACTTTCTTTAAAAGACACAAAAGTAGTATCAACAAATTTAGAAAGAAGTCTATTTGTCTTACCAGGAAGCTTATTCTGTTCGTGAACTGCAGATCTTATCTTATACTTATGAGCCGCCATTAAAACAGGAAAAGTAACATACCCACCAAAACCAATTACATAATCAGGTTTAAATTCCTTCATTATTTTTTTACACTTCTTATATGCAGACATAATAAGTTTTACATTCTTAATATCTCTTTTAATATCAGTCTTAGATAAACCATATATCTCTAGTCCTACATAAGGTAGCCCCTTCTCAGGCACGATTTCACTTTCCATTCTATTAGTAGTACCTATATATAAAACCTCATTATCTTTATTCTCTAAAAACTTTTCTATAACACCAAGTGCTGGATATATATGTCCCCCAGTCCCACCTGCAGTTACTATTAATTTCATTTTCTCTCCTCCATTTAATTATATGTATTTTCTTTCTAACTTAAGTATATCATAAATAAAGAGTCTTTTACACAAGTTAGTAAAGTAAATGTCAATATCTTTTTACAAATATAAATGTTATAATATCACTAGTTTTGAGGTGTTATATGAATTTATTAAATATTATAAGCAGTATTGGAAACCATTTTAATGAATGGAAAAATGTATACTACATAATCGGAAGCATAATGACTATTATGTTCTTCTATAAAAAAATATATTATATTATAGGTTTCTTCTTTACTAGAAAGTTTAAACCCGCTAAGAAAAAACATAAATATGCAATATTAATTGCAGCTAGAAATGAAAAATATGTAATTGGTAACTTACTAGATAGCATAAATAAACAAGACTATGATATGAGTTTAGTAACAACATTTGTAGTCGCAGATAACTGTACAGATAACACTGCTGAAATAGCAAGAAAACACGGGGCTATTTGCTATGAAAGATTTGATGATAAGCACAGAACAAAAGGTTATGCGCTAGAGTTTCTACTTGATAGAATTGAAGAAGACTATGGAAGAATGAACTTTGAAGGATATTTTATATTTGATGCAGATAACCTATTAAATACAGATTACATCAGCAGAATGAATGACTCATTTGACGAAGGATGTAAAATAATTACCTCCTACAGAAATACCAAAAACTTTGATGAAAACTGGGTTGCTTCTACCTATGCACTTCACTGGATAAGAAGTATAAGATGTAACCACCGTGCTAGAAGTGTACTTAGATTAGCAACTAACATTCAAGGAACTGGATTCTTATTCACAAGCGAAATAGTTAAAAATGGTTGGCACTACACAAGTCTTACTGAGGACCGTGCCTTAACAGCTGATGCAGTCGCACAAGGATATCAAATCACATACAACGACAAAGCAATGTTCTATGATGAACAACCAACGAGCTTAAAAGTTGCATTAAGACAAAGACTTCGTTGGAGTAAAGGTCACTTACAAGCATTTGTAGAATCAGGCCCTTACCTATTTATAAACATATTCCTAGGCAAATGGTTTGTAAGAACCAAATGGGGAGAAAACTCAGTAAACAAAAAAAAGAAAAGTAAAACATTTAAAGAATTTATACTAAATATCATAGAAAACATAAGACACAGATTCGCGTCATACGACACTTTAATCCAGTTAACTCCATTTAGTGTATTTAATTTACTTAGATGGATAATAGTCATATGGTTTATGCAAGCTTGTTATATGTACAATGTAGGAATGGACGTTAATTTATTTGCAGGTGGTACATATCTCGCTAAAGGTCTTAGAAAACTATTTGAAATAAGAATTGTATCTAACGCGGGAATGAATGCATTCTTACTAGGACTACTAATTAACTTATGGACAAGAGTATTATTTAGAATTGGTGACTACTTCGAAAGAATGTGGGTAGCAGTTTACTTATTCATAGTAGAACACAAAAACATAAAACCAATACCATTTTATAAAAAAGTATTATATACCCTAACGTGGCCAACATTCGATATAATCGGAAGATGGACAACATACATAGCAATATTTATGAAAGTTGAATGGAAACCAATCCCACACAATAGTAAAGTTACAATTGATGACATAACTAGTAATAAATAACTTGAAAGCCAAAGTGCTTTCTTTTTTGTCACTTACTTGTCACTTAGGGTGTTTATAATGAAAATAAGATTGCCCCATTATCCATACTTTGCTATAATTGGGGTGTTTACGAAATGAGGAAGTTATATGAAAATAGTATTAGAATATTTAGAAAAAACTGCTGACATAAAGAAAGATAAAATAGCAGTCATTGAAGAGAATAAAAAAATAACATATGAAAATCTACTTAAATCATCAAAAATAATTGGTTCAAATTTAATATCAGAACTAAATGAACCAATAATAGTATTTATGGACAAAGGAATAGAAACACTTTGTACATTCTTTGGTGTACTATATTCAGGTGCTTGCTATAGCTTAATAAATCCAGAATTCCCTGAAGCAAGAATAAATCAAATTAAAGAAGTATTAAACAGTAAAAAAGTAATTACAAACAAAGAAAACTTAGAAAAAGCAAAAAGTATATTTACTAACTTAGACATATATCTAGTAGAAGAACTTTTAAAAGGCGAAATAAATGAAGAAAAACTAAAAAGCACCAGAACTTTTAAATATGATATTGACCCAGTATATATAAACTTTACTTCTGGCTCAACTGGAGTTCCTAAAGGTGTTGTAGTAAGTTCGAGAAGCATAATTGACTTTATTGATACATTCACTGAAGAACTAAACATAAAAGAAGATGATGTGTTGGCTAACCAAGCTCCATTTGACTTTGATGTATCAGTTAAAGACATTTTCTCAAGTATGAAAATGGGTGCCACATTATTAATTGTACCTAAAAAATACTTTTCTTCTCCAGCATTACTACTAGACTACCTAACAGATAACAAAGCAACTACCCTCATCTGGGCTGTATCCGCGCTTTGCTTAATCACTACATTCCACGGTCTTGACTACAAAGTACCTTCTCAAGTTAACAAAATAATCTATAGTGGAGAAGTAATGCCATACAAACACCTAAAAGAATGGATGGACAAACTACCAAATGCTGAAATAATAAATGTATATGGTCCTACTGAAATAACTTGCAACTGCACATATCATAAAATAGATAGAAACAGAGACTACACTGAAGGAGTGCCTATTGGTAAAGCATTCAAAAATGAAAAAGTATTCTTACTAAATGAACAAAATGAACTTGTAACCACTCTAAATACTCCTGGAGAAATATGTGTAAGTGGAACAGCTTTAAGCTTAGGATACTATAACAATAAAGAAGTAACTAGCAAAAACTTTATGCAAAACCCACTAAACAAAAACTACATAGAAATGATATACAGAACTGGAGATCTAGCAATATATAATGAAAACTATGAATTAGTATTCAAAGGAAGAAAAGACTTTCAAATAAAATATATGGGACACCGTATAGAACTTGAAGAAATAGATAAAGAAATACTAAAAGTAAATGGTGTTAAAAGAGTTGTAACACTATTTAATGAAAAAAAACATAAACTATGGGCTTTCTATGTAGGAGATGCTACTAAAGAAGAAATAATAGAAAAACTTAAAAAAGATGTACCTATTTATATGATTCCATCTATATATAAAAAACTAGATGAATTTAAACTAACTAAAAATGGAAAAATAGACAGGAACATACTAAAAAGCATTATGGAGGACACTAATGGATTACAATAAAATAATTAAAGAGTACTCTACTCCCCTATTTGTTTACAATATAAATATTCTAAAAGAAAGAATTAAATACCTAAGAGAAAACTTAAAAGGTAATCTATGCTATGCAATAAAAGCTAATTCATTTGTAATAAGGGAAATAACTGAAGAAGTAGAAAGAATTGAAATATGTTCATTTGGAGAATATATGATATGTAAAAATAATAACGTACCTGCAAACAAAATGGTACTAAGTGGTGTTAACAAAAGTTATGAAGAATTTAATTATATATTTGAAAATGAAACAGACATACTAAGGTACACAATAGAAAGTATTCACCAGTTTGAACTATTAAAAGAATTATCAGAAAAATACAAAAGAAAAATAAACATACTTCCTAGAATAACAAGTGGTAATCAATTTGGAATTACTTACGAAGAGTTAGAATACATAATAGAAAACTTAAATGAATATATGACTCTATCTGGAATTGAATTCTTTAGTGGAACTCAAAAACACAGTATAAAAAGAATAGAAAAAGAAATAAAAATGCTAAGTGAAATATGCTTAAATATAAAGGAAAAATATAGTGTAGACATTAAAGAAATTGAATATGGTCCTGGTCTTCCAGTATACTACTTTCAAAATGAATACTTTAATGAAGATGAATTTCTAAATGAAATAAATATTATTACATCTAACTACCTAAAAGGTAAAGAAATAATATTAGAAATAGGTAGAAGTATGGTCGCTTCTTGTGGCGTATACATAACTAGTGTAGTTGATAAAAAAGAAAACAAAACAGGAAAATATGTAATATTAGACGGTGGAATAAATCACTTAGTATATTATGGTGGTTCTATGGGAATGATGACACCCTATTATGAAATACTTAATAAAAATGAAAAAGAAGAAGAAATAGTTAATTTATTTGGTTCACTTTGCACAATTAATGATATAATACTTAAAGGAGCAAAAGTACCTAAACTAAATATTGGAGACACTTTTATATTTAAAAATGTAGGAGCCTATTCAGTAACAGAAGGAATAAACCTATTTCTAAGTAGAGATATGCCAAAAATAATTTTAGTAAATGACGGGAAATGCTCACTAGTAAGGGATAAAATAAGTACTTATAAACTTAATTGTCCTAGATATGGAGGTAAATAAAATGGAAGAATTATTAGAAATACTAGAAAACATAAAACCAGGAATAGATTATGAAAACTGTGAAACATTAATAGATGATCACTATTTAGATTCATTATCTATCCTATCACTAATTGCTGACATTGAAGATGAATTTGATGTAGTCGTGCCAACTGTAGAAATCGTGCCAACTAACTTTAATTCAGTTAAAAGTATGCTTTCTTTAATAAATAAACTAAAAGAGGAAGATTAAGATGCAGTATAGTGATTTAACTTATCTTCTTCTTTTTTTGCCCTTAGTAATTATTATATATTCTATATCTCCAAAAAAATATAGATACATTGTCTTATTACTTTCTAGTTACATATTTTTTTACTCAATAAGTTCATACTTAATAACTTACTCTCTAATTAGTACAATACTTATATACATAATAACTAAAATATTAAGTAAACTTAAAGACAAAGAAAAACTACTAACAGAATCATTAGAAAAAGAAGAAAGAAAAATAATTAAAAAGAAATATTTAAAGAAAAGAAAACTTACTTTAATTATAGGTATAATATCTTTATTAATCACACTAATACTAACTAAATACTTAAACTTTATAACAATAAGTTTTAATGACTTAATGAAGATATTGAACGTAAACTTTAAAATCCATTTTTCAAACTTAATAGCGCCTATAGGAATAAGTTTCTACACACTAGAAGGTATAAGCTACTTAGTAGATGTATATAATGGTAAGTGTGAAAAAGAAAATAACATACTTAAACTATCACTATATCTAACGTTCTTTCCTAAACTTATGGAAGGACCAATAACAAGATATAATGAAATAAAGGAAAGTTTATATGCTGGAAATAAAATTAATTATAAAAATTTAACATTTGGACTACAAAGAATAACATATGGACTAATTAAAAAATTTGTTGTTGCAAACAGAATTCACAATGTTATCGAGCCTATCTTCACTAACTATTTTAAATATGATGGTGGAGTTCTATTTATAGGAATAATACTTTATGTAATAGAACTATATATGGACTTCTCAGGAATAATGGATATAGTAATAGGTACTTCTGAAATATTTGGAATCACTCTTCCAGAAAACTTCAAAAGGCCATTCTTCTCAAGGAGCATAAGTGACTTTTGGAGTAGATGGCACGTAACACTTGGTACTTTCTTCAAAGACTACATATTTTATCCAGTATCACTATCAAAATTCTCAAGAAACCTAACATCTAAAATGAGAAAAAAACTTGGTAACCACTTTGGACCATTAATAAGCGGGACAGTTGCCTTATTACTAGTCTGGCTAAGTAATGGTTTATGGCACGGCGCTAATTATAACTTCATAGCATTCGGACTATACCACTTTACATTTATTTTGCTTGGAAACATATTTAGTCCCCTATTAAATTCGTTTTATACAAAGTCAAACATAAACAAAGATAACTTTATAATAAAAGTATTATCAATAACAAAAACAACTATAATAGTTATATTTGGAGAAATATTCTTCAGAGCTACATCACTTAAAAGTGCGCTATACATAATAAAAGAAATATTCACTAACTTTAATTTAAAATTTCTATATAATCATACATTCCTAAAACTAGGACTAGACTCTAAAGACATAATAATAATCATTTTAACAATCATAATGGTATTTATAATAGGAATTTTAAACGAAAAAAATATATCTGTTAGAGAAGAAATAAGTAAAAAAAATATAATAATAAAATGGGCAATATACTATCTATTAATATTCTACTTACTAATATTTGGTGCTTATCTAGGGCCTTATACACCAGTTGACCCTATGTACGCAAGTTTCTAAAGGAGGAAAAAATGAAAAATTATTTAAAACCTATAATATTTTCTATAATACTAATTGTATTTATAATAATACTTGGTAAACTATTTACTCCTAAAAACAACAGCATAACTTCAGGAATGATGGACATAAAAGCAAATGGAATACTTGGAGAAAAAGAAAACACACTTGATGTAATATTCATAGGAGACTCTCTTACATACAGTTCATTCATTCCCCTACTAATGTACAAAGAAAATGGATTCACTTCTTACGTATGTGGAACGCACGCTCAAAGAATGTTTGACTCATACAAATTCTTAGAAAAATCAATAGAAAAACAAAAACCAAAAATAGTAGTGCTAGAAACAAATGCTCTATTTAGAAAATACTCACTAAAAAAAGATATAATAAGTAAACTTGAAAAAACATTTCCTTTCTTTGAATACCATAACAGATGGAAAAACTTAAACATAAATGACTTAAAAAGTAGTAAAGACTATAAATACACAGATCCTATGAAAGGATATATGCTTAAAAGAAGTGTTAAATCAGTAAGTTCTAAAGACTATATGAAACATAATAGCAAGAGCACTTATATTCCAGAAGGAAACTATAAATACTTAGAAATGATGAGAAAAAAATGTGAAGAAAACAACATTAAATTTGTACTAGTAAGTGCAACTAGTCAAGTAAACTATAACTATAGTAAATATCAAACATTAAAAAAATATGCAGATGCAAATAAAATAGATTATATAGATTTAAATATAGACAACATTATAGACATTGACTGGCAAACTGATACTTCTGACAAAGGAGATCATTTAAACTTCCAAGGTGCTAAAAAAGAAAGCATATACTTAGGAAAATACCTAAAAGAAAAATATAACTTACCAGATCATAGAAATGATATAAACTATAGTGAATGGACAAGAAATATATTAGAATATGAAAAAATTGCTAGTTAACTTTATAACAAATTACACTAGCAATTGCATAATCCTCATCGTGAGATATAGAAAGGCTAAACTCTAGCCCTTCTTTTTTTATATACTCATTTAACTCTCCATAAAATTTAAGAAAAGGCTTGTAATTAATATGAACAACTTCAATAAGAAGCAAACTATAAACATTAAGCGCTACTCCAAGACTCTTTAAAACAGCTTCCTTAGCAGCATACACTCCTGCTTTTGTCTGAATACTCTTATGACTATCAAAATACTCCATCTCATTAGAAGTAAATATCTTTTTATAATTACTCACTTTCTCTAAACTACTTACACTTACAATATCTATACCATTACTTACTATCATCAAGCTTACCCTTATCTTTAAAATAATCTACTTTAAGAGTCAAATCATTCTTCTTAATTAACTCACTAATATAATGATTCATATTTTCTAACTCCTCAGACTTAATATACTTATTATTAACAACCTCTCCACCTACAGTATAAACTTTACCATTATACCAACTATAATCACTAAAGAATACATAACCATTATAGTTCTTACTAAGAGCATTTAATCCAATATAATTATTAGAATTATAATCCATACCATATAAATTAAGAAGTGTTGGTAATATATTAAGTTGTGAAGTAACATCCTTAACTGTCTTCTTGGTCTTACCATCATATATAAAGAATGGTGTATGATTAATTAAATTATTACTTGTATCTTTATACTTATCTAAAATACTTTGATCACTTAATGTATATAAATAATGATCTGTAAACACTACTAATGCCGTTTTAGATAGTAAATCTTTTTCCTCTAACTTTTCTAATAGAAGCCCAACCATATAATCAGTTTCCTTAGCTTGTCTTCTCGCACAATCCTCTTCTGAAAGTGTAGGAAGAACATAATCCTTAGGAAGTTTGGTAACTCCTAGTTCCTCTAATGCATCCATAGTAATCAAAGTCTTACAAGCCCCCTTTTCTGTACTAAAAGGTAAATGTGGTGTATAAGTAATAATATAATCCACAAACTTTTCACTCTCAAACATTCTATTACTAAAATCTTCATTAAGAATTAACTCTCTATCAAGTTCATACTCTTTATTCTTATAATCATACATATCAACAAGGCCATAATAATTATCATAACCCCAATTTTTATAATTAGCTCCCCTACTATAAAACTCACTAGTATTCATATGAAACGCATTAACAGCATATCCCTCTTTCTTAAATAACTTAGCAAGTGTATTAGGAAAAGTATTCTTACTAAAAGAATAAGCATTCTTAGTATAACTAAGAGGTGTAATAAACCCAGTATTAACAGCAAACTCTGAATTAAAAGTACTTCCCCCACCATTATAATAAGAATAATGATTAGTAAAATTAATACTATTATTCATAAGCTTATACAAATTAGGTGTATCATTTTTATTAAGAAGCCAAGAATCTAAACCCTCTAACTGTAAAATAATAAGATTCTTACCATTTAAAATACCAGTATACTTATCACTAACTTTAGTATCTTCCATATTATAAATATCATCTAAAAAATTAATCTCTTCCTCACTGGTAGTCTTCTTAGGCTTTAAAAATGTAATATAAAAATTTCTAAAACTATACTCATACAAACCAGTTATAGTCATACTCTTATTATTATCATTAAAACTAATATAAATATTTCTAGGATTCTTCCAAGTAGACCAAGTAAGTTCTTTATCCTTCTTACCTAACAAGAAAGGTGTAAGTGTATGCAAAATAACAAACACTACTAAAGCAATACCTATATACTTATAATTATTCTTTTCATTATTAGGAAAATACTTCAAAGTAAATCCAAACACTACTAATATAAGTACCATAAGCACGTACACAACTGGATTGCAATTAACAATAGCATCCATAAAATAACCAGACCCTTCTCCTGCTAATAAAACAAGAGAAAAATCAAAAAACGAACTAGTCATACTATAATAAATATTATTAACAGTAAAAAGTGCAAAACCAATTATAAAAAACACTATATACAAAGGTTTACCTGCTTTTTTCTTAACACTCAAAACAATACTAAGCATAAGAAAAATCCAAAGCACACTAAACAAATTAGGTACTAATCTATAAATACCAAAAAAGTGAATCTTATAACCAAGTATTCTAGTAAATAAATCCATAAGAACAAAAGGAACACACAAAAAAATCTCCCTCTTATACTCACTAACAAATTTCTTAATCTTATTAAATATATCTTTAACTATATTATTTCTTTTTTTTACTTCTTTCTTCATCTGAATCACATCATAATTGTACCATATTTACATATAAAAGTAAACTTTATCATACAAGTACGAAAAAAACTTCAAGATTATTTTTATCTTGAAATCTTTATTTAATCATCATATTCTCCAACATCCATACTATAATCAGCATCAGTACGTTTAACTGTAATATTACACGTTTTGTTTTCATTAACATTTTTAACTGTGTAAGAATTAATAAATTTATCAATTGAAGCTCCAACTACATTCATATAACCTACTACACCATTACAACTATCACTGGTTAATGAACCTCCAACTTGACCACTATAACTAATATTGAATGTTGCATCAGCGCCTTTTTCAACTTGAACAGTATAAACATTTGAATCATTTAAAACAACGCCATCAGGTGTAATATTAAGTTTAACTGTATAAGTTTCATATTTTTCTATAAATATATTACCACTTAAAACTTTCTTCATATCCTCAGATTGGTCAACAGTATCACTATTACTATAATTAAATATAACTTTATAAGTATGTGTTGCTCCTTTTGCTAAACTTATATTTTTAGCTAGCACTGTGTCTGTTTTTGCACTAGACTTTGGTACATC
>CAKOHL010000016.1 GCA_934085635.1 uncultured Bacilli bacterium | reverse complement strand
GCTTCTTTTTTAAATAAGTCAAATTTTATATATTTGTTACACATTATATCTGGGTTAGGTGTTCTTCCTTTTTTTAATTCTTCTAGGAAGTAAGTAAATACAGTATCCCAATATTCTTTTATGAAGTCTACTCTATAGAGTGGAATTCCTAAATAATCACATACACTTTTAGCATCTTTAAAGTCTTGTTCTTGAGGGCATATACCATCAGTTATACCTTCTTTATCATTATTGATATTAGAGTCCCAGTTTTTCATAAATAAGCCTATTACTTCATATCCTTCTTTATCGAGTAAATATGCACTTACTGCTGAGTCTACTCCTCCACTCATACCTACTACTACTTTCATAAATTTCACTTCCATTTCTACGAAAAATTATACCATATTTTACTACATTATGGTATAACTTTATTATTTTTTTAATGTTTTAATGTTTTCTTCAAGGCCTTTTGGAGAGGAAAAATTTCTTACAATATCTTTAGAAAAGTGTTCATCCATAAATCTTTTGATAAAGGTATTTTCAAAATCTCCATTGTATGTTTTTTTGATGTCAAAAGGCATTCCTGCAAATAGGACTTTTAAGCTTAACAGGCAATATTGGCCTTCATTATTTTTATATAAATACCATTCAATCGGCTTAACTAATATCCAAATATCTTCTCCAATGTCATAATAACTTTCATTAGATAAACTCGTCATTTCATCAAAGAAGTTTCCTTTAACTTTTACAAACTTTAAACCTTTATAGATGTATTCATATAATCTTTGTTCTTTTAAATCTTTTATATCAGGACTAAATTTATTATAGTTTTCATTATCATATATAGTGTAATAGTTCCCTGTTAATTCGAGCTGTCCATCACTATATAACTTATTTAATTCTTTTTGTAGTTTGTCTGGAGAAACTTCTTGAGGGTATTCTCCAAATTTAATTATTGGTATATTATCGATAAATGTTTGATAATTTTGATTTTTTATAGCATTTTCAATTTCTCTATAATCAGATGCATTAATTAATATAGGTCTTGCACCAAAATTAGCTTTATTAATACTGACTGCCGTTTTCTTACCCTCACTATCATAACCATTTATGAATTGGCCGTTTTTGGAGCTAGGATTTATAGATAAATCAGCATTATTTAATGTCCAGTAATAACCATTTTGCTGGTTGAAAATTCGAGTAGAATAACTATATTCTCCACCTAAACACAAAGCAAAATCAGTAATTTCTGCTTCAAATCCTCTTTTATTAAATAAAACTGTATTCTTTATTTCGCCACTATCTAAATCTAAAAATGTAAAGTCTAGGCTTTCATCATATAGTTTAACTGATTCTGAAGTGTTTTTAGTTTTATTTTTAATTTTCAATAGTTCTTCTAATCTTTCATCATTACCGTAAGTCCAAAGTGTATCGAATGTCGCACCTATTTCTTTGCCTAAATTGTATACAAAGTTTCTAACTGTTTCTAAGTTTTCATTTGTTACTCTTGATAAACCTACAGCTAAATTATATTTTTCTGCTATATTTAATTCATCAGCAATTGTTTCGTCGTAGTTATGATTTACAACGTCTTCTACACTTATTACTTCTTTTTTTGTAAATTCTATAAAGTCTTTAGTTAATTCTTTACCTATTAAACTGCGGAGCATATCAGGCCTATTGGTTGCATATAGAACTTTTGAGGCCATTTCCCATTTTCTTGGATCTGCATTTGGTGTTACACCATTATATTTTGTTCTTAAAACTGATTTTTTTCTTAGTGATTTGTATGCAATGTATGCATATATTGATGGGTGCACTTTATACTCGTTTATTACTTTTGAATTATCTAATCTTTCATACTTTTCAGATGGTGTTGTAGCCCATTTGAGCCAGTCTTCAGTAGTAGTATTTATATACACGTGAGCAAATCTGTTGAATAGAGGTTCAGATAATTCTTCTGCACTTAAACTATCTTTCATTTCGTTTCCGGCAGCTACTATCCTTGCATTTTCTGGTAGTTTCCATATTCCATTTACTTCTTTATTTAATACTACATTAAATGCCATTCCTTGAATTACGTTTGAAGCATTATTAATTTCATCAAAGAAAACTATATGAAGTTTATTTGGCTCTTTCTCACATTTTTCATATACTTTCTTAAGCCAAGAAGGCATTATATCAATCATTTCACCAGTTTCGCTGTTGTAAACACTTTTACCATTAAAGCTTTCTAGAGATGAGTTCCTTAAGTATATAATAGTTGCATCTTCGTCAAACTGTTTAACCCTAGCTGATTTACCATCACCACTCGCACCGTGTAAAAATACTGGAATGTCACTTAGAAGTGCTCCTTTTATGATGTCTTCTTCACTAACGTTATTAAAGTTAAAGTTATATGGATTTACTTTTTTATATATTTTTCTTTCACCACTTACTGATGCAATGTTAATTTCTATTTTTTCTGATAAAATGTCAGGCATAATATTATTTAAAAATGTTCCGTTTAAATATGAACTTAGTTCTGTGTTTTCAAAATTGCCATCATAGTCTTTTTGTTTATCTAACTCCATAGCAAATAGTATATCTTCACTAACTAATCTATGTTCATCAAGAAGTATCCAACTTATTGGCTTAACTTCTATCCAAATATAAGAATTCTTAGAATAAGTTGTTCGGCCATCAGAGAAAGTAATTGAACCCTTTTTGGAATTGCCCATATATGAACCTTGGATATATTTTTTACCTTGATATTCATATTCTTTAAAAGTTTTTCTGCCATAGCGGTAAACTTTACCTGTTTCTTTAAGTTTCTTTTTTGTACATTCGTCTTGTAATTGATTTTGCAGAGAATATGGCACTATTTTTTGTGGAAACCAACCATAATATGTCTTTTGTATTGTATCGTCGATTGGGGTAAATGATAATTTTTGATTACCAATATATGTATCATTTATATCGATTTCGTTTTCAAGAACGATTACAGGTCTAACTCCTATACCATATTCATTTGGATTTGTGGCTGGTGTTTCTCTTACTCCGATACAACTTGCACTGCAGGTTTCTGATTGACTTGGTGTTTTAGTCCAATAATCTGCAATAAATTTGTTATTTTTGCCATAGATATATTCTCTTTTTATACCTGTTAGACTAGCAAAGTCAGTAACATACGATAAATATCCGTATTTAAATGGTTCTTTTCTTTGATTGCCTATGCAGTCTTGCAAATCAAGTAATGTAATTTTCATATTGGGTTTACTCCTTTCATTTATTTTTTTAATACTTTTACATTTCCATTCTCTTTTATGAGATATTGTCCTCTTAATATATCTTTAGAGAAACACTCGTCCATAAATTTTTTGATAAATGTATTTTTAAAGTCTCCATCGTATATTTCTTTAGTATCAAAAGGTACTCCTGAAAATAATATATCTCTACTTAATAAGCAAGTTTCTTTGTTTTCGTTTTCAAATACAAACCATTTAATAGGTTCGACCTCTATCCAAATAGGAAAATTTTCGTGATAATATTCGCCACTTGATAATCTTGTGTATAAAAGATTTAAAAAATTTGCATTAACTCTTACATATTTTTTGCCTTTATAAATATATTCATATAATTTAATTTTTCCTGAATTTATATTATAAGTAGTGTAATAGTTGCCGGTTAAAGTAAGCTCATTCTTTTTATATAAATTCTCGAGTTTTTCTTGATATTTATTTGCTACAACGGCTTGTGGATATTCTCCTAGTGTGGTAATTTTTAATCCATCTAATGTATATTGTTCATTCATTAATTGTGATAAATTATAATTAGATATATCAACTAAAAGTGGTCTTGCACCAATTATACTTAAAGTAATAAACTCCTTTTCTTTTTCTCCATTGGCAGATACAGTTTCAATAATGCTTGTTTTTTGTTTATTATAAAACCATTTTTTTATCCCAGCAGCACTTAGTGTCCAGTAATTTCCTCTGATAACTTGACCATAATCACACTGTAAACCTAAACAAACAGCAAAATCAGTAGCAATGGCTTCTAAGCCTGTTTTTTTAAGTGGCTCGATTTTATCTAAAGATGCTCCATCTAAAAAAGTAAAATCAAGTTCAGTAGCGTCTACTTTAACAGAAGTACTTTTCTTATCCTGCTGTATATTTCCTAATTCAAGTAAGTGCTCTAGTCTCTCTTCATTTCCGTGAGCCCACAATGTATCAAATGTTGCACCTATTTCTTTTCCTAAATTATATACGAATTTTCTAACTGTTTCTAAGTCTTCGTTTGTTACTCTTGATAGACCAACTGCTAAGTTATATTTTTCTGCTAGATTTAGTTCATCAGTAATTGTTTCATCGTAGTTGTGATTTATTACATCTTCTACTGTAATTACTTCTTTTTTAGTAAATTCTATAAAGTCTTTGGTAAGTTCTTTGCCAATTAAACTTCTTAACATATCAGGCCTTCCTGTTGCATATAAAACTTTAGAAGCCATCTCCCATTTTCTTGGGTCTGCATTTGGTGTTATACCATTATATTTTGTTCTTAAAACTGATTTCTTCATAAATAATTTGTATGCAATGTATGCATATATTGATGGGTGTACTTTGTACTCGTTTATTACTTTTACATTGTCTAATCTTTCATATTCTTCAGCTGGTGTTGTAGCCCATTTAAGCCAGTCTTCAGTTGTGGTGTTTATATATACATGAGCAAATCTGTTAAATAGAGGTTCTGAAAGTTCTTCAGCACTTAAACTATCTTTAGTTTCATTTCCAGCTGCAACGATCCTAGCATTCTCTGGTAGTTTCCATATTCCATTTACTTCTTTATTAAGTACTACATTGAATGCCATGCCTTGTATTACATTTGATGCATTATTTATTTCATCAAAGAATACTATATGAAGTTTATTTGGTTCTTTCTCACATTTTTCATATACTTTCTTAAGCCAAGAAGGCATTATATCAATCATTTCTCCAGTGTTACTATTGTATACACTTTTACCATTAAAACTTTCCATAGAACTATTTCTTAAGTATATAATAGTTGCATCTTCGTCAAACTGTTTAACTCTCTGTGATTTACCATCACCACTAGCCCCGTGCAAGAATACAGGTATATCACTAAGCAAAGCACCTTTAATTATTTCTTCTTCACTAACTTTATCAAAGTTAAAGTTATATGGATTTATTTTTTTAACTTTTTTAGGAATCGTTTCATTAATATTATTAGTCACTTCTTGTGCTAAAAAGCCATCTGTAATTTCTTTTTTAAAACTTGTATTCAAATAATTATATAAAGTAGTTGTTTCAAAGTCGCCATCGTAATCTTTTTTCTTATCTAACTCCATGGCAAATAATATATCTTCACTAACTAATCTATGTTCATCAAGAAGTAACCAACTTATTGGTTCGACTTCTATCCAAACTTGAGAACCAATATCATATTCATTTTCATCAGATAAAGTAATTGAACTGTCACGATTAATAAGTTTTTTAACGACACCTCTAATATATTTTTTGCCTTCGTATTCATATTCTTCAAAAATTTCAGTTTTTAAATCGAATGTTTTACCAGTCTTTTTAAGATCTTTTTTTAAATATTCTACTTCTAGCTTTTTTTGTAGAAATGATGATGCTACATTTCTTGGAAAGCTACCAAAGTATGCTTTTTCAATTGTGTCGTCAACTGGGAAAAATGATAATTTTTGATTATCAATATATGCATTATTTATATTGATTTCATTTTCAAGTAATAATACAGGTCTAACTCCTACACAGGTTACGTATGGAACGGTGTGTGGTACTGGTCTAAATCCAATACAGCTTGCATTTTCATCTTTTACTTGACTTGGTGTTTTAAGCCAGTAATCTTCATAATAAGTACCCATTAGGGTGGCAAAGTCTGTAATGTATGATGTATATCCATGTTTAAATGGTTCTTTTCTTTGATTACCTATGCAGTCATTTTTATCAAGTAATGTAATTTCCATGACTTTACCTCCTTAATTTAAGTCTTTTTAATTCTTCTTCATTTATATAAATAACTTTACCACCTTTAGGATAAAACTCGTATCTTCCAAATACAACCCAAATAGCATCTAAATATTTTTTTGGTAAAGGTGCACATCCATCTGTAAATATAATTTTATTTTCAACTCTTTTACTAAAAGCATTTACTGCAACATCAAAGTCAGTTCCACCGCCACCTTTAAAAGGCATATTGTCTATATCATTTAAGTTTCTAATAGGATAAAAACCATAAAATTTAGTATCAAAGCAACCGGCTTTTACTTTAGAAGTTATAAGTATATTTTTGCATTCTCTTAAAAAGTTTTTAAGTAATGTCTCGCTAATAGAACCACTTGTGTCAAGCAATATTTCAGTTAATGGACTAGGTAAATACTCTAAGTGAGATGTTAATACTCCATCTTCAATAGTAGCGTTTTTATAAGACCAATCTACATTAAAATTAATATTCTCTTTAAGAAGTCTTCTCCACCTTATTAAAGGCTTTGCTACTCCTATATCTTCTACTTTTAAATTACTTTCATCAGTACTAGTTCCTGCCCCGGTCATTTGTTTAGCAAGATTATCTCTTAACTCTTCTAGTTGTTTCTTTCTTTCTATTCTGTTTTGTTCGAAGACTTTTCTTTCGCCCATTCTCTTATTTCTTTCAATATTTTCTTTTACTTTACTATTCTTTTGATTATTAGCGTCACTCTTTCCATCTTTATTATCCACATTACTTCTTCCTTTATCGGTATTACTTTTGTTATTTAAGTCATCTTTTTCATCTTGATTACTTTGATTATTTTCGTTTCCATTTTGGTTAGAATTATCATTTTTATTATCTTGATTATTAGATGAACCATTTTGGTTAGAATTATCATTTTTATTATCTTGATTATTAGATGAACCATTTTGATTACTATTTTTCTCTTTTATTTTAACTTCCCACATTGCGTGGTTGCTAGGTCCTTTATGGTTTTCGTTTTGGTTAGAAGAATCATTATTTTCATTTTGATTATTCGATTCATTTTCATTACTTTCGTTTTTCTTCTTAATCAAAATATTATATAGTTCTTCTGCATCATAATTAATTGCTTCAGGCATATCTACTGTACCATTTATTAATTTTAAACCATCTTTTTTTAGAAAAGCATTAATAACAGCATCTGTAGCTATATTCCAAACTTCTTTATCTTTATTTTCACTTCTGTTAATATGGTCAAAAGCAATGTGACAAATTTCGTGTGCGAATAAAAATTTCAATTCTTCTTCACTGTGTTTTAATACATCTTTGTGGTAATAAATACATTCCCCATCAGTAGCGGCAGTAGGTATTCCGTTTGATGAGCAATCATTATTTTCTATTATTTTTGTACCAGCGATGACTGAACCAAAAAATGGGTATTTTATTAATAATCCATCTATAATATTTTCTACATCTTTATTCATAACTTTTCCTTTCTAAATGTGAGCAAGCAAGCTATATATTTCTTCACTTATTTCATTTTCTTTTAAATTGTTTGCAGTTAGTATAATTCTTACGTCTTTTGGTAAATCAAAAGTTGATACTTTTTTATATTTTAATATTTCTACGAATTTTCCTTGATCGTTTTTACTTATTTTATTAATATCAGTTATTACAAGAAAGGCTTTGTTTTCTTTATGCTTATCTACTAATGATGTGTACCAACTAGGTGGACAGTATTCTGCCTCTTCATAGTGGCCATCTAATTCTTTGACATTTATGTCTGATGGAATGATTACATAATCACTAAATATTTCTAACGGAATATCTTCTACTAAAACTGAAATATTAGTATTTTTTAAATATTCATTTAGCATTTCTAATTTTTCTTTATTCATAATTTTCTCCATCTTTTTTATTTTAATTTTTTAGTTAAACTATTTTCTTCTATTATTCTAAAAGGTCCTTCTTTTTGTATGTCTTTAGAGAAGTATTCGTCCATAAATTTTTTGATAAAGGTATTTGCGAAGTCACCATCATACGTCGCTTTAGTATCAAAAGGAATTCCTGCAAATAAAATATTTTTGCTTAATAAGTATTTCCTGTTATTTTTTGATCTAAAAATAATCCAGTCTATTGGTTCAACCATTATCCATACAGGAGAGCCTGCTTCATATTCTACTAAGCACTTGTTTCCCCTAAACCACATAGCATTTTTAGTTATTACTCTAACAACGTGGTAACCTTCGCCAATATATTCTTGATTTATTTCATTAAAGTACTCTTCTATTTTTACTTTTTCAAGTTCTCCCTTTTCGTTCTTTTGGTATACTGTAAAATATCTACCTGTTTTTTTAAGTGTGCGTATACCTTTTTCATATTTCTCTTCAAGACTTTTTTGAGCCTCTAGGCTTAATGCACTTTTTGGATAGTAACCTATTTGAACAATTCCCTCTTCCTCTTTACATATGTCTTTATCTGTTATATCAATTAGTGGTCTTGCACCTGTATATATATCTAGCGGAGAATGTTCTTGGTATTGTCCAAATGCTGCCATTGTTATTACATTGTTCTTTTCATTAGAGTTTACAGTCCAGTAAGTTCCTTTTCCGTTTATTTGCTTGAAACCTCCTAAACAATCTGCGAATGAAGTTAACTCCGATGTTATGTTGGGAAATACTATTCTATTACCATACATTAACTCTTGCTCGGTTAGAAAAGTAAAATCAAGTTGTACACTTTCATCTATGCTTACTTTGACTTGTTTAAAGTTAGTATTCTTTTTGTTTTTAATTTTTAATAATTCTTCTAGTCTTTCGTCATTGCCATACGTCCAAAGAGTATCGAATGTTGCGCCTATTTCTTTTCCTAGATCATATACAAAGTCTCTAACTACTTCTAAGTTTTTGCTTGTTACTCTGGATAATCCAACTGCTAAGTTGTATTTTTCTGCTAGGTTTAGTCCATTAAGCATCGTTTCATCATAATTATGATTTACAACGTCTTCTACTGTAATTACTTCTTGTTTTGTAAATTCAATAAAGTCTTTAGTTAATTCTTTACCAATTAAACTACGGAGCATATCAGGTCTACCTGTTGCATATAAAACTTTAGAAGCCATCTCCCATTTTCTTGGGTCTGCATTTGGAGTTACACCGTTGTAGTCTGTTCTTAATACTGATTTTTTTCTTAGTGATTTGTATGCAATGTATGCATATATTGATGGGTGCACTTTGTACTCATTTACTACTTTTATATTGTCTAATCTTTCATACCTTTCATCTGGTGTTGTAGCCCATTTGAGCCAACTTTCAGTAGTAGTATTTATATACACGTGAGCAAATCTGTTAAATAGAGGCTCTGATAATTCTTCAGCACTTAAACTATCTTTAGTTTCATTTCCAGCAGCTACTATCCTTGCATTTTCTGGTAGTTTCCATATTCCATTTACTTCTTTGTTTAGAACAACATTGAAAGCCATTCCTTGAATAACATTTGATGCATTATTAATTTCATCAAAAAATACTATATGTAATTTATTTGGCTCTTTCTCACATTTTTCATTTACTTTCTTAAGCCAAGAAGGCATTATATCAATCATTTCTCCAGTTTCACTGTTGTAAACACTTTTTCCGTTAAAACTTTCTAAGGATGAGTTTCTGAGATATATTATAGTAGCATCTTTGTCGAACTGTTTAACTCTAGCTGATTTACCATCTCCACTTGCACCGTGTAAAAATACTGGAATATCACTTAGAAGTGCTCCTTTTATGATATCTTCTTCAGTTACTTTACCAAAGTTAAAGTTATATGGATTTACTTTTTTATTTATCTCTTTATTAATTAAATTTTCGCTAGGTTTCAAATTTTTTATATCTTCTATAAATTGATCATTTAAGTAATTATAAAGTTCACTTATTTCATAACCTATTAATGCACTAGATTTAGTAATTTTTAAACCACTGAATAGAATTTTCTCACTTATAAGATTATCATCATTTAAACGTAGCCATTTTATTGGCATAATTTCTATCCATACAATGTCTCCATTTTTATATTTTTCACCATTGGATAGCATAGTTAATTTTTTTCTGTTAGAAAAGAAAGAATTCATTACTGTTCTTATATATCTTTTGCCTTCAAAGTTGTATACTGTATATCTTTTTTGTTTTTCTTTTGGGCACATTGGATTACTTAATGTGTAGTTTTCTATTTTTAATATCTTTGCTTCATATGCGGACTCTAATTTTTCTTGCATCAAACCTGATACTGCTTTTTGAGGATATTCTGAGTAGTATGTTTCAAATATACCATCATTACTTTCTTTGAATTTAATGTTTGATAATTCATCATCGTCATTTATTAAAACTGGCATAGTTCCTATATTATTAATATTTGATTCAACGTTTGTAAGCACTATTGCTTTTAGAATATTTACGTAACCTGCTAGTAAAACTGTTGCCCAATATTGACCTTCAAAGCCATCTTCTTCATCAAATGCTTGACCGTTAACTATTGCATAATCTGTTGCATTAAATTTTGTGCCCCTTATTTTAAATACTTCATCTATCTTTTTATGAACAGTTCCAAAGTTTCCAATTGATTCAGCGCTAGGTATTGTTACGTGCATATAAGTACCCCCTTTCATTTAATTTCATATTCTATAACAAATGAGGGTAAAAGTCAATCATTTTGTACATTATTTTATCCATATATAGAGCTTAAATTAATGCAAAAACCACATATAAATGTGGATTTAAATTTTTAAATAATCAGTTTCATTATATAGGTGTTTACAAGCAGTTCGAGCGCGGTTATTATTAGAGAAAATATTATGCTGATCAAGAATAGAAGCATTATCTTTTTTAGGAATATTTTTAAGTTAATACATTCTTCTTTATATGTAGCCTTCATTAGTTTGTAACTAATATTCATTATTATCGAAGAGTATATTATCATACCAATTACAAAACAAATAGTATGTGGGATAATACTTGCTAAGAAAAATATTATACCTTTTGACTTGTATGTGTAGACTAAGCTTGCTAATAAGAAACCTATTTGCATACCTTTGTAGTAATTTATGAATATTATTAATGGACTAAATAAGTATAATACTCCTGATATAGTTATTATTATGAAGTATATTATGTTATATTTAAAACTGGTCCATATAGTACTTAGAGTTATTTTTGAGTTTATATTTTCTATGTATGCAGTTATTTCATTTTTGATAATCATTTTATCTAATGATGACGTGATTAAAAGAAAGACTATTCCGGATATTATTCCTAATACTAGTAGAATGCTGAGTACTTTTATTATTTTTTTATTTATTAAATTTTTCATAGTAAATTATATTATTGGTCTTTTAATTTTATTCAAAATATTATATAATTTTATTGGTGAAGTTATTATGAAAAAAAAGACTAAGCAAAAAATACTTAGAGTATTAGTTTGGATAGTCACTATAATTATTCTTTTGTTCTTCATTGGAGGCGGAATAATTACTATATTAGGTAGATAATTTATCTATCTTTTTTCATATTTTAAAGTAAATTCTTCATTTAAACTTTGGTAATTTCCACTAATTAAGTTGTGTTCGATTTTGCAATAGATTCTTGATTTAATGATTCCGTCGATTTCTAACACTTTTAAAGCAAGCTCTGGAGTTATTCTAAATAAGTGAGTACACATTATATTATTTTCTCCTTCTTTACTTTTTAATTTAATAGATACTAAATCACTTGTTATTAATGCAGCTAAATCATATTTTTTACCAAGGTAATCTACATCTATTGTTAGTATATCTCCGTTTATAATTAGTGTGTTTAAATCATATGAAAGTGAGAATACTAATTTATCTATTATGTTTAATTTTTGTATTACGCTTGAACTAACATTATTAAAATCTATTTTCTTCATATTTATTTCTCCTTATTTTTTTAATTTTAAAGTGTATTCTTCATTATTGATGTCAAATACTTTAGTACTACTTTTAGTGTTTAGTACTAGTTTTACTGGCACTTCATTTTTAGTTATGATTTCTAATATTATACTTCCGTCTTCCATAATAGTAGTTTTGGTTTCGTAAATTGTTCCATTTACTTTATAACTGTTTTTCTTAATAAATAATGCATCTTTGTTATTCATATATTTTACCTCCACTTGTGATTATTTATTATAAACTAACATAAATAAAAAAGCAAGGTTAATTCTTGCTATTTCCACCCATTCTTCTGTCTCTTTTGTTATAGACGTCAAGAGCTTTATCAAATTCTTTTTCATCAAAGTCTGGAAAGTTTACACTTGGGAAGTACATTTCTGCATAGGCTAAACTATATAGCATAAAGTTTGATATTCTTATTTCTCCACTAGTTCTTATTAGTAAGTCTATGTATGGTAAGTCATTATATAGATTTTTTCTAAATGTTTCTTCGTTTATGTCTTCTATATTAATGTTACCATTTATTATTTCATTTGCTATTCTTTTAGTAGTATCTACTATTTCTGCTTGTCCACCATAGTTTAAGCATATGTTTAGTATTCCACCTGTGTTATTTTGGGTTTTGCTTTCTAGCTCTTTCATACTTTTGTATACTTTGTCACTAAGTGGTTCTTTTCTTCCTGAGAATACTACTTTTATGTTGTTTTCGTTAAATTCTTTTATACTACTTTTAAAACCTTTTAGGAATAGATTCATTAGATAGTTTACTTCTTCTTCACTTCTTTTGAAGTTTTCTGTTGAGAAAGCAAATACACTTAGTACTTTAACACACTTTTTGAATATGTATTTTGATATTCTTTTTAGAGTTTCAAAACCTGCTTTGTGTCCATCTTTGGATTTTAATCCTCTTTCTTTAGCCCACCTTCTGTTTCCATCAAGTATTATTCCTACGTGTGTAGGCACGTTTAATTTTTCCATTTATATCTCCTTTATTAAACTTAATGATACTTTATTTTTATCTTTATCTATTTTGTCTACATATACTTTTATTATTTGACCTACACTTACTATTTCTCCTGGATCGCTTACGTATTTTTTACTCATTTTAGATATATGTACGAGCGCATCATCGTGAAGTCCAATGTCTATGAAAGCACCAAATGAGGCTACGTTTCTTACTGTTCCTTCTAGTTCATCGCCTATTTTTAGGTCGTCTATTGTTAGTACATTACTTTTTAGAAGAGGCATTTCTAGCTCATCTCTTGGGTCCATTCCTGGACTTTTTAATTCTTTTAGTATGCTTTCAACTAAGTATATGTTTATGTTTAAATCTTTTGATATTTTATTTGCATCTGCATTTATTAGCACATTTTTGAATTCTTCTTTTTGCATATCTGTTAGTTTTAAGTTAAGGTAGTCAAGTATTTTTAGCGCATCATTATAGCTTTCTGGGTGCACGCCTGTGTTATCTAGGCCGTTTATGCTATCTGTAACTCTTAGGAATCCTACTGATTGTTCATATATTTTTTCAGTTATTCCTTTTACACTTTTTAATTCCTCTCTTGTTTTGAATTTATGTTCTTTTTTGTAGTTTAGAATACTATCTACTGCTTTTTTTGTCATTCCACTTATGTGTTTTAGTATGCTTCCTGATGCTGTGTTTAGGTTTATCCCTACTTGGTTTACTACATTATCTACTGTATAATCTAGTGCTTCAGTTAGTTCTTTTTGGTTAACATCATATTGGTATTCTCCTACACCTATACTTTTAGGGTCTATTTTAACTAGTTCGCTTAGTGGGTCTTGCACTCTTCTACCTATTGATACTGCACTTCTTTTTTCTACTGTTAGGTCAGGAAATTCTTCTATTGCAAGTTTACTTGCCGAGTATACACTAGCGCCTGCTTCACTTGTTATTACGTATTTTACATCTAGTCCTTTTATTGCTTCCGCTACAAATGCTTCACTTTCTCTTGATGCCGTTCCATTTCCAATTGCTATTAAGTTTATTTTGTATTTGTCTATTAATTCTCTTAGTACTTTAATACTTCCTATTTTATCGTTTTTAGGCTCGTGTGGGTATATAACTGCTATTTCTAAGAGATTACCATTTTCATCTAAAACAGCCAGTTTGCAACCGGTTCTAAATGCTGGGTCGAATCCTAGTACTCTGCTACCTTTGATTGGCCTTGTTAAAAGTAGATTATTTAAGTTACTACTAAATGTTTTAATAGCTTTTTCTTCACTTCTTTCAGTTATTTCATTTCTTACTTCTCTTTCTATGCTAGGAAGTATTAATCTTTTTAGAGCATCTTTTATGGCAGTTATAACTACTGGTACTACAAATGATTTATAATTTTTGATTACTTTATTTTCTAAGTATTTTTCTATTTCTTCTACATTATAATCTAAACTAACTGATATTACTCCTTCTTTTTCTGCACGATTAATTGCTAGACATCTATAGTGTTTTATATATTTGAATTGTTCTTTAAAGTCATAATACATTTCGTATGTTTTGTTTTCATCAACTGCATTCTTTTTTAGTTTTGTTTTAATTATACTTTTATTGTATACAAATGACCTTATCCATTTTCTGTAACTTGCATTATCACTTATCCATTCACTTATTATGTATCCTGCATTAGTAAGGGCTTTCTCTGTTTCCATATTATATGGTTTAGCAAGTAATTCAAGACTTCCTTCTACTGGGAATGACATTATTTTTTTGGCTAGTGGCTCGAGGCCTAGTTTTATTGCTTCTGAACCTTTAGTTTTTTTCTTTTCTTTGTATGGTAAGTATAAGTCTACTACTTCAACTAATTTGGTTTTACTCATTATTTCATTTTTTAATTCTTCAGTTAGCATTCCTTTTTCATCTATTAGTTTTATTACTGATAATTTTCTTTCTAATAGATTTTGATTTCTTTTATATTCATCACTTATTAGTTTTATTTCTTCTTCATTTAATCCTTCTGTCACTTCTTTTCTGTATCTTGCTATGAAAGGGACTGTTGCTCCTTCTTCTAGCAGTTTAAGTGCTGCATTTATCCTTTTTTCACTTATGTTTGTTTCTTTACTTAAATTTTTAATTATTTCTTCATTCATATTTTACTCCTCTTAATAATTATACAATAAAAGATGAGTAACCTCAAATTAAATGTTGTTTATTGTAAAGAAAAAAACAAGATTTTGAGTCTTATTTATCTTATTTTTCTTCTACCATCTCTATCAGTGTAATTAACTGTGTCATCTGGGTGTTTTGTTACGTGAAATACTTCTTCTCCGTCTTTCTTTACTTGTGTAACATAGTTTTCCTTGTCATCTTTATCTAAGTATTCTGTTATATTTACTTCTAAATCTCCAGCATCAAGACTTAAAGTTTTACTTCTACCAGTATCAGACATTTCTCTCACCTCCTCATTAAATTTGCACATTTATCTAGTGCAATACCAGTAGCAATTGCTACATTTATTGATGAATTATTTCCGAACATATCTATTTGATAATATTCATCACTTAAATTCAATCCTAGTTCAGATACTCCGTGTTTTTCGTTTCCAATTAATATAGCAATTCTAGTATCTTTTGTGAAATTGATTGTATTTAATGAAAGGCTTTTGTTTGTTACCTCTAGGG
>CAKOHL010000015.1 GCA_934085635.1 uncultured Bacilli bacterium | reverse complement strand
TCTCTAATCAAAGGAAACTTATTAATATTTTGAAGTGGGTTACCAGCACCACCAACACAACCACACGGACACGCCATTACTTCGACAAAATCAAACTTTTTCTCTCCACTTTCAATTTCCTTTAATAGCTTACTTGCATTACTTAGTCCATAAACAACAGCAACTTTAAGATTCAAATTATCAATATTAATATCAAATTCTTTAATGCTATCAGTACCTCTAATATTTAAAATATTTAAATCAGAATTATTAACATTTAACCTATGTGCTAAAGTTCTTAAACTTGCTTCCATAACACCCCCTGAACTACCAAAAATAAGTCCAGAAGTACTTCCTTTACCCATTAAAGAATCAAAATCACCATCACTTAAACTATCTATACTAATATTAGACTCTTTAATCATCATAACAAGTTCAGTAGTTGTAAGCATAAAGTCTACATTATTAAACCCATCATTACTTAACTCTGGTCTATCTTTTTCATACTTCTTAGCAGTACAAGGTACAATACCAACAGTCACAATATCTTTTACATCAATTTTCTTTCTTTCAGCAAAATAAGACTTAATTAACGCACCCATAATACTATTTGGACTCTTAGTACTAGACAAATTCGGAATAAACTTTGGATACTTAGTTAAAACAAACTTAACCCACGCAGGACAACAACTAGTAAACATAGGCAAATTTTTCTTAGAAGTAACTCTATCTAAAAGTTCTTTAGACTCCTCCATAACAGTAATATCTGCTCCAAAAGTAGTATCTAAAACATAATTAAACCCAAGCTCTCTCAAAGCACTAACAATCTTACCAGTCAAATTAGAACCAGCGTCTAAACCAAAACTTTCTCCAAAACTAGTCCTAACAGCAGGAGCTACAAAAGCTATAACAACTTTATCCTTATTAAGAAGATTTTTAACTTCATTATAATTATACTTTGGTGTTAAACATCCAGTAGGGCAAGTAAGAATACAGTTACCACAATTAACACATTCAGGTTTATTTCTATCAAAATTAAGCCCAGTAATACTATTACAAGTTTTTCTGCACATCCCACAATCAATACAAGTCTTATCAATTCTATTAATGCTAGGATTACTCTTAGTAATAACTACCTTCTTACTAACATTTTCTATCTCATAATAAATCTTATAGGCGCTTTTATCAATCCCACACTTAGGACACCTAAAAATAGGGTCTGAAATATCTTCAACTATATTTTTACATAAACTACAAATGTATTTCACATCATTCACCTAGTATAATTCTATCAAAAGATTACACCTTTTTCAATGAAGTTCTTTACAAACACCTTCCTCTGGTTCATAAAAACAGTGATTCTTATATTTACCGGCAAAATTTTGATTAAACCAAGTGCTTTTGCAGTTGCTACCCTTAGATGGAGCATAAAAATATAACGCGTGAGTTGCAGGATGATAATATTCTCCTTTAATAACTCTCTTAGCAAGGTCCTTTTCCTTAGTAGTAGCCTTACTATTAAATAGTGAACTCTTAGTACCTACAAACTGATTTTTCTGATAAATAACATCAGTAAGTGTTCTAACATTCTTAAACTCAAGGCAGTTCGCAATAGCGCGATTTACAATTACATTACCGACCATAAGCATACCAAGATCCCCCTCAGCAAGTGCTTCAGCTCTCATAATTCTTGCAGTCAAATCAAGCTCTTTAGTTGTATAATTAATTAACATATATCTTCACCTATAGAATTATATGAAAAAAACTCTTTTCTTTTACAAATAAATGTGGTAAACTATAAACGTATTTGAAATCCAACCAATAGGGGTATAATATAATGGTAGTATTAACGTCTCCAAAACGTTCCGTTCGGGTTCGAATCCTGATACCCCTGCCAAAAGAAAAATCACGGTTTAGCCTTTATTTCTAAGGGTTAAATCGTTTTTTTATACATATGTTATTTGCTATTTTATACAAAAAAAGATATCTAAATTTTATAGAAAAAAGCAAAATTTTATAGTATAATATTAACTACTTATGAGGTATAAAAATGTTAAAAAATAAATTAAATATTATTAATGAAATCGAACCTTCTAAAGAAGAATATATCACTAAATTAAAAGCCCTAGAATTATTTGATGAAATAAATGATTTTGAAGTAGGAACATTTAATGGTTTATCAAAAATACACAAGTTTTTATTTGAAGATATTTATGATTTTGCAGGAACGATTAGAAAAGACAACATCGCTAAAGGTAATTTTAGATTTGCATCAGCTTTATATTTAGAAGATATTTTAAATAAAATAGATGAAATGCCCCAAAATACTTATGATGACATAATAAAAAAATACGTTGAAATGAATATTGCACACCCATTCCGTGAAGGTAATGGTAGAAGCACTCGTATCTGGCTAGATATGATATTAAAAAAAGAATTAAACAAAGTAGTTGATTGGAGTAAAGTAAATAAAGAAGACTACTTACTTGCAATGGAAAGAAGTCCCATTAAAGATACAGAGTTAAAATTATTACTAGAATCAGCATTAACTGACAATATTAATGATAGAATAGTTTATATGAAAGGTATTGATACGAGTTATCAGTATGAAGGCTATAACACTTATACACTTGAAGAACTAGCTAATAATTAGAAAAGGAGAAACTATGAATAACGAAGAGAAAAAAGTAGTAGGTACAATGTTTTTTAACGAAGGCAAATTATTGATAGATAAACCAAGAAAAAGACCCACATATCAAATGATTGGTGGATCAGTGGAAAAAGATGAAACACCACTAGAAGCAGCGATAAGAGAATGCAAGGAAGAACTTGGAGAAAAAGCAATGTTTGATGAAAATAAATTTGAATTTATAATGGACTTTTACGAAATAGCAACAAGTGACCAAAAAACAAAAATACATTTTTACGTTTTTATGTACACAGATGAGTTAAAAGGAGAATTAACAACATCAGAAGAAATCGAAAAATTTAAGTGGTTCAAAATAGATGATGATATAAATATTTTATCGAACACACTAAAACACAAAGTTGTACCTTATTGCATAGAAAACAATTTAATATACGAAAAACAAAAAGGCAAATAATTTAAAGTTACTTGCCTTTTTTATAACATTAACTATTATTAACAGAATTCACAAATTCCTTTCCATCAACAATTCTTGAAACCATCATCGCACTTGCAGAGTCACCAACTACATTAAGAACAGTCGCAGGAGCATCAATAATAGTAGCAATAATAGTTAAAATAGGTAAAGCCGCCACCGGAAAACCTAAAGAAGTAATAATAAGCATCTCAGAAATCGTACCACCACCTATAGGAATAGCTGTAACAAGAAGGGTAGCAACTAAACTAACTAAAATAATCTTGCCAGAAGAAATACTTGAATTAAATAAGTAAACTAAAAACATAATCTTAAACGTGCTTCCGACAATTGACCCATCCTTATGAAATGAAGTTCCAAGAGGCACTACCATATCAGCAACGTCACTTTTAACCCCAATCTTCTTAGCACACATAGTATTTGATGGAATAGATGCAGCAGAAGAACACGTAGACAAAGCAGTGAGTGTAGGTGGTAAAATATTTTTCCAATAGTTCTTAAGTCCCTTAACTCCAGCACTTAAAAACACATAAACAGAATAAACAATGAAATACACAAAAAGTGAAGCGAGAACATAAATAACAAATGTCTTTAAATACCCGACTCCAATACTAGACCCGAAATTTCCTACAAAACTGGCAAAATAACATCCAAGCCCCACCGGTGCATAATACATAATAATTTTAATAACTTTCTGCAGAACCTCATTCATACTAACAAGCACATTCAAAAATGGTTTAGCCTTCTCCTTGCACTTCAAAATAGCAAACCCTACTAAAGATGAAAAAACTATCAAAGCAATCAAATTATCCTTAGAAAGTAAATTAACAAAGTCATTCGTACTAATAGTATTCACTGTCTTATCAAGAAAATTAATACTTTCATTCTTTTCACTACTATCATAATTAAGACTCTCTATAATTTTGTTTGAATCCTTAACATCAACGAGTCTAACCCTAGTAAACATAAGCCCAATAAGTGTACTAATAACAGAAGTAACAACAAAAACTAAAATAGTAGTAACAACAATCTTCCCGAACCTCTTGGGTGCATTCATACTCCCTATAGAAGTACTAATAGTTAAAAAAATAAGTGGTACTATAATGACCAGTAACATATTGATAAAAAGATTACCAAATGGTGCTAAAACCGAAGCCTTTTCTTTAAAAATCACACCTATGACTCCACCTAAAATAATGCCGACTAAAAGAAAAAACATACTCTTATAATTTTTGTAAACCTTTTTCATTTATCTCCTTTCATAATAATTATATTAAAATAAGTATGATATAATGAATTAAAAGGAGTATCATATGAAAACACTAAAAAAACTATTAATAATATTACTAACTCTTTCATTTATATACCTATACTGCGAAGAAGACATAAATAATATTTTAAATAACTTATTCAAAGAAAGCGTATCTTACAAAATAGAAGAAGTACCCGAGTATAGTGGTAAAGACTATGTGGAAATTAATAACAACATCCCATACTTTAATGAAGAAGATAAAACCACCGATTCCTTTGAAAAATATAGTAGCTTAGATAGCCTTGGTAGAGTCGGGGTAGCGTATGCCAATATAGGTAAAGACTTAATGCCTACTGCTGAAAGAGAAAGTATAGGGGGTATTAAACCAACAGGATGGCATACAATAAAATATGACATCATCCCTGGCAAATATTTATATAACAGATGCCACTTAATAGGCTATCAACTAACAGGAGAAAATGATAATGAAAGAAACTTAGCAACCTGCACTAGACAAATGAACACAAAAGGAATGATCAAATGGGAAAACAAAGTAGCCGAATACATAAAAGAAACTAACAATCACGTACTTTATAGGGTAACTCCAATATTTAAAGATGACGAACTACTAATAAGAGGAGTAATGATTGAAGCAGAATCAGTAGAAGATAAAGGAGCAGGAATAAAATTTAATGTTTTCGTATACAATGTTCAAGACGGAATAACAATAAACTACCAAACAGGAGAAAGCAAACTAACCGACTAAAAATGTCTAAATAAGTAAGCCAAAATAACTATTAATTTTAATAATATTGGTTTACTTTTTTCTTACTTTTTATTATAATTATTTGTACGAGAGGTAAGTTATGAAAATTAAATATATATTTAAAAAAATTAAAAATATGCGCTTTAAAGAATATTATAATCACGCTAGTAAAATAGGTAAGATGATCAACAAAAGTACATTTTATATCTTGTTCGACATGGCAAAATGTGCACTATTATATGGAAGTGGCTATATGGACTACTTCGAATTTGAATTTTATTTACTAAATAAAGAAGAAAGAAAAACATATCTAACTGGAAAATACAACAACGACATAGTAAAAAAATACAATAAAAAAGAAGATTGGCATTACTTAGATGATAAAGGTGAATTTAATAAAATATTTAAAAAATACTTAGGAAGAGAATTCATCGATTTAAGAGAAGCAAGTTTTAAAGAATTTAAAGAATTTATATCTGACAAAGACAAAATAGTATGTAAGCCAATAGATAACTGTGGTGGAAAAGGTATAGACATAATAACAATTGATAAAAGTAAATTAAAAAATGAATACAACACACTAAAAATATACAACTCTATAATGAAAAAAGAACAATATGTATTAGAAGAATACATATATCAACATAAAGATTTAAACAAATTATATAGTGGAAGTGTAAACACAATAAGAATAATAAGCTTTCTAGATAAATATGGAGAAGCTCACATATTAAGTACAATTTTAAGAATTGGAAACAATGGAAAAGTTGACAACTTCAGTAGTGGTGGTATGTATACATTTGTAAATGAAGAAGGCGTAGTATACGTTCCAGCAATAGATGAAAAAGGAAACGTCTTTGAAAAGCACCCAAGTACACACGAAAATATAGTAGGATTTAAAATTCCTCATTACGAAGAAATATTACCATTTATAAGAAAAATAAGTAAAGTCGTGCCATCTATAAGATATGTAGGTTGGGACATAGTAATAACTGAAAAAGGAATAGTAGTAGTTGAAGGAAACCAATATCCAGGCATATTCCAAGTAAAACCAAGTATATCTGGAATTAAAACTGGAGACTTACCTAAATTCAGAAAATATATGGACATATAAGGAGGAACTATGGAACTATTTGTAACATTAGTATTAAGTGCATTTAGCATATTCTCACTCCTAATCGGAGCACTAATAGTATTCAGTACAAAAAACAACAGCAAAGTCACTACATTTAGTGTAAGCTTAGGATTCGTAGTTTTAGTACTCCTAGGAATATTACACCTAGTACCAGAAGCATTCGAATACTTTAAAGGTGTAGTGGGTACTATGAAAGGAATAATATACACTTCTTGCTTTAGTATACTAGGCTTTGGAATAGTAATAGCAAGCGATGTACTAACTGGACACCATGAACACAAAAATGAAAACTCACACTACAAACACATATCTCTAATAACTTGCTTATTCTTAGTAGTTCACAACTTTATTGAAGGAATGACACTATACACATCAGTATTATCAAGTTATGAAGTAGCGGTAATATTGATGTTAGGAATCGCGCTTCACAACATACCTCTAGGACTAACACTTTCTAGTACATTCGAAAAAGTATATGGTAAAACAAAAACACTACTATATCTTATTCTAATAGGAAGTTCCTACTTATTCGGAGCATTACTATTATACAAACTAAATGACTCATTACTAAACCCAGTAGTACTAGGAAGTTTCCTATCATTCACATTTGGTATGATAATATACATTGCATTCTTTGAATTCTTACCAATGATAAAAAATGTAAAAGAAAAGAAAACAAGAAACATAGCAATGCTTTTAGGAATAGTTTTAATGGCAATATCACTAGTTTTATAAAGAGGTAATGACTATGAAAAAATTTGTTAATGTTAACAAGTACTATTTATTAACAATTATTTTACTCTTATTAACATTTATATTAGTAAAAAAACACTTTACTTATGAGTTATTAACATTTGATACTTATATCCACAATAAAATAATGAATTTTGTTAATAAAGAAACAGTTACTAACATTCTAACAGGAATAACTTATATGGGAAGTGTATATTTTTATATAGCTATTCTTATAGTATTTATATTTGTAAACAAAAAACTATTTCTTTACACATCACTTCCGTTATCTATTACATTCCTAATAAGTACAATATTTAAAAATATAATAAAAAGAGAAAGACCAAGTGAAGCACTAATAAAAATGCCAAGTGATTACTCATTTCCAAGTGGTCACACAATATGCGCAGTAGTATTCTATGGAATACTAATATACTTTATATCAAACAGTAACCTAAAGAAACATCATAAAATAATGTTTGAGGTACTACTAACTTTACTAATTTCATTAATAGCTTTCTCAAGACTATACCTAGGAGTTCACTACTTAAGTGATGTACTTGCTTCTTTAGTTTTAGGAACGTTGTCGCTAGTAATGTTTATAAGATACTACAAAATAACAAATATAAATTTAGAAAGGAAATAACTATGAAAGAAAAAATAACTTTATTTATAAAGGGAATCGTTTTAGGAATTGCATTCATAATACCGGGAGTAAGCGGGGGAACACTTGCAGTATTACTTGGAATATATGAAGACTTAATTGAAGCAGCAAGCAATTTCTATAAAGGGCTAGATAACTTTAAAAAATACTTTGCATACCTATTTCCAATCGTATTAGGAGTAGTATTCTCAGTAGCAATATTTGCAAAAATAATAGAAATAGGTCTAGACAAAGCACCTATAATAACAATACTAATCTTCCTAGGAATGATAATTGGAGGAATACCTTCACTAATCAAAAATGTAAAAGGAACAGTGCCAAACTTAAAAGATTTTTCACTAATGCTAGTAGGAATAATCATAGTACTACTAATGCTAATATTCCATAAAAGTAGTTCAAACATCACATTCGATATAATGAATACTAAAGACTACATAATGCTTGGCTTAGTAGGCATAATCGCCGCAGTAACAATGGTGGTGCCAGGAATAAGTGGTTCATTCACTCTTATGCTTTTAGGTTACTATGAACCTGTACTTAAAATGGTAAACGAAATAACATCATTCAAAAACTTAGGAACAAACATCGTACTAATGCTAATATTTATGGTTGGTGTAATAATCGGAATAGTCCTAATATCAAAAATAATAGAATGGTGCCTAAAACACTACAAAAGAGAAACATACTATGCTATCATTGGATTTGTATTATCAAGTATAATAAGTGTATTATATGAAGTAATGCAGTTTCCACCAAACACACTTCACTACATAATTGGTTTAATACTAATGTGTTCTAATACATACTTAGTATACAAAGTATTCGACAAATAGGAGAACAAAATGAACCAAGAAAAAGTAGGAGAGTTAATAAAAAGCTTAAGAAAAAAAGCTAATCTAACTCAAAGTGAATTTGCTGAAAAATATGGAGTAAGTTACCAAGCAGTAAGCAAATGGGAAAATGGTAAAAACATACCAGACATACAATTATTAAAACAAATATGTAGTGATTACAAAATAAGTTTAGATAGTGTACTAAATGGAGAAGAAAAGAAAACAAACAAAAAAAATACATTATTCTATATACTAATAACATTAATAGTAATGAGCACAATTATCATACTAGTTTTGCACTTTATAAAAAATGACATAAAATTTAAAAACGTAACATCAGATTGCAAAGAATTCAACATATATGGTTCCTTAGTATATGCAGGCAATAACAGTCACTTGCACCTATCAAACCTAACATACTGTGGGAAAAAAGACAATACGGTTTATGACAGTCTAGAATGCAACCTATATGAAAAAAGAGGAGACACTACCAAAGTATTAGAAACTTGCAAAAACGAAAAAAACATCAGTCTTGAAGAATATCTAGAAAAAATAGAATTCGACCTAAAAGACTTCTCAAAAAGCTGCACTAACTACACAAACAACAGCCTATACATTGAAATAAGTGCAAAAGACAAAGAAGGTAAAACAACAAGTTACAAAATACCATTAAAAATAAGTGAGACTTGTAAATAAGAAAAATAGTGAATCATCTTAATTTATAATACTTAATTGATAATTAGCAGATAAAAAGTGCACAGAAATGTATAATAAATCATTTCAAAGTTTGTGTACTTTTTAATTTTATTATAATGACTTATAAATATTTTTTTGATACAATATATATAGAAAGTAGGAAAAAAGTATGGAAAAAAGGAAAGCAAATAACTGGATATTATTTATAAGTATATTATTTGTTATAACACTGTTAGCTGGTATATCTGGATATATAATTAATTATAATTCTAAAAATAATGATAACGTTAATGATAAAAATAACGAGAATAACAAAAATAATCCAGATAATAAAATAGATATAACATATGAACTAAAAAGATATACTGATGAAGAAATAGTCCTTTCTACTAAAAATCATAACGGAATTGGAAGATATAAAGAATATATAGTACTTTATACAGTACCTAATGATAAAAATAATATCGGACAAGAGGTATTATATTATTTAAAAGAAAATAAAATTACTAAAACTAGAAAATCGACCTATAAGTATGAACGTCCATTTCCACTAGAAAGTGGATACAACTATTACTGCACAGAAAATCTAAAATGCATATTTGATAGAAATATTGAACCAAATATGCCAAAAGAAGAGTATGATGTTATTAAACCTATTGATAATTATTATTTAGTTAGAAAAGATAATAAATTTGGTTTATTAGATTCTAAAGGAAAAACTATGATTGAGTGCAAATATGATTATATCGATTTTGACTTAAACAGAAAATACTTATATGCTATTCTAAATAACAAACTAGGTGTAATTAATATTAATGGAAACGTAATTATAGACTTTATTTATGACGGAATTGAAGAAAGACATTTTGACTTATATGAAGATATTGCAGAAACATATCACGACTATTTTAATTCTATCGGTGAATTTGAGTACCATGATACTCCTTACGTTGTAAAAATTGATAATAAATATTTGTTTTTCGTAAAAAAAGATAATACATATTATGTTTTAAATGAAGATAATAAAATCGTATTTCAAAGTGAAGGCACTCGGGAATATAAATATGAACAAAATTTAAATAAATTTATTAAAACGATTAAAGAAAATGAAACTATAAAGGCAATTGAATTTTATGACTTAAATGGTAAACTATTAAAAACTATAGATAATGTTAAATCGGTTATATCAAGAAGTGGAACACTATATGAAATGGATAATTCAAAAATATTATATGTTGATGAAAATTTAAATACAAAGACAATAGAAAATGTTTATTATGAAATTGAAGAATCTCCAGATGGTTATTATAATAACTATTACATAAATAATAAAATGTATGTAAAAAAAGAAAATAATAAATTTAGTTTTTATTCCTTAGAAAATGAATTGATTGCAAAAGACATTAATAATTATGAATCAAGTGGTTTATATGAGGGATACATTATTTGCAAAGAAGAAAACAATAAATGTGCTGTTATAAACTATAATGGAAAGTTAATAACAGATTTTGAATATAGCCTTTATCAAAATAATTATAGTAATATTTATTTAATCAATAGTGAAAATTATGTACTCATAAATGGATTAAATGATACAAAATCAAAATGTACAGTAGAAAAATTACCTACTGAATCCATCTATAGAATAAGAGACAATACTTTTACTTCTCACGATAAAAATTTTTTCACAATTCTATATGATAATAATTGTAACGTGATAGATAATCAAAAAAATTATAGTATTGTTAAAACTAAAAGCAATTATTTGGTGGCAAAAATTGTTACAAGAGTTAAAAATAATTATAAAACAACTGAAGTAGTAGAAGGATATGATATCTATGATAAAGATAATAATTTAATTAAATATACAAATAATGATAATGTTAAATTAAAGGAATACTTAGGAGAAGTAGATAACAAATTATTTTTTATAGGAAATAATACTTTGTATTACATTGAATTATAAATGTATTTCTGATTTGTTTGTAAAAAAGAAGTTAAATGAATTTGAAACTTTATTTTAGGCACGTAGAACATTAAAAGATTTGTAAACATAAATAGTTACAAATCTTTATTTTTATGGTAAAATTATTGCTAGAGGAGTGAGATAAATGAAAAAAAATATAATCGTACCAATTAGCATTTTAGTATTACTAATAATCGCAGGACTTACATATTTCTTTTTGCTAAAGAAGGAAGAAGTTACACCTGATAATGTTAAATTTGCTAAGGAGTATACTAAGATAAGTGAGGATAATTTGTTTAAATATAAGACTTTAGAAGAAGTTAATAAAATTTTAACTAAAGGTACAGGAGTAGTATATTTAGGTTTTCCAGAGTGCCCTTGGTGCCAAGAATATGTTAAATATATAGATGAAGTGTCTAAAAGTGTAGGATTAGATAAAGTTTATTATTCAAATATTTTGGATGATAGAAAGAATGATACTGAAGAATATAAAGAAACTGTTAAAATATTAAGTGATTATCTATCTAATGATGATGAAGGAAATAAAAGAGTTTATGTTCCTTCAGTTATAGTAGTGTCTAGTGGTAAAATAGTTATGTTTGATGATGAAACAGCTAGAGATACTAAAGGATATGATTTACCTGAAGAATATTGGCAAAGTGAAGATTTGACTGCACTTAAAACAAAATTAACAAATGCATTCGAAAAAGTAAAATCAAATGCTTGTACAGATTGTAATAAATAGTAAATTGAAAAAATGTTCTATAGAAATTTAAAATATTTTATGATAAACTTTATAAAGTATGGAGAGTGAATAAAATATGACTAAAAGAGTTTTGGCTGGTTTAGCAGCACTTGTAATATGCTTTTTCTTAGCTGGATGTGACTTTGAAGTAAAAGACAAAACATATACTAGTAGTGGATTAACTGTAACAATGGAAGATGGAATGTTTGAAAAGGATCTTGCGTCTGCAACTGTATATTATGAAGGTACATCAGTAATAATGTCAGGACTTAAAGAGACTTTTGATGCTTTGAGTGTTGTAAATTTAGGAAAAGAAAGTACAATTGCTGATTATATTAAAGTAGTAGAAACAAATAATGGGTCTACATTTGATGTAAAAGAAGAAGATGGGATTACATATTTTACTTATGAAAAGGAAATAAGTGGTAAAAGTTTCTTCTATTTAGCAAGCGTATATAAAACTGATGATGCATTTTGGTTAGTAAATTTTGGTTGTGAAACTAAAAATAAAGATAAATATGAACAAAAATTTATCAAATGGGCAAAGACAGTAAAATTTGAATAAACTTCATTAGAAGTTTTTTTCAGTTAAAGGAGAATATTATGTATACATTAAAAGACTATTTAAAATATTATAAAAATGTTCCTATAAATAAAGTAGATATTAATGATATTGATAATTTACTTTTTTCTACATTAGTATATTTGCCTATAAAGAGTTTTGAGACGAAAATGAATTTAAGTGATTTTATTACTTATAGTACTCATCATAAAGTTCTTCCCAACTATAGCGCTATGGGAGAAAAGGCTTTTGAAATTTTAGACCTTATAAAATCATCAGAAAGATATAAGAACTTAGTTGTAAGTGATTTTATAAATGTTAGAAATGAAATGTATCAGTTTGGAGCAGTAAGGTTAGAGTTAGGTAAAAATACAATAATTGCTTTCAAGGGTACCGATGCGTCTAGTATAGGTTGGTTTGAAAACTTTAGATTAGGATATAAATATCCAACTTCAACCCAAGAGCAAGCAATAAGTTATTTAAAGAAAACAATAAAAAAATCAGATAAAAAAATATACATAACTGGTCATAGTAAAGGTGGGAATCTTGCATTAGTAAGCGCGTATGAAATGAACTCATTGGTATTAAAAAGAATCAGTAAAGTGTATAATTTTGATGGACCTGGTTTATTAAAAAAACAATATGAAAGTGAAAAATATAATGCTATAAAATCAAAAATAAAAAATATTGTACCAACAGGTTCTGTTGTAGGGATGCTTCTTTATAATGAAAACTATGAAGTAGTACAGAGTGAAAACTTTGCATTTTATGAACATTATCCAACATCTTGGAATATATTTGGTGAATTCTTTGTAGAAGGTAAATTATCCAAATTAAGTAATAAACTACATCTAAATACAATAGATGCACTTGAAGAATTAAATGAAACTGAGTTAGAAGAAGCAATTGAAACAATAATTAAAAAATTAGATAAAAAATATGATGATAAATTTGAATTTAACTTAATAGATTTCAAAAACATTATTAAAAATATGAAAGATGTAGATCCAAAAGTTATTAAATATTTAACAGATGTGTTCACTTGTATATTTAACATAACAAATAGTAATGAGAAAGGAAATGGGTAATGGAATTATTAAATGTATATGAATTACCTTTGTCAAATGATGAAGAAATAAAAACTGCTCAGATTAAAATTTTGAATAAAGAAGAATTAACAACAAGAGAAAAAGTCATATTAGGTAGAGACCATCCCGTAAAAGAAGTATTGGGTTATAAGTTAAAACCAGATCATGCTTATAGAGTTGTTAGCAAAGATACTCTTGATTTGTATTTAGAAAGTGGTTATGTATTTAGTTATGAGGGTGATGAATATAAAGAATATGAAGAAGATGGAAAAATATACAACAACAATAAAGGAGTTGATTGGTATTTAGGTGGAGCAGGACTAAGATATGGAGACTATATAATTGAATGTCCAGCTTACAAAGAATATTTTACTCTTGCATACGATAATGGTACTAGACTTTCGTTTGATCCAAGTGTAAGACTAATAAAATCATCAGGTGCACTTAAACCAGTACCAACATCACTTATAACAAACATAATTGATTTAAAAGAACTAAATGATATAAAACGAAAATAAGAGGTGACAAAAAATGAAATTATTTATAGGTTGTTCATCTAGTAATGATATACCAAAAGAATACTTAGATGACTCTAAAGAATTATTAGAAGAATTAATGAAAGTAAATGACTTAGTCTTTGGCGCTAGTAATGGTGGACTAATGGGATTATCTCACGATGTAGCACTTAGTCATAATAGAAGTGTTATAGGTATATGTCCTGTGGCTTATAAAGATGATTTTAAGGATTTGAAATGTACTCAAGAAATAATAACAAAAACAGTAAGTGAAAGAACTGAAGGACTAATAAGAGAAAGCAATGCACTTATATTTTTACCTGGTGGAATAGGGACTATATATGAATTATTTTCATCAATAGAAAGTAAAAGATGCCACGAATTTAATAAACCAATAATAATATATAACTCTAATAATTTTTATGGTATTTTACTTGAATTTATGGACAAGATGTATAATGAAAAATTTGTTAAAGAAAAAGATAAGGGTAACTATGTAATAATGAATACTAAAGAAGAAGTTATTACTTATCTAGAAAACTATGAAAAGAACTTAAGTATGGATTAAATGCTTAAGTTTTTTTACTGTTTTAAAAAAATGTTTACAAGCAATTTGTTTTAAGCAAAAAGCGACTACTTTTCTAGTATTTTTTTAAATCTTATGTTATAATAACTTTCAATTAACTAAGGGGGAATTCTATATGTTAAATAAAAATAATATAAGGAATTTATTATCAAAGATGACAAGTGATATGCATTCTAACGTAAAAAAAATTAAGAGTGTATTTGGTAGTTTAGATTATACGGATGAAGATAATCAATCTATTTTACATATTTTAGTAGATGATAAGTATGATGAAGCAAAATGTTTTCTTGCAATTCAATCATTATTAAAAATCGGATTAAGTCCAAATTTAGAAGCAGATTATAACTATAATTTTATTCAAACTGCTTTATATACTGGATATAGTGAAGAATTTATTTTAAATATTATTACTGAAGCATTAAAATATAATTTAAACATTAATCACGTTGATAGTGATAAAGATACTATTATGCATACTGCTATATATAGTGATGATTATTTAGGTGAAATTGAAAGAATTTATGATTTATTATGTTCAAATGGATATGATTGCACTAGAGTTTGTTCAGAAGGTAGAAATTTATTGGAAGCAATGATTTTTCAAAAACAATATTCTAGAGAACAAATAGAAAGTTTTAAGAAAAAATTTGAGGAAAGATATTCGAAATTAAACAAAGGTAACCAGATTATAGAAGAAAAAACACCTGCCATTAATAATGCATCAGTGAAAAAAGAAAGTCCTGCTATTAAAGCAATTTCAACATTATCATATAAAGATATTTTAGAACTTGAAAAATATGGTATATTATTAAATAATAAAAATTATTTAGTAGCGCCAACTATAGGAAGAGAAAAAGAACTAAAAAATCTTATAATCACTTTAGCTCAAGATAAAAAAAGACCATTAATAGTTGGAAAATCAGGTGTTGGTAAAACTGCAATAGTGGATGAACTTGCATATAGAATTAAAATGGGGCAAGTACCAAACTTTTTACAAGAAAAAATAATTATAGAGATTAATCCAAGTGATATAGTTGCAGGTTGTCAGTACGTTGGAATGTTTGAAGATAAAATGACTAAGTTAATGAAGTTATGTGAAAAATTAGATGTAATAGTATTTATAGATGAGATTCACACAATATTTGGTATTGGATCAACTAAAAATAAAGATAATGATATGGCATCTATGTTAAAACATTATATTGATAGGTCTAATTTAAAAGTAATTGGAACAACAACTGAAAAAGAATATCAGAAGTTCTTCAGTGATGATGCTTTAAAAAGAAGATTTGAAAAAATAATTGTTAAAGAACCTACTGAGGATATTTTGTATCAAATAGTGGATAAAGTAATTAAAGATTATTGTATAAAAAGCGAAATATCTTTTGAGAACGAAAATATTAGAACTCATATAGTAAAAATTATATTAAATGTCACTGAGAAAAGTCACAGAGTACATAATGATATTGTTAATAACCCAGATTTAGCAATATCTATTATTGACAAGGCATTCGCATTTGCAAAAGTTTATGATAGTGAATTTATTACAGCAGAACATTTTATTGAAGGATTAGAATATTGTGATAGAATATATGAATCTGCAAAAGAGCAAGCAATAACTAAACTAAGATATTTAGATACAAGTATATCTAAACCAGTTGAAAAAGTATTAAAAATAGATTTTAATAGATAAAAAAATAAAAAAAGGGAGGAGAATTATAT
>CAKOHL010000014.1 GCA_934085635.1 uncultured Bacilli bacterium | reverse complement strand
TGTAAATTGATTTTGACTTTAAAAAAAAACACTGATTAGGAAATAATCCTGTCAGTGTTTTTAAAACTTATTTTAGATATGTCTTCTAATATTTCTTTACCATATTTTTTTACGAGCATTGAGCCAAATTCATCTACTTTTATCCCGGCCCCTTTTGGAACAGTGGTTCCTAGTTTTTGTTCTAATTTTTCTTTTTCTTTTAGGAATATATATCTACTAATTAAACTTGATGCGGCAACGCTTAGGTTTTTATCTTCTGCTTTAGTTATAAATGTTATACCGGTTACTTTATTTGGTACTTCTTTTAAATAACTATAGTATACTCCTGGAAGAGCAAACTGATCTACTATTATTTTTTCATATGGATATTTTTTTTCTTTTAGTTTATAAAGCATTTTGTTGTGCATTATTGCTTTAACTTTGTTCATATTAATTCCTTTTTTTACCCATTCATTATATTCTTTGTTAGTAAGTATTATGCTTTCGTATGGAATTTTTTTCATAATAACTGGCGCTGCTGATAAAACTTTTTTGTCAGTTAGTTTTTTCGAGTCGTGTACACCTAAACTTTCTAAAAATTTTATGTTTGTTTTGTCCATATAACTTGCTGTTACTACGATTGGCAAAAAATAGTCTCCAGTTCCAACTTCATCACTACCTATAGCAGAGTAGTAGTAATAAGTTTTATCTATACTATTTTCTTTCTTTTCTTCTGTGCTTCTAGTGTCAACATCAATGTTATTTAAGAATTTTTCTTGATCTCTCCACATATTAGCATCTATATCTGCACTTATTCCTTGAAACATAACTTTACCACTTTCATATAGAGTAATTACAGTGTCTGCTTCAACTGCTTGAAAAATTGCATATGGTGGAGTTTTTTCTTTTCTTTTATCTTGGTAATATTCTATCATTTTTTCTTTTATGTTATCACTTACTTTAAAAACTATCGTCATTATTTGCACCTCGAGGTAATTTTAACATAAAATAGTTTATTTTTCTACTAATTTATAATATAATTTATTTAGGTAATATTATAAAAGAGGAGGTAACTTATGAGTTTATTAGATGCTATTTTAATAGTTATAATTATTATTGGTGCTTTGGATGGTGCTAGAAAGGGTGTTATTAAAAGCTTAATTGGGCTTGTTGGAAGTATTGTCGTTTTTTTACTTTCTTGGATTTTAAAAGGAAGTCTTGCTAATGTTTTTATTAATACTTTGCCACAGATAGGTGCGAATGCATTAGTTTCAGTTTTAATATATAATGTAATAGCTTTTGTGGTTTTACTAATTGTCTTTGGTTTACTTTACAGAATTTTACTTAAGGTAACTGATGTGCTTGAAAAAATATTAGATGCTACTGTTATATTAGGCTTTGTTAGTAGAATTTTGGGTGCTATTGTCGGAGCAATTACAACTTATATAATTTTATTCTTTGTTTTATTTATTTTAAGTGCTTTTAATATTAAAGCTTTAAATGATAGTAAGGTTAATAATTATATACTTCAAAAGACGCCTTTAATAGCGCCACTTGCTAAGGATACTTTTGAGGGTATTAAAGAAGTTTATAAATCTAATGATTTAGAAGAACAAGTTAAGATTTTATTTGAAAAGAATATAATTAATGAGAAAAATATGAATAAAATACTTAAGAAGGGAGAATAGTATGAGATATTATAAAGGAGAGAATTTTGATGAACTTGTTAAAGAGGGAGTTCATATTATAGATTTTTATGCTGATTGGTGTGGGCCATGCAAGATGCTTGGGGCAGTACTAGAAGATTTTGAAGACGTTGATATTATTAAAGTTAATGTAGATGAGTATAGTGATTTAGCTAATAGATTTAGAATTATGAGTATACCTCATTTAAAATTCTACAAAGATGGAGAAATAATTGACTCTGTTGTTGGGTTTGTTGATAAGGAAACTTTAGAAGAAAAGATAAATGAAGTTAAAGGGAGTAGATAATGTTTAAAGATGTAGTAAAAGGTGTGTATGCAGGCATTTTAATTGCTATAGGGTGCATTGTTAATTTATCGGTAAATAATAGCGTGGTAGGCTCTTTTCTGTTTTCTATTGGACTACTTACTATCTGCGTGTATAATATGAATTTGTATACTGGAAAAGTTGGGTATGTTATATATGAGAAACCAAAGTATTTAATAACTGTTTTAATGAGTTTAATAGGCAATTATGTAGGTGTTTTTGTGGTAGGACTTTTGGTTAAACTTACTAGACTAGATATTATTGATAAAGCTAGAGTCATAGGTAATATTAAGTTAAATGATAGTTTAATTAGTATATTTGTGTTAAGCATATTTTGTGGGATGCTAATGTTTATAGCAGTTAATAATTATAAGAATGGTAAAGATATGATTATTAAGTATTTGAGTATTATTATGTGTGTAATGGTGTTTATTCTTTCTGGGTTCGAGCATTCAATTGCTAATATGGGATATTTCTTGATTTCTGGAATTTATACACTTAAGTCATATATTTATATTCTTGTAATGGTGCTTGGTAATGCGGCCGGGGCAATTTTGGTTTCAGTTTATGATAAATATTTGAAGTAGAATTGATTATTTTAATTTTAAGTATAGGCAAAACAAAATTATTACTTGTTTTGTTTTTATTTTGTATGTATAATTTATTTGGAAGTGAATTTTGTATGAAAGAAGATATATATGATATAAATTATTATGATTATGATTTACCTGAGAATCTTATAGCTCAGGTGCCTCTTAAGGATAGGAGTGCTTCAAAACTGCTTTTGCTAGATAAGAATACTGGAGAGATGAAAGATGAAGTTTTTTCTAATGTTGTTAATTATTTAAAAGAAGGAGACGTGCTTGTTTTAAATGATACTAAGGTTATTCCTGCTAGACTTATTGGGACTAAAAAGGAGACTGGTGCTGTTATAGAGATATTACTTCTTAAGAATACTATAGGTGATGAATGGGAAGTTTTAGCACGTCCTCAGAAGAGACTTCATAAGGGGGATGTGGTTGTATTTAGTGATAAATTAGAAGCAGTGGTGCTTGATAAAAAAGAGGATGGTATTACTTATATAAAGCTTGTTTATGAAGGTATTTTATATGAACTTTTAGATGAACTTGGTCAGATGCCTCTTCCTCCTTATATTCACGAGAAGTTAAATGATAAAGATAGATATCAAACTGTTTATGCTAAGAATATAGGTAGTTCTGCTGCGCCTACGGCTGGGCTACATTTTACAGAGGAATTATTAAATAAAATAAAAGAAAAGAATGTTGAAATTCTATATGTAACTCTTCACGTTGGACTTGGTACTTTTAGACCTGTTAGTGAAGATAATGTACTTGATCATAAGATGCATAGTGAATTTTATATGATAGATGAAGAAACGGCTTCTTTACTTAATAAGGCTAAGAGTGAAAATAGAAGAATAATAGCTGTAGGTACTACTAGTTTAAGATCGCTTGAGAGTAATATAAGCAAGTATGGTAAATTTAAAAGTACTAGTGAAGAGACAGAGATATTTATTTATCCAGGATATGAGTTTAAAGCAATAGATGGGCTTATTACTAATTTCCATTTACCTAAAAGTACACTTGTAATGCTTGTGAGTGCGCTTGCTAAAAGAGATAATATTATGAATGCATATAAACACGCGATTCTAAATGAATATAGATTTTTCTCTTTTGGGGATGCAATGTTTATTACAGATAATATTTCAAAGTTATAAAAGGCATATTTAAGTGGTGCCTTTTTTGATTGTAAGAATAATTAAAATGTGATATTCTATATATAGAAAGAAAAGGAGTACTTAATAATGAATCTAAATTATAGAGTTTTGAAAAAAAGTAATAAAAATATGGCAAGACTTGGTGAGTTTGAGACTAAATGGGGAGTTAGTAAAACCCCTATGTTTATGCCTGTTGGTACTATGGCGACTGTTAAAACTTTGAGTCCTGAAGAACTTATAGATTGTAAGAGTGATGTTATTTTATCAAATACTTATCATTTATGGCTTAGACCTGGTGAAGATATTGTTAATGAAGCTGGTGGACTTCATAGTTTTATGAATTATAAAAATGGGCCTATTTTAACTGATAGTGGTGGATTTCAGGTATTTAGTTTGGCTAAGAAAAAGGATATTCACGAAGAAGGAGTGTATTTTAAAAGTCATATAGATGGAAGCAAATTGTTTTTAAGCCCTGAAAAAAGTATTGAAGTTCAAAATAAACTTGGGGCAGATATTATAATGAGTTTTGATGAATGTCCTCCTTATCCTGCAACATATGAGTATATGAAAAATAGTATTGAGAGAACTTTAAGATGGGCTAAGCGTGGTAAAGATGTGCATTCTAATAGTGAGCAAGCACTTTTTGGTATTGTGCAAGGTGGAGAATTTGAAGAGTTAAGAAAGTATTCTGCTTTAGAAACTGTTAAGATGGATTTTGATGGTTATAGTATTGGTGGTACAGCAGTAGGAGAAACAAAAGATGTTTTATATAAAGAAATAGAGTATACTACTAAATATTTACCTGAGGATAAAGTTAGATATTTGATGGGAGTGGGAGATCCAATTGACCTAATTGAAGGGGTTATGAGAGGTGTCGATATTTTTGATTGTGTCGCACCTACTAGAATTGCTAGACACGGGAATGCTCATACTAGAAATGGTAAGATTAATTTAAGAAATGCTAAATATAAAAGAGATTTTACAAGTATTGAAGAAGGGTGTGACTGTTATGCTTGTAAGAATTTTACTAAAGCATATATTAGACATTTATTAGTAGCTCAAGAGACTTTAGGACAAAGACTTTTAAGTATACATAATATAAGATTTTTAACTAAACTTATGGAAGATATTAGAGAAAATATAGAAAGTGATACTTTAGAAGAATTTAGAGATGAATTTTATAAAAAATATTATAATAAGTAGGTAGTGTTTATGGAAAAAAGAAAGATATGTTTAAAAATGACTTTAATTGGGATTGCTGTTATTATTTTGGTTGCTGTTGTTTTGTCTTTAAATGAGTATAATAGAGAGAAAGAAAAAGTTAACTTAAAAAAAGACATATTAAGTATTACAAAAAAATGTGTAATAGATAATGTATGTCAAAGTGATACTGTAACTATAAAGACTCTTAAAGAGAATAAGTATATTGATGATGATTTGAGTAAAAGACTTGAAGGATATAAGGATGATTCATTTATTATATATAGTTTAAGAGATGTTATTTTAAAGGAAGAAGATTAGTTCTTTCCTTTAAAGTTTATGCCTAATATTCCACCTAGAACGCTACTTATGATTAATATTAAAAAGTATAAAAGTGTTTTTGAATTAGGAAGGCATTTAAATATCATAGATAAGAATAGAAGAGTAAGTGTGTTTACTGTTCCTGTTATAAGGCCACTTAGAAAGCCTTTTTTTTCACTTCGTTTACCACTTTTGAAACCAAATATGCAAAATAGTAGATTAATGAATATAAAATTTATTGTAGATGTTACTTTGTAATTAAATACATTTATGTATGATAGTGAAGTTATGATGATTAAATATATTAGTAAGCTTAATAAAAAATATCCTATATTTATAAATATATTGCTGTAACTATTTAATTTTTTCATTTTCCCTCCTCGTTTAATTATATACTTTGATTAAAATTTTATTCTTTTTACCATAATAATATTAGGTGATAAATGTGGAATTATTAATTGTGGTTTTAAAGACTATTTTTTTCTATTTCTTTATTTTAGTTATTTATAGATTTATGGGTAAGAGGGAGATAGGTCAGCTTTCTATTCAGGATTTAGTTGTTAGTATTTTAATTGCTGAGATGGTTGCTATTAGTATTGAGAATAAGACAGACCCTTTAATGTATACTGTTTTTCCAATAATTATTCTTGTTATTTTAGAGATTGTTATGGCTTATTTTAGTCTTAAGTGTAATAAGGTTAGACATATTATCGAAGGTAAGCCTGTTCTTATTATAAATAAGGGTGTAATTAATTATAAGGAAATGGTTAGACAGAGGTATACTCTTGATGATTTACTTTTGGAACTTAGATCTAAGAATATAAAGAATTTAATGGATGTAGAGTATGCGGTTCTTGAGAATAATGGGAAATTAAGTATTTTTAAATATAATTTTCTTAGAATTAAGAGTGAGAATCCTTTTCCTCTTATACTTGACGGGAATGTTGAGAGAAGTGCACTTAAGTATATTAATAAGGATGAAAAGTGGCTTAAGGAACTTTTGGATAAGGAGTCTGTTAGAGTTGAAGATATATTCTATTGTTTTTATAAGAATAATAAAGCTTATATTATTAAAAAGAGTGATATTAAATAGTATTGAAATTAAAATAATAAAGTGTTAAAATTATTTTACCTAAAAAGAGCAGGGTGGTAATATGGATAATAGAGTTATAGATAAAAGAATAAATAGTTTAGTTAGAGAGAAGATGCTTCTTCTTAAAAGCTTAAAAGTTGCTAGGAGTGAAGAAGAAATTAAGGGTATTAAGAAGAGAATTATTGAAATTAATGGGCTTATTTATAAAGAAAAATCTAAATATAAAGAAGGGGTTATCTAGATTAGTGCTAAAAAAGGTACATAAGTGTTGACAAAATGTATTTAATATGGTATAATTTATTCAGTAATGGGGGTTAGATAAATATGAAAGGTAGATATTTATTAGATTATCTAGATGAAAATAATTTTAAAAAGTTAGAGAGAAGTCTTAAAAAATATAATATGATGGCTTATAAGAGATTACAATTTGATTTCTATCCTAAGTTAAGAAAAGGGGAATTTTTGGGAGAACTTGTAAGTATTAATAAACACGAACAAACTGAAAGTTATGAACTTCAACTTCCTACAGATAGTTTATTTGTTAAGGTTTATGGTAAAGTTAAACTTAGTTATACTGTTTATAAGGATCAAAATACTGTTATGTTAACAGGACTTGAACCTAAAGATATTTTAATGGATGGACACAAGTCAGAGTTAACTGCTTATAAAGGTATTATGATTTCTAAAGCAAATGCTCAGAAAGAGATGTTTAAAATAGATTTACTTTGTAGATTAGAAGATAAATAGAAATATTTGTCTTTTTAATTTTTTAAAAACTTATTAAAAAAGTCTTGATTTTTAATAAAATTTATTGTATTATTAAGTAGTCGATGGACCCTTAGCTCAGTTGGTTAGAGCATCCGGCTCATAACCGGGCGGTCGCAGGTTCGAGTCCTGCAGGGTCCACCACTTAAATTATGCACGCGTGGCGAAATTGGCAGACGCACTAGACTTAGGATCTAGCGGAGAAATCCATGGGGGTTCAAGTCCCTTCGCGTGCACCATCTATGGAATTTATACTCCGTTAATTCGGAGTTTTATTTTTGTTAAAATTAATATTTGGTTTTTTCTTTATTTAAATAGAATAATATTAATGTGGTAGCCCTTGATTTTACTAGTGTTTTATGGTAAAATTAACTCGTTTCCCAAGAAGTCTTTCCTTGGAAACCGCACTGAAAAGGTTTTAAATAAGTTTCTTATACCTTAATGGCGTGTCTTATAAAATAAAGGAGGTATGAAAAGTGAAAGCAATTATCGTAACTGGTGGAAAACAATATATGGTAGCTGAAGGAGACGTTATCTACGTTGAAAAATTAAATAATGATGTTGACGCAGATGTTACATTTGATGAAGTATTATATGTTGACGGTAAGGTTGGTACACCTACAGTTAAGGGTGCTAGCGTTACTGGTAAAGTATTAAAACACGGAAAACAAAAGAAGATTAGAGTATTTAAATATAAAAATAAAACTAAATCTTCAAGAATTACTAAAGGTCATAGACAACCATATACTAAAGTTGAGATTAAGAAAATTGAAGTGAAATAACTATGATTAAAGTTAGTATTAAAAAGAAAGATGATTTTATTAAAGAAATAAATTTAACTGGTCACGCTAAATATGATATATATGGTAAAGACATAGTGTGTGCTGGAGTAAGTAGTTTACTCACGTTTGCAGTAAATGCGTGTTTAAGTTTTGATAAGGATTCTATTAAATATACTCAAGGTAAAACTTTTAGTCTTGTTAATGTTAAGGAAGATGAAATTACTAATAAACTTCTTTTAACATTAGAGAATATGCTTATTGAACTTAGTGAGAACTACAAGGATAACATTAAAATTAAGGAGGAATAAATAGTGAAATTTATGGTTTTAGATTTACAACTATTCGCATCTAAAAAAGGTGTTGGTTCTACTAAGAACGGTCGTGATTCTGCTGGTCGTAGATTAGGTGCTAAAAAGGCTGATGGGCAATTTGCTACAAGTGGTTCAATTATCTATCGTCAAAGAGGAACTAGAATTTATCCTGGAAACAATTGTGGAATGGGTAAAGATCACACTTTATTTGCACTTATTGATGGAATAGTAAAGTATGAAAGAAAAGGAAGAGATAAGAAACAAGTAAGTGTTTATCCAGCTGAATAAACACTTTTTCTTTTGCCTAAAATGTAGTATAATATTAGCGTCAGGAAGTGAGATAATGGAAAATAATATAGATGAAAATGATTTGGATTGGTTAGTTGCAGAAGAAATTAATTCTTGCAATGGGTGCTCTGGTTCTTGTTATTTAAAGAATTTGATTGAAATGCAAAGAAGAGGAGAAATAACTGAAGAAGAAATTGTTGAAAAGTTAAAGGAATATTATGGAGAAGAAGCTTGATAGTTTATATGATAATAAACTTAGAATAGAAGACCTTAGAGTACTAAAACAAGCTGAGACTGATATAGTTACTACTAAGATTAAGATGGTTTTTAGAGATAAGCCTTTTATGCCAACTGTGCTTTATTTTACTGATTTACATAAGTTTCTTTTTGAAGATATTTATTATTTTGCGGGTAAGATAAGAAAAACTAAAATGTATAAGGAGGAGGCTTTACTTAATAGGCTTTCAGTGGATTATAGTTCTCCTGAAGAGATAATTCCAAATTTAGAAGATGTTTTTGATAGACTAAAAAGTACTAATACTTTAGAAATGAATGATCAGGAACTTACTGTTTTTGTGAGTGATGTTTTAGTTGATTTATGGAAAACACATCCTTTTAGAGAAGGAAATACTAGAACTTGTTTAGTGTTTTTGAGACTCCTTTTACATAGTTATGGTATTCATTTTAATGAAGATTTCTTTAAGAATAAAAATACTTATGATTATATGAGAAGTGCTTTAGTTGCTGCATCTTTTGAGGCTGAGGATATGAATATTAAAAGAAATTATAGTTATGTACATAGAATAATAGGGGATATTATTAGTGATGAACGTAAAAGATTTGTAGGGAGGTAGTTATGAAAATTTATAAAGCTAAAATTATAAGAGAGTATTCAATGATTAATTCAGTTACTTATGTTTTTAATGTTGAGGGTATGAGTGGTGTGTATCCAATTTTTGCTGCACTTTATCATTCAGATGAACAAAATTTTATGGTTAACCATTTTGGCGCTACTAGTGAGCTAAGGATTGGTAAAAATGCTTATGTTACTTTTAATACTGATACTAAAAAGATTATGAGTATTTCAAATAATTTAGGAGATACTATGGTTATTGAAGCATTTGCTAATGGAAGTGATAGAACTTTAGCTCATAATGATTTATATATTAGAGAAGCATTTGATATGAGTACTGAAGAATTTAAAAAATTAACTAGAAGTGAAGTTAAGACTTTAACTTTGAATAAATAAACTTTAACTCTACAATTTTGTAAGAGTTTTTCTTTTATAGTTAGAATTAATGTGATATAATTTAAATATAATCTTAGGGAGAGTGTTAATATGAAACAAAGAGTGAGAAGTGCAATTATTGCATTAATTATATGTATACCTATTATTATTATAGGTAAAGTGCCTTTCTATTTGGGAGCTAGTTTAATTGGCTTGATAGGCTTATATGAGATGGTTAAAGCATCTGGTAAACTGAGAAAGTATCCTAATCTTGTTAAAGCATTTGCAGTTATTTTATTCTGCCTTTTTATGCTTGATGATGTTGGAAATAAGATTTTTCTATCTTTAATGGATAAGCTTCTTATTAGCATTGTTTTACTTATTATACCAATTGTATTTTATAATAAAGATAATAAGTATGATATAGAAGATGCGCTTTATTTATTCGGGTCCGTTATATTTTTAGGGCTTGGATTTAATAAACTTATTTTAACTAGAGTAGATAGTATTTATTTATTTTTCTATTTACTTCTCGTGACTACTATGACTGATACCTTTGCATATTTTACAGGTAAACTTATTGGTAAGAATAAGATGTGTGAGTCTGTTAGTCCAAATAAAACTTGGGAAGGTTTTGTAGGTGGACTTGTATTTGGGACTTTAATTGCAACTGTGTTTTATGTAAGTGCATTTTATTTTGAAGGGAGCGTATTTGCTTTAATTATTGTTACACTTGTTTTAAGTATAATCGGACAGCTTGGAGATCTTGTGTTTAGTACCATTAAGAGACATTTTAAAATTAAAGATTTTGGAAATATAATGCCTGGACACGGTGGTGTTTTGGATAGACTAGATAGTTTACTTTTCGTAATGATAGCTTTTAGTTTCTTAGAAAGATTTTTATAATTTGGAGGACTTATGAATTTTATATTAACTTTAGTGATTTTGATTGTTATTTTAGGAGTTATTGTTTTTGTACACGAGTTTGGACATTTTTTAGCAGCTAAGAAAAATAATGTACACGTTTATGAATTTGCTATAGGTATGGGGCCTAAGATATTTAGTTTTAAGAGGAAGAATGATCCAACTTTGTATACACTTAGACTTTTACCACTAGGTGGATTTAATGCTCTTGCGAGTACTAGTGAGGGAGCAGTTGATGCTAAGGAAGATGAGATATTAGAAAATAAGAGTATATGGCAAAGATTTGTAGTTTTGTTTATGGGTATTATTTTCAATTTCATTTTAGCAATTGTACTTTTATTTTTTAATGGAGTTATTTATGGTAGTCCTGTGACTGATCCTTATGTTGGTAAAGTTCAAGTTGATAGTCCTGCGTATAAAGGTGGGCTTATGACTGATGACCTAATTCTTAAAATTAATGGAAAGAATGTTAGTTCTTTTGATGATGTGCTTCTTGAGACTAAATTTGGCGAGACTAAAAGTGTATATGAATTTACTGTTGTGCGTGATGGAAAAAAGTTAACTCTTAATATTAAACCTAATGTTACTAAAGATGAAGACGGTAATGATGTTAGAGAGTTTGGCTTTGGTACTAGTGCTAAGAAGGAAAAAGGTTTTGTGAATGCTGTTAAATATGCCTTTACTTCTACATATAAAAATAGTTTAAGTGTATTTAAGATTTTAGGCAAACTTCTAACTGGTAAGATAGGTGCAGATAATTTAAGTGGTCCAATCGGAGTGTTTAGTGTTATTGATAATATTAAATCAAGTGGTATGGAAAGTTTAATTTATTTAACTGCATATCTTAGTATAAATGTTGCTATTATTAATTTTATACCAATTCCTGTGTTTGATGGAGGTAGAATATTATTGCTTTTAATAGAGAAAATTAAAGGTAAAAAACTAAATCCTAAAGTTGAAACTACAATTAATAATATTGGCGCAATACTTTTAATAGCGCTTATGCTTTATGTAACACTTAATGATATATTAAAAATATTTTAGTACGAGAAATCGTGCTTTTCTTTTTATTTTGTGTTTTATATTGCACTACCAAACAAATTTTGCTCTTGTTATAGATAAAAAAATTTTATATAATTGTTTTAAAGATAGAGGTAAGATATGAATAGTTTTAGTAAGAATAAAGAAATAGTTAGTGTTTGTAAAAATTATTATAATATAGTTAATTCTGATGTTTATGAGAGTGATAAGTTTACTCATAATATGATTAGACTTTATAAAGATTTTATATTTGGCATGGATATTGTTACTCAAAGAGAGAAAGAAAAAATGGTTTGTGTTGATAACATAATGTATAAGTTTGTTACAGATAAAGAGTTTAGAAAAGATGTAATATCTAGATTAAGTAAGTTATCTGTTTCTAGAAATGTTGTTGATGTAGTTGGGTATGTTATGAATAAAATGATAGAATTCTTTGAAGATTATAAAGATACATATACTAGAAATATTTATATACCTAGGTGGATTTAGAACTTTTAAATAGTTCTTTTTTTCTTGTATTTTATGTGTTATAATGTACCAAGGAGAAGAGACTATGAATTATAAAGATTATATATTAAATATTGTTAAAAATTTGGGGATTAATGAAGGTGAAATTGAAGTTAGTGTTCCACCTAAAGAAGATATGGGAGATTATTCTATACCTTGTTTTAGAATGAATATTAATGATATTAAGAATCCTAATGATAAAGCTAATTATATTTTAAGTAATTTAGTTTATGATAAAGATATTATTAGTGAAGTTAACGTTATCGGTCCTTATATTAATTTTAGAGTTAATGTTTCTAATATGGCTAAGGTACTTTTAGAAAGAATTTTAAAAGAGAAAGATAATTATGGAAGTACTAATGAAGGGGTTTCTAAGAGTCTTTTAATCGAACATACTTCTATTAATCCTAATGCTAGTCCTCATATTGGAAGAAGTAGGAATAGTATTATTGGAGATTTTTTAGCTAGACTTTACAAGTTTAATGGCTACGATGTTCTTAGGGAATATTTTGTTAACGATATAGGTAAACAAATATCTATGCTTTTAATTGGAGTTAAGAAGTTTGGAGATATTAGTAAAGTAACATTTAATGATATGCTTAAACTTTATATTGATATTAATGAAGAAGCTAAAAATGATCCTCTTCTAGAGAAAGAAGTTTTTCATTATTTGAATTTACTTGAAAATGGGGATGAAGAAGTTAGAGAAGAATTTAGGAAAATAACTGATTTGTGTGTAGAAGGGCAAACTAAAATATTTGATAAGCTTGATATTCATTGGGATAATTTTAAGCACGAGAGTGATTTTGTTTTTGGTAATATTACTAATAATATTCTTGATGAGTTTAAGAAGAAGGGAAAACTTAAGGAAGATGAGAATGGTAGATATTATTTAGATTTAGATGGTTATGGTATTCCTACAAAAGCACCTGTTTTAGTTTTAACTCGTGAAGATAAAACTAGTTTGTATCCACTTAGAGATATTGCGTATAGCATTTATAAGATGGAGAAGAATAAAGATGTTAATTTAATAGTACTTGGAGAAGATCAGAAGGTTTATATGGAGCAGATTAGTGCTGCTTTAGATATTCTTGGGTATGATAGTCCTAAACTTATTAGCTATTCATTTGTACTTTTAAATGGTGATAAGATGGCCACTAGGGAAGGTAAAGTTGTTCTTTTAGAAGACTTTATAGTTGAAGCAATGAAGAAACTAGAAAGTGCTTTTAAAGAAAGAAATAGTACTTGTGAAGAAGATAATCTTCTTAGTTTGGCTGCTTCTTGTATTAAGTATAGTATGTTAAATATTAATAGGGGTAAAAATATTAATTTTAATTTAGATGAAGCTACTAATTTTGCTGGTAATTCTGCTATATATATTCTTTATAATTATGCTAGAATTAATTCTATATTAAGTAAGGCTACAGTTAATTATAATTTTGATAATGTAGTTTTAAGTAATAAGATTGAGTTATTGATTGTTAAAAAATTATATGATTTTGCTGATGCTGTTAAAGAGACTGTAAAGACTAGCGAATCTGTTATTTTGACTAAGTATCTTAATGATTTGTGTGCATTACTTTCTAGATTTTATGAAGAAGTTAGTGTATTAAAGGAAGAGGATGAAACTTTAAGAAATTCTAGATTATTACTTTTAGCTAGTGCCAAGGTAGTTATAAAGAATGCAACAAGTATTTTGGGAATTGAAGTAGTTGAAAAGTTATAGGTTACAAAGTGTAACCTTTTTGTATTAGGGGGATTTATGAATTTTGAAGAGATAAGAAATACTATTTTAAATGAGAATTTAAATTATGATGAAGTGCTTTCTTTGTACGTGGTGTATCTTAAGAAACGTTTAGGTATACTTAGTAATTCACCTAATTATGATGAAGATAGGGAGTATTATATAAATAATTATTTATTTTTTAATTGTTATGCGTATGCTTTAAGACTTGATATGCCTCTTATTTTTAGAGATGCTTTTTCTAGAATTACTAATGAGAGTTTTCTATTTTATCCTGGAGTATTTTCTGGTTTAAAGTGTCCTAAAAAGGCTAATGAAGTTTTAACTAATACTTTAAGTGATGTAGAGCTACTTAATATTTCTGGATATAGTATTGCTGTTATGTTTGAAAGAAGTGTTAAAGGTGGAAGTAACGATTTTCATTTTTCTAGATTAAACTCTTCTAATATGTGGTCTAGTAAAAATGGAAGAAGTGCTTTTATATCTTATTCTAGTTATATTGATGTGCCAGAAGATTATGACATTGTAAAAATACTTAAATTAGTGTAGATGTGACTTAATTTTTGTGTTATAATTTATTTAGATGTCCTTGTAACTCAGCAGGATAGAGTATCTGCCTCCTAAGCAGAAAGTCGGGCGTTCGAATCGCCCCAAGGACGCCATTTAGATTATAATATTCTTCACGTTTTGTGAAGTTTTTTAATTTAGATTTTTTTTTGAAAATGTCGAATTTTGTCGAGCAACTTTTACTCTAAAAAGCATACTTTTACTTCAATTTTTGTTTAAAAAGTGGTACAATTAAATTGGTGAGAAAATTAATGAAAAAAGAAAACATTATTAGTATTATAATTACTTTAGTACTTGCAGGAATTTTATATTATTTATTTTTACCTCCAATTAATTTACACAGTTTAGCATTTTTAACATTTGTGTTATTTTTGATTTTTGTGTATACGTTAGTTTTATCGGTTTTGAGTTTGTTTATGAGTAAGAAAGCTAAAATTGCTTTAAAATCTTCTAAATTTTTAGTTTTTAGTGTAATGGGTGTTTTTGCTTTTATTACTTTAAGTGATATTATTTGTAGTCCTCTTTTTAATAGTAAAAGTTATAGTAAGAGAATTACTATTAATACTGATAAGAATTTTATTAATGATATTAAAGAAGTCGATTTTAGTAAACTTCCTCTTTTAGATAAGGATTCTAGTTCTAAACTTGGGGATAGAACTATGGGAAGAATGCCAGAGATGGTTAGTCAATATTATGTAAGTGATAATTATAGTCAGATAAATTATGATGGTAATATTGTAAGAGTGACACCACTTGAGTATAATGGTTTCTTTAAATGGCTTAAGAATAAAGATAAAGGTGTTACTGGATATATTAAGGTAAATAGTGTGGATGGATCAAGTGATTTGGTTACTTTAGAAAAGGATATGAAATATACTGAAAGTGCATTTTTTAATAAGAATTTGTTTAGACATTTAAGATTTAAGTATCCTACATTTATTTTTGGAGATGCTAATTTTGAACTTGATAATGAAGGTAATCCATATTATGTTGTGCCTGTGATGAAATATACTGCAGTTGGACTTAAACGTGATGTTAAGGGGGTTGTTGTTGCTGACCCTGTTACAGGCAATACTGAGTATTATAAGCTTGATGATGTTCCTGCTTGGGTGGATCACGTATTTCCAACTGACCTTATTATTGAGCAAGTGGATGACTGGGGACTTTATCAGAAGGGATTTTTAAATTCTGTATTTAGTCAAACTGGTGTTGTCATGACTACTGATGGATATAATTATTTAGTTTTAGATGATGACGTGTATATGTATACAGGTATTACTTCAGTTAGTACTGACGAGAGTAATATCGGATTTATTCTTACTAATTTAAGAACTAAGGAAACTAATTTTTATAAAGTACCAGGAGCTGAAGAATATTCTGCAATGGCAAGTGCTGAAGGTCAGGTACAACAAATGAAGTATACTAGTACTTTCCCACTTTTAATAAATTTAAATAATAGACCTACTTATTTAGTTAGTCTTAAAGATAATGCGGGTCTTGTTAAAATGTATGGATTTATTGATGTAGAAGATTATCAGAAAGTTGTAGTAACTGATGCTAGTTTAGGTATAGAAAAAGCAAAAGATAACTATTTAAATAGTGTACCTAGTAATGTGACTGGTAATGAAGAAGAAAAGACAATTATAATTAATTCTATCAAGGATGTTATGATTGATGGAAATACATATTATTATTTAACTGATACTGATAATAACAAGTATAGAGTTAATATTAAAGTTAATAAAGATATACTTCCATTCTTGTCTAAAGGTGATAAAGTAAAAGTATATTATAAAGTACAAAATGGTGTAACAGAATTAAATAAACTTGAGCAAGCGTCTTAAAAAACGCTTTCTTATTTTGGAGGTGTTTATTGTGAAAAAGAAAAATAAGGTGGTTAAAACCATAGTTATAGCACTTGTGGTGTTGCTTCTTTTTACTTCTGTTTATTCAGTAGTTGAAGTTTATGCAAGTGATAAAGATAAGAAGAGTAATAATAGTGCTCCTCTACCTATAGAGACTATTAAAACTTATACAGTTACCTTTGATTCTAAAGGAGGAAGCAAGGTTTCTAGCATTACAGTTAATGAAAATGAAACTATTAATTTACCAGATAATCCTACTTATAATGGATACACTTTTGTTAACTGGACTTATGAGGATGGTAGTGAGTTTAAAAGTGATACGCATATAACTAGTGACATTACACTTTATGCTGTTTGGAAGAAAATACCTGTTAAAACTACAACTAATACAAATACAACTGGTACAACTTCTGAGCAAAAGAGTGAGATTAAGAGAGTGTTTACTGAAAAGCACGCGATGGTAGTTGGTGACTCGATGGCTGAGGGGCTTAGTTGTTATGGAGTTCTTAATAAAGAAAATGTTGTGTTTACTCGTGGTAGAAGAATAGATAATATGGAGAAAGATTTACCTTTAGTTAAAGAGTACAATCCTAATTATTTGTTTTTAAGTTATGGATGTAATGATGTTAAGATGCACAATGGGAATGTTGAAAAATTTATAAAATATTATAGAGAAAAACTTGAGTATTTAAAAAGTGAACTTCCTAATACTAAAATTATAGTAAATCTTATTATCCCAGTAGGGGATAATGCAGTAAGCAAATATCCAGCATATCAATACTTAGATGAATTTAACCAAAAACTTATTGAACTATTAAATGAACTAGGGGTACCATACTTAGATAACAGTGCATATTTAAAAGAAAGAGAAAATCCTTATGCTGGAGATGGAATTCATCCTAAAACATTTTACTTCTTTAGATGGGGAGAGAATATGACTGAGTATTTGAAAA